>SHLP01000033.1 GCA_004283055.1 Deltaproteobacteria bacterium
CCAACACCCGCGGCAGCACAAGCCGAACGGCGACGCCCGCCCCCCAAACACCCGCGGCAGTGCCAGTGCCAGCGTCAGCGCCAGCGCGAGCCCGCCGCGAAGCGCATTTCTTCGAGGTCTCGCCGACTGCGTCTGAGTCAAAACCCCGGAGGATCGTGTTCTAGCTTGAACACCGTGCCGGCGTCGTCGAAGTAGACGACCATCCCACCGTAGGAGATGTAGTTTCGCAGAGCTTCGCCGTTCTGGCAGATGTGGTTGTGGCGGATGAAGAGGCGCCCCGCGTCGGCGAGACGGACCGTCACGCCTTCCCTTTCCATCAGGCGGATCGCCTCGTGAGTGAGCTGCCTGGAGTCGAGAACGGGGATCGGCGCGGTTGGAATACAGACCAGCCCGCTTCCTGCGGTGTCCGACACGAACGTATCGACGAACGTCTGCTCGTTCGAGTAGACGCTGATGCTCCAGAATTCGACCGCCGGAGGCTCTGTGCGTCCCGCAAGGTAGTAGCTGAAGTACCAAGAGTCGGCGCGGCCATCCGGATCGACGAGGCCGTTGTTGCTGCTCTGCGCGCTCAGGAGCAGGGCGTCCCCGGGCACCTCGGACCGGGCGATCGTTTCCGCCGCGCGGAGATCGATCCGTTCGGTGTCCGGGTTGCAGAAGATGCCGTAGGGGTCGCGGGTATCGTTGCAGAAGCTCACGTCGTCGTTCGTGCTCGGGCCGCAGCCCAGCAACGCGATAGCGACGAAAGCGAATGGCGCCGCCCACATCGCCTTTCGGCGCGCACGAAGAGCAACAACCCAGACCAGAAGCCCAACGAAGCAGGCTCCAGTTTCCGAGGTGGTCGCGTTCGTAGCGGAGCACCCCCCACCCCCGCTCAGCGTCAATCGGTTTGCCGCGGGCGCCTTTTCGAAGATCCAGTCTGCATAGGCCGACGCTGAGGTGTAAATGGCGCCCGCCCCACATTGCGGGCCGTCCCTATCATTTCGAAACCTCGAGGCGACTCCGGCGATGAAGACTTCGTGTCCTCTCTGCACATAAAGAGGGCCACCCGAATCGCCAAAGCACACCCCACTCTGGTTCTCACCCTCAGCGGTGAGGATCTCCTGCTCGGTGACCTGTTCGACAAGCGTGCTGGTTTGATTGAGGATCGACGCGTATCGATCCTGGCTGAGGAGCTCGTCGCTTTCTGGGCTAACGCGGTCGCCATACCCGATGGCGAGCGCCTGCGTGCCAACCAGCGTGTCGATCTTGGGCAGGATTCGGACGGGGCTCAGCGACGTAACCGGGGCATCTAGGAGCAGGACGGCGATGTCGTGGAGGTCAGGCGTCAGTCCGGGTTTCTCGCATCGCGGGTGCTCCTCGAAGCCGCTCGGCTGGCAAAGTCCGACGTCGAGATACCAGTACGCGGACGGGATGTATCCCTCCGGCACGAACAGCTCGCGAACCGGAACCACCTCGGCGCTCCACATATCATCCAAGGTCCGAGATCCTGCGGATATGTAGACCCTGGCGGCTGGGATCGAATCCGGGTCGCAGCCGTAGCAGTCGAACGGCTCCCCGTCAGCGTCGGTGCATGTGTCCCAGGAACATTGCTCGACGCAGTGCCCAGCCGTAAGGACCACCGTCGGTGCGATAAGCACGCCGGTACACCATGCGCCGGAGAACAGCGACTCTGGCTCGAACCCCTGTCGTGCCCGCTCCTCGCTCAGCAAGGCGACCGCTACCGTTCCGAGCGCCTCGCCCTCCCCCGTTGGCTCACCGTTGACGATGTGCTCTCGACGGGACCCCACCTCATCGGCATGTGCGATCGCAACGCTTCCCGCGAGAAGCGCACTGTGAACTAGGATGAACAGTACTCGTCGGATAAGCGTTCGTAGCAGCGGCTCGAGGAGGCGTACAACGCCAGTGCCAGCGTCCGCGCCAGCGCCCGCATCCGCCCCTCGACGACCTCGGGCCCGGCTCATCGAAGATGAGCGGGCCCGCGTCAGAGTCCTGGCCCTTCAGGCCAAAGGTCTCAGTCCGTGGTCTCTTCTTCCGCCGGCTCTTCCGCGGTGGCCTCTTCGGGCTCCGCTGGCGCCTCTTGGTCGCCCTCGTCGGTGCTCGCGGCGATTGCAAACGCTCCGAGCTTGTCCTTCAGGGCATCGCCGAGGGTCGCCTGCGCTCCGCCGAGGCTTGGGCCGACCTTGCGCGGCGCCACCCGCCTCTGGGCTTCCTCCGGACGCGCGACCTGGTTCACGTCCTGGCCCTCTGCTGCGCGGAGCGAGAGCGTGATCGTGCGTTCGTCGTCGTCGAGTCGAATGACCTGGGCCTTGACGATGTCGCCGGTCTTGACGATCTCGGTCGGCTCCTGGCTGAGGTCGGCGCTGATCTCGCCGCGGGGAATCACACCCTCGACGCCACGCTCGAGCTCGACGTGAATGCCGTACTCGTCGGCGCCGGTCGAGCGCACCTCGATGACGGTGCCTTCGGGGTAACGTTTCGGCACGAAGACCCAGGGGTCTTCGTAGAGCTGCTTGATTCCCAAGCTGACCTTGCGGTCATCGTGGTTGATCGAAAGGATGATCGCTTCGACCTCATCGCCCTTGCGGTAGATGTCGGCCGGGTTGTTGATGCGCTGGGTCCAGCTCAGGTCCGACTTGTGAACCATGCCGTCGACGCCGTCCTCGATGCCGACGAATACGCCGTAATCGGTGATGGAACGCACGCGGCCCTGGATGATGTCGCCTGGGTTGTACTTCTGCGTGAAGACCGTCCAGGGGTCGGGCTCGAGCTGCTTCAGGCCGAGGCTGATCCGCTTGTTCTGAGCGTCGAGATCGAGAACGACGCATTCGACCTCTTGGCCGACCTCGAGCACCTTCGATGGATGCTTCGGCTTGGCCCAGGTCATTTCGCTTACGTGGATGAGACCCTCGACGCCCTGCTCGAGCTCGATGAAGGCGCCATAGTCGGTGAGCGACACGACCTTACCCTTGACCTTCTTGCCGGCGACGTAGTGATCGGTCGCCACGTTCCACGGGTCTTCCATGGTCTGCTTGAGGCCGAGCGACACGCGCTCGGTGTCGGCGTTGTATTTGAGCACCTTGACGGTGACCTCATCGCCGACTTCGAAGACCTCGGACGGGTGATTCACGCGGCCCCAGCTCATGTCGGTGATGTGAAGAAGCCCGTCGATGCCGCCCAGATCCACGAAGGCACCGTACTCGGTGATGTTCTTGATCGTGCCGGTGACGATTTGACCTTCTTGCAGGTTCTCGAGGGTGGCTTCCTTGAGTCGGTCGCGCTCCTTTTCGAGAAGGACGCGACGCGAGAGCACGATGTTGCCGCGCTTCTTGTTGAACTTGATGACCTTGAACTGAAAGGTCTGGCCGAGGAGGCGATCCAGGTTGCGGACCGGCCGGAGGTCGACCTGTGAGCCAGGAAGGAACGCCTTCACACCGCCGCGGATGGTGACCGCGAGGCCGCCCTTCACGCGCTGGGTGATGGTGCCTTCGATCAGCTCGTCGCGCTCGCATGCGGCGCTGATTTCATCCCAGACTTTGAGCTTGTCGGCCTTCTCCTTGGAGAGCATGACGAGGCCGTCTTCGTTCTCCTTGGATTCGATCAGCACATCGACGGAATCGCCGGCAGTCGCCGAGATGTTTCCTTCTGCGTTGATGAACTCGTGGAGCGAGATGACGCCTTCGGACTTGTACCCGATGTCGACGACGACCGAGTCTTTGCCGACTTTCAGGATCGTCCCGGCGACGATGTCGCCTTCGCGAAGTGCGTCTGTTCGGGTGGCCGAGGCTTCAAAAAGAGCGGCGAAGCTGTCGGGATTGGGGTTTTCGTTTTGGATTTGTGTAGTTTCGGTCATGTAATATTCGCTGCTTCCGGTGCGTTCCTCAGAGCGCGGCATGGATGGCCGACCCTCCGAAGACCCCCGGAAATGCAGGGGAGTGCGTGGGTAGCAGGGGAGTTTGGGGGTGTCAATTGCAGGCCTGGACAAGCTCGAGCACGTGCTGGACCACCGATTCGAGGTCGAGGCTCGTGCTGTCGAGGATCACGGCGTCCTCGGCGGGGCGCAGAGGGGCGATGGCCCGCGTGGAGTCCGCCTCATCGCGGGACCTGATTTTTGCTAGGATTTGGTCGTAGTCGGCGTCGGTGCCTCGGTCTCGCAGGTCCGCGACTCGACGCTTCGCTCGCTCTTCGGCGGAGGCCGTGAGAAAGAGCTTCACCTCGGCGTCAGGGAAGACCACGGTGCCGATGTCGCGGCCTTCGAGCACCACGCCACCCTCGCGGCCGAGATCGCGTTGCATTTGGAGCAGCGCGCGCCGGACGCCCGGGTAGGCGCTGACCTGGCTTGCGCCGGCGGACATCTCCGGGGTTCGAATCTCGTCGGCTCGATCGGTGCCGTCGATCAAAAGCCGAGGCGTTCCGTCATCTTGCGGGGCAAAGCCAAGGTCTGCCTCAACTGCGACGGCGGCTACGGCGGCTTCGTCATCCCAGGCGACGCCCTGGTCGCGGGCGGCGAGCGCGACGCCCCGATAGAGGGCGCCGGTGTCGACCAGGGTGTAGCCCAGGCGCTGCGCCAGCACCCGCGCGGTGGTGCTCTTGCCCACGCCGGCCGGGCCGTCGATCGCGATGACGGGGCGCGGTCGGGTCATGATGGTTCCTCCGTGATCTCGGCCCCAAGCGAGCGCATGAGCGCCACGAAGCCGGGAAAGCTCGTATCGACCGCCTCCGCGCCCTCGATGACCGATTCGCCTTCAGCCACGAGCCCGAGCAGAGCTGCGGACATGGCGATTCGGTGGTCGCCCCTGCTTTCGATCGTCGCGCCGCGGAGCAGCGCGCCCCCGCTGACGATCAGGCCGTCGGGAAGCTCTTCGCACGGGACGCCAAAGGCTTCGAGGACGTGGGCCATCGTCGCGATGCGGTCGCTCTCTTTGACCCGAAGCTCGCCGGCGTCCCGAATCTCGGTCCGGCCTTTGGACACGGCGGCCAGCGCGCAGACCGCGGGGATTTCGTCGATCATGCGGACGATGAGCTCGCCTCCGGCGACCGAGCCACGAACGCCGCGCTGTCCGACGCTGATCTCGGCCATCGGTTCGTCGCCCGCGCCGTGTCCGCTCGAACGATGCGCGACGTTCGCACCGAGCAAACGCAGCCAATCGAAGAGGCCCGTGCGGGTCGGGTTGACGCAGACGTCGCTCACACTCACCTCGCTCCCGGGCACCATCGCGGCGGCCAGCAGCGGGAACGCGGCGCTCGATGGATCCCCTGGCACATGCCAATCGAAGGGCTCCCAACCTCCGGCCCACTCTAGGCTCGGGTCGAGAACGACCGATGCGCCGGCGGTTTGAAGCGGGACGCCGAGAGCGAGCATCATCCGCTCGGTGTGGTCGCGCGAGAGCAGCGGCTCCTCGACCGCGGTCGGGGCTCCGGCGTAGAGCCCGCTGAGAAGCAGCGCGCTCTTGACCTGGGCACTGGCGATGGGCATCGCGTATTCGATGCCCTTGAGGGCTTCCCCCTCGACCAGCGGCGCAATCGAAATCGGTGGATAGAGCTCGTCCGGCTTCGTGCCGGCGCTCCCGGCGATGTGGGCGCCCCTCGCGCGGAGAGGCTTGATCACCCGACCCATGGGCCTGCGCGTGAGCGACTCGTCGCCGACCATGCGCGTGCCGAACCGTTGGCCGCTCAGCAATCCGGCGAGCAGCCGCATCGTGGTGCCCGAGTTGCCGCAGTCGATGACGTCTGCCGGCATTCGCAGTCCGTGTAGGCCGACTCCATCGACCCTTGTTTCTTCATTCGTGCTCTCGACAGTGACGCCCATGGAGCGGAACGCCTGACGCGTGGCGGCGTTGTCGAGGCCTTCGGAGAGGCCGGTGATGCGGGACCGGCCGCGCCCCAGCGCGGCGAAGATGAGGCTGCGATGACCGATCGACTTGTCGCCCGGCACCCGCACGCTACCGCGCAGCGGCCCAGAACGGCGAACGCGGTAGCGCTTTTTCGATCCGCTCGAGGCGTGGCTAGACACGCGCCTCCCTTAGCACGTGCACAAGTGCCTGTAGAAAGCGCTCGTTCTCTGCCGGCCTGCCTACGGTGACCCGAATCCAGGATTGAAGCGGCGGGCCCATGGCGCGCACGATCACGCCATGGCGGAGCAGGTCTTCGTAAACCGCCCTTCCCGGCTTTGGAACCTCGACCAAAATGAAGTTGGCCTGGCTCGGTGCGACCCGGAGGCCAGCCCCCTCCAAGGCTTCGACCAGCGCGCGGCGGTCATGGAGGGTGGCTTCCACGCTCGCCCGCAGGTGCGCCTGGTCGCCCAGGGCGGCGGTGGCGGCGACCTGACCCAGCGTTCCGACGTTGAACGGAGCACGTAGGCGGTTGAGATCGAAGACGAGCCCCCGCGGCCCGAGGAGGTACCCGACGCGCAGCGCAGCGAGCGCATACGCCTTCGAAAAGGTTCGGAGAATCGCCAGCCGCTCTCGCATATCGCGCAAGTCGGTGGCGGGGGCGAAGTCGCGCGCGTCCGCGTACTCGACATAGGCTTCGTCGATGACGGCCAGCACCCGCTCGGGGAGCGAATGAAGCAGCCGTTCGAGCTCTCGCCGCGCGATGTAGCTGCCGGTTGGATTGTTTGGGTTGGAGACGAAGACAAGCTTGGTGTCTGGGGTCACGGCGTCCAAGAGATCGTCGACGTTCCAGTTCAAGTCGTCGCGAAGCGGGACGGCCGTGAAGCGGAGCTCCTGCGCCACCGACCCGATGCGATAGCAGGGAAAGGATGGGTGTCCGAAGACCGCGTGCTCCCCGCGGCTTGCGACGACGCGGCAGATCAAGTCGATGAGCTCGTTCGAGCCGTTCCCGAGACAGACCTGCTCCGGTCGCACCTCGTGGTGAGCTGCGAGCGCCTCGCGAAGCGCGTAGCCTCGTGGGTCGGGATAGCGCTCGAGCTGCAGGTCAGCGGTGCGCAACGCCTCGATGGCCTTCGGCGAGGGCCCGTACGGGTTCTCGTTGGACGCGAGCTTCACGATGTCGTCCAGCCCGAGCTCGCGCCGAAGCTCGTCCTCGGGTTTGCCGGGCTCGTACGCCGTCAGCGCGAGGATGTGGGGTGCCGCGAGGTCGCTCATGGGAATCGGTCAGCTCAAACGTGGATAGCTTCCGATGACCTTGGCATAACGCGAGATGCGGCGCAGCTCCTCGACCCCGGTGAGGACGGCGCGGTCGGTGATGTGACCGTCCATCTCGAGAAAGAACACGTGTCTCCATTGGGTTCCGGTGGAGGGCCGCGACTCGATGCGGGTGAGGTTGATCTCGCGGTCCGCCAAAGGCTTGAGCGCGCGGTGGAGCGCGCCCGGCTCGTCCCCGGGGGCGACGGCAATGAAGGTACGGTCTTTGCCAGTGCGCGACGGAAGGCGATTGCCGACGATGCCGAAGCGGGTGATCACGTTGGAGTCGTCTTCGAGCCGGTCCTCGATCAGCTCCAGGCCGTGGAGCTCTCTGAGCAAGGGGGAGCCGAGCGCCGCGGATTGGTCGTCGCCGCTCGCAAAAAGCGCCGCAGCCTCACCGGACTGGACGTCGACTAGGATCGCGTCCGGATAGCGAGAGCGGAGCTGCCGCTCGCAGGCGGCAATGGCCAGCGCCGATCCATAGATCTTGATCACTTGCGCCGGGTCTCCCGACTGCGAAAGAAGCTGGTAGCGAAGCGGCGCAACGCGCTCCGCGCAAAGCTTGGCGTCGGTGTCGACCAAGCCTTTGAGCGTCGCCGTAATCGCTCCGTCAGCAGACGTTTCGAGCGGGACGACGCCAAAGGTCGCATGACCGTGCAGGACCGCCTCGAGAACGGCCTCAACCGTGTCGGTGGGCCGAAAGCTCGGAGCGTGCCCGAAGTAGTCGCGGGCGGCGGCGTGCGCGAGGTCACCCGGTGTACCGAAATACGCGACGAGGTCCGGTGTAATCAGCTCGGTGCACGCCGATAGAACTTCGCGAAAGACGGGCTCGATACTCGACTCCGGGAACTCCTTGGCGAGCTCCCGTGCGATGTTGATCACTGTGGCCTTCTTCGGCAGCCGAAGCGGTTCGTCGCCAGCGTCTTCGCGGAGCGCTGTGTATTCGCGAATCGCTCGCGCGCGTGCATTGAGCGCGCTCACGAGCTGCCGGTCTGCCTCCTCGAGGGCTGCGGTGATCCGGCCGAGACGATCCTTCATGGCGCCGATATTACCAGCCGCTCGCTCGGACGTACACCGTCCCCGGCCCTTCGCTAGCCGTCATCGCGGAGCGCGAGATCGCGGAGACGAGCCAGTGTCACCAGAGCATCGACCGGGGTCATCCGCTCGACGTCGAGCGCTGCCAAGGTCGCTTCGACATCGGACCGAGGCGGCGGCTCGGCCTCGAACAAGGGCATCTGAGGTGCGGTGCTTGCTTCTGCGCGCGCCTCGAGCTCTTTGAGCTTGGTTTTGGCGCGGGCCAGCACGACGGGCGGCACGCCTGCAAGCCTCGCAACGGCCAGGCCATAGCTTCGATTCGAACCGCCAGGGATGAGCTGATGGAGCAGAACCATGCTGTCATCGTGCTCTTTTGCCGCAACGTTGTAGTTGGCGGCCTGTTCCAGGCGATCGGCGAGCTCGCAGAGCTCGTGGTAGTGCGTCGCGAAGATCGTACGGCAACCGGTCGCGTCGTGAAGGTGCTCGGCGACGGCCCAGGCGATCGCGAGCCCGTCGTAGGTGCTGGTGCCGCGTCCGATCTCGTCCAGAATCACGAACGATCGTTCGGTCGCCCCGCGCAGGATGGCGGACGCTTCCATCATTTCGACCATGAAGGTGCTCTGACCTCGAGCGAGACTGTCGCTCGCCCCGACCCGCGTGTACACGCGATCGACGATGCCGATTCGGGCGCTCTTCGCGGCCACGAACCCCCCGGCCTGGGCCATGATCACGGCCAGCGCCGCCTGACGCATCGCGGTGGACTTCCCGGACATGTTCGGCCCGGTCAGGAGCATGAAGCGCGTGGCCTCGGGATTGAGCTCGATCGTATTGGGGACGAAGCCGTCCTTGGCCGCGTAGCACTCGACGGTGGGGTGCCGACTGTCTTCGAGAAAGAGCGCCCGGCTGGAATCGACCTCGGGGCGGACATAGCCACGGCGCTGGGCGGTCTCCGCCAATGCGGCGCTCGTGTCGATCGAGGCGATGACTCGGGCCAGCCGGTGAAGACGCGGCGCCTCCTCGCCAATCGCTTTGCGCAAGTCGAGGAACGCCGCCGACTCGAGCGCGCGCGACCGCTCATCGGCGTGCAGAATGCGGTCTTGAAGCTCCGCGAGCTCGGCCGTGATGAACCTTTCGCCGCTCGCGATGGTCTGCTTGCGCACGTATTCGTCTGGGACGCAGTCGAGCTTGGATTTGGTGATTTCGATGTAGTACCCGAACACTCGCGTGAACTTGATTTTGAGCGAGCCGATGCCGGTACGCTGCCGTTCGCGGCGCTCGAGGTCGAGGATGATGTCTTTTGCCGTCGTCGATAGCCTGCGAAGCTCGTCGAGCTCGGCCAGATGACCGTCGGCAAAAATCCCGCCCTGCCTTTCGACGGCCGGAGGCTCCGCAACCAAGGCGGCCTGGAGCAGGGCGAGCACATCGGCGCAGAGGTCGACCCCTTCGAGCGAGGCCATCGCGTCGTCGAGCGCGCTTCCGGGGCGCGCAGAGAGCTCGCGGTGGAGCGCTTCTGCACTCGCGAGGCCGTTTCGGATGACACCCAAGTCTCGCGGCGTCGCCAAGCCCACCGCGGCGCGCACCGCCAGCCGTTCGATGTCTCCGATTTCCGCAAGCCTCGCCCTAGCCTGTTCGCGAATGCGCCCGTCGGCGAAGAAGAGCTCCACGGCATCGTGCCGCCGCCGGATGCGCTCGATGTCGGTCAGCGGCTCGAGGAGGCGTGACCGGAGTGCCCGCGCGCCCATCGGTGTCTGGGTCTCGTCGAGCAGCTCGAGGACGGAGCCCCGGCGCTCGCCGTCCAGGGTGCGCACGAGCTCCAGATTGCGTACCGCCGCGTCGTCGAGGACCAGCCGTTCGCCCGCCGCGTACAGGGTGGCCGTGTGGATCGGGGAGTCGGCCTGGTGCTTTTTCGCGTAGTCGAGCACGAGCAACGCCGCCTCCGCCGCGGGCGCTTGGCTCGAAAGCTCGGCGGCCTGCTCGGGGCTCAGCCATTGTTCCAAGCGCTCGGCGCCCGGCGGTAGCTCGACCGAGCGCAGCGCCGACTTCGGAAGGGATTGCTTGCAGAGCGCTTCGAGCTCAGGCGCTCCGGCTTCGAGGAGCAGTTCGGCAGGATCGAGGCGCACGAGCTCGCCCACCCATTGAGGGCCCAACTCGACCACGCAGGCTCGAAGCGTGCCGGTCGACAGCTCGAGCGCAGCCACGCCGCCGTTTCGCGTGGCGGCCACCAGGAAGTTCTCCGAGCGCGCGTCGAGGGCGTCGGGCTCGAGGCAAAGCCCCGGCGTGACCACCCGCACCACCTCGCGGGGGACGACCCCGCGCGCGCCCGAGGGTTCCGCCATCTGCTCGCACATCGCCACCTTCTCCCCGTGGCGGAGCAGTCCGGCGAGGTATCCGGCCGCAGCGTGGTGCGGGACGCCGGCCATGGGGATCTTGTTGCCGTCGGGATCGGTCCCTCGGGAGGTCAGCGCGATGTCGAGGATGCCCGCGGCGCGGACCGCATCCTCGTAGAACATCTCGTAGAAATCCCCGAGGCGGAAGAAGATGATCGCATCTGGATGCTGCCCCTTGGCGCGCAGGAATTGGCGCATGACCGGGCTGTGGTCCTTCTTTCGCGCCGTGCCCGCTACCCCCATGAACCGGGTCTACTGAAAAGTCTGGACGATGTTAAGGGGAGAAAACACGATCCGCCGGATCCCTGCGTCGAGGTCCACGAGGTAGAGCTGGTCTTGCTGCGGGGCAAATAGGATCGAGGCGGGCAGCGAGCTAATCCCCGCGCCGGTGTCGAGACCAAGCCGCACGAACTGATTGCTGACGTTGAAGTTCAAAAGGGTGGCGTTGGGTATCGGCTCACCCGCCTCCGGCGGAAAAGGGCCGATTTGAAAGCTCACCAGCGGGTTGATGTACTGTTTGCTCGCAAAGGCACGACCCGCGAGATAGCTGTCCACATCGAGGAAGGGGTCGTCGGCCGTGGGCAAATCGACCGGTCGGCTCGGGTCCAGAATGCACTCGTCGAGCGCGTCCGGAATGACCCGGTTGATGAAGCCCGACGTCGTCCCGGTCACCGTGTAGGCCTGTCTGGTGTGGATTTGATACTCGGTGAACTCGGGGAAGCAGGCCCGGACTCGGTCGAGGAGGGTGGAGCTTGCGGGGGACTCCCCGATCTCGAGCTCCTGATTGAAAGCCCGGAGGATGGGGAACCAAACCTGACGCTCGTCGAGCTCGTCCCTCAGGTCTGCGAACTCTTGGCAAGCGGGATCGTCGCGGGTGATCGGCGGCAGCTCACCCGTGATCACGAGGCGGTCGCCCAGATAAGATTCGACGAGCGCAGCGTCGGCGGGCTGCGGGCCGAGCACGCCGACCCTGCACAGCGGGACGTCGCCGGCTTGAAACCAATTGCCCGCCTCGGTGCCTTCGAGATTCTCATCGGCAAAGCGACCGAGGCCTCCCTCGGAATTCGGGATCAATCCCTGCCAGGTGGCATCCCACCGCTCCGAGAACGTGCTCCAGACCTGCGACGACGCGCAGATGAGCGCGTCATCGTTGGACCCCGTCGCCAGCGCGGGGAAGACGCCGATCATCGACGAGGCAACACGCTCTGTGCCGTCGGTGTCGATACTCGTCTCCCGCGGACAGTTTATGAACTCCAGCCCGGGACCGTCGGAGCTGATCGGACGGCCGGTCGTTTCGTCGAGCTTCCCGGGTGCCGCGTTGAACTGAAACGACGGGCTGCCGTCGATCTCGACCACGGTCTCGGTCGCGGGCGTGAACTGGAATCGTTCGCGGTGCCGACGAATGCTCGCGAGACGGTCTGGGCCCGTTTCCGTCAGGGTGCAGGCGCCGCCTCTGCACGGCGCGTTGAGATCGTAGATGTCGAGGAAAAACATCGTGCCATTCGACAGGCTCACGGCCAAAAAGACGCCTCGCATGTTGCTCGCGCTCTGCGCCAAAGCGCGCGCGTTCGAGTCATTTGGATCACAGATGCTGTCGAGGGGGACCCGCACGCCGGTCCCGCTCGTGTCGTCCTCGAGCTCGTAGGACGGCGAGATGACTTCGATGGCGCGGACGTTCGAAAACGCAAAGCGAGCGCGGTTGCGGGATTCGACGTTCTCTTCGTTCGCACGCGCCGAGACCCCGGCGATGAGCGGAAGCACGGCGCCAAAGGTCTTGTCTTCCTCCGGCGTTGATTCGGGATCCTCGGTATAATCGATCACCAGGATGCTGCCGTCGATCGCGCTCACGGCGTAGAGGTAGCGTTCGGTGGCGGCTTGGTCGTCGTCTGCGGAGCTGGCGGGCACGAACGGGGTCACGGCGATTTCGCGAGTCGGTGTTCCGGTGATGATCGGCTCCAGCGGCGTTGCGCCGCCTGGGCCGAGCGCGAAGCGATGGATCAGCGGCTGATTGGCGTCCGCGACGAGCAAGACGTCGTCGCTAGCGTCGCCCGTGCCCGTTTGAGAGGCGCTGCCCTGTTCCTTGCCGCTGTCGATCGTGAGGGCGATGGGGCGGGGGCCCATCGACGGACCCTCGGCGCAGGGCCGCGTCGTCTTGACCGTCTTGATGACTCGGTATCTCGGGTTGTCGTTCTCCCTCGCCGTGTCGCCCTGCGGGCAAATGCGATTGTAGTCGTTGCCGTCCGAGACGGGGCGGTCCGAGTCGAGGCCGCCCGGTTCTGGTGCTGGGACTTGGTCGACCGGGCAGCCCACGGTGGGAAGCGGAAGTAGAACGGGGCCGCCGAGGAACTGCTCGCCCGTGACCGGATTAATGATCACCTGAACCTGAGCCACCACGCCGAGCTCCGGGATGGCGGCGTAGAGGGTGCGATAGTCGACGGTCGGTTCGGCGCCAGTGACCTGGCCCTCCTCGTTCGTGATCAGCGTGCTTTGTGCGCTCTCGTGCAGTGCGAGGTCCGTGGGCCCAGCGTCGAGGCGGCGCGATTCCGGCGTGGCTAGGTTCGTGGTGCCGCTGATGATGAATTCGGTCGGGACGGCCTGAATGCTCTTCGCGCTGAAGCTGGTCAGGTACGTGTAAGCCGGCGCAAAAGGCGAGATCTGAATCCCGGTCGGTTGCTCATCGACCGTGACCGCCGTCACGCCGGGTACCGTCGGGTTGGTATTCGAGATGAACCCGTTGGTGAAGTTCACGACCGCGACCTCGCCGCGCTCGATTTGGGTGACGGCGCCGAGGAACTGAGGCTCGAGCTCGGGGGCGACGACCGTCTCTCCGTCGCAGAGGCCGGCCGGCAGGATGGCTTGGAGGACGAACCGATTGCCGCTCGTCCGTTCGATGTCGGCGCACAGGAACTGAAGCTTTGCCGAGCGATTCAAGGAGGCGAGAGCGACCGTGTCCGCATTGTTCCTGCAGGACGCCAGGACGAGCGCGCAGGCGATGAGCGATATCACGGGCAGACGCATCATCGAGGCAGCTCCGCCACCGGTTGCGGAAGGCCGACCAGCCCAAGAAGCCGCGGCGCGCACTCCGTGCCCTCTTCGGCGCCGGTCGATTCCAGGCAGTCGAGAATGGGCTGCAGATCGGCGACACGAATCACCGAGGTGCTGAAGTCCGCCACGTACAGGAGACGCCGCGGCGCATCGATGACGAACTCGAAGGCCCCGCTCACGTTGGTCAAGGTCGTTAGTCCCTGAAAGGAGTCCGTGTCGACGACTTGGACGTTGCGCGACAGGAAGCAGCTTACGAAGGCGAGGACGACGGTGTCGCCCCGCGCCGGGACCTCGGCGATTTGGACGCGCGAGGGATCGCCGCACGTCGGGATCTGGGCGACCATGTTGAGGTCTCCTCCAGCAACATCGCTTCGCGCGACGATCAGAGCCTCGGGCGATCGCGAGACGATGTAGGCGAGGTTCCGCCCCTCGCGCGGGTCGAATCGGATGTCTCGATTGCTGCGGCCCTGGTCGAGGCCGCTCACGAACAGAAGGCCCGCGTCGAAGAGGTAGCTTTGAGTCGGGTCTTCGTCGACAGCGATGCCAACGCGAACGATGGCGGGGACTTCGGCGCTGGGGATCCAGGCTCGCTTGGCGCCGGGCTCATACGTGATGGTCACCTGCTCGGGAGCCAGGTCGTCGAGCGTCGCAGCAAGGCGCGGGCGTTGTTGGGGCTCCGGTCCGCCGGGGCGGAATTGGTCGAAAAACATGCTCGCACGGCCCTCGCGGTGCGCCATCAGGATGTAATCGCCATCCAAGGCCGCGTCATCGGATCCGTCTACATCCCCGAAGTCCGCCGCGAGGTCGCCGACGTAGACATCGACCGGGTCCGGAGGAAGCCCGAGATTCAAACTTGGATTCACCAGCTCCGCGCTTCCCGATCGATACGGGCTCGTACAGGTGTGCGGCTCGCCGAATGCGCCGCCACAGCTCAGCTGACCTTCCTCGTTCACGTCGATGAAGGTCAGGTTGGAATCGCTTCGCACCGGGATGTAGATGCGCCTGCCGTCGGTCGAAAGTCCCATTCCATCCGAAAAGGAGCCGATGGACACCTCGCCGGGGATCAGCCCATCCACCGGGATGAGCCTCAGCGCAGCTCCGGGGTCGCGGAATCGGAGATTGGAGGGAACCACCGAGCAGCGGTCCGGCGGAATCGCCGTGCAGTCGTCATCGTTCACGGGGTCGCAGACGCACTCCGGCTCGTTGATGTTGCCCTCGAAGCTGGACCGGAGGCAGCTATTGGCTACCCCAGCGCCGATGCAGCCCGTCTGTATCGCCTCGAGCACTTTGTCCAAGTCGTAGGATTGGACATTCCCGGAGTTCCACTGAAGCGCGAAATTCGAGCTGGTGACATATAGATACTTCGGCTCGCCCTCGGCGTCTTCGTCGAGCGAGAGCTCGATCGCGATGGGAAAGGACATCAAGCCGGGCGGCAGATCTTGGCCCGTTGTCCTGCCACAGCCGGTCGAGACCGTTCCAAACACAAGCAAGAACCCCAGAGCGGACCCGATCCAGCCGCTCCATGGGTCAAATCGCGACCGCATGGGGCGGCACCCTAGCCGTTCAGCATAGTAGGGGCAACTGGCAGCGAAGGCGCTCAGTTCCAGGGATCGAGAATCGATGGATCCCGCGCAGGCCCTGGCTTAGAGCGTCGTCGCGGTTTGCGACGAACCGGCTTGGCGCGCGCTTTCGGCGATCGCGCCGTCGCTGCATCGGAGGACGAGGCCAGCGCGTCCAAAGCTCCTGGCGCACGGCTCGCATCCTCCCCGAGCAGGGGAGCGAGCATCGGAGGCGGGAGCAGGGGCGCGGGCCGGCTCGCCGTCAGGTCCACTGCCTCGGCTGCGGGCGCTGCTTGCCCCGAATCGGCCGCCGCCTTCTCCGGCTCTGATTTCTGGGACGTTCCCATGGCGATGGTAGCGACGAGGACCAGGAGCGCGAGCGCAAGGCCTCCAGCGTAAACCTGAAACGCGCTCCGGCGCCAGGGGCGCGGGGGTCGGGTTGGCGGAAGCGTCCAGGTATCCGGACCGACCGGCTGGAGGCCCGCTCTGACGAGCTCGAGGTCACCCAGGACTTCGTGCATCGTTTGATACCGGCGCTCGGGCTGCTTCTCGAGGCAGCGCATGACGAGGGTCTCGAGCTCTTCGGAGATGTGCGGCACCCGCACCCTTGGCGGGATCGGTTCTTCGTGCATGTGCTTGGTGAGGATCCCCATCATCGTGTCTGCGTCATGCGGAACGTGACCCGTTAGCATCTCGTAGAGCAAGACGCCGAGCGCGTAGATGTCGGTTCGATGATCGACGCCCTCGCCTTCGCACTGCTCGGGCGACATGTAGTGCGGCGTCCCGAGGACCTCTCCGGCCCGGGTGAGCCGACTGGGCCCGTGACCCACCTTCGCAATGCCGAAGTCGAGCACCTTGACGAAGTCCTCTTCGTCCTCGCGCCGAATCAGAAACACGTTTTCTGGCTTGAGATCGCGATGCGTGATTCCGGCTTCGTGGGCAGCGCCGAGCGCACGGCAGACCTGAATCGCGATGTGAAGCGCGCGCTCCTCGGTCATTCGGTCGACGCTGTCGATGGCGGCGATCAGGTCCAGCCCATCGAGGTACTCCATGATGAAATACGTTGAACCGTCGCTCAGCTCGCCGAAGTCACTCACGTCGATGATGTGCCGGTTTCCGATGTTGGACGCGCTCTCGGCTTCAAGCCGAAACCTCGCCAAGACCTCGGGGTCCCGTGTGTTTTCCTGGCGAAGGACCTTCATCGCCAGCGGCTTGTTGAGTCGCGTATGGGTGACGCGGTACACCAGACCCATACCGCCTTCGCCGAGCAGGGAATCGACGCGGTAGCGCTGGTCGATGGTCTGCCCCAGCAGCCATTCCGCCACGCGCGTCGGACCCGAAGCGCCCACGGCACCGATCGGACCCGCTATGGTTCTCGTGCTATCGCCCATACAGCTGAGCCGTAATATTCCAGTCAAATTCATTCCAACACGGCCCGGCCTGTTCAGCAAGCCCTCGAAGGCCGAAAACGGCAGAACGATGGGGAATTCTAGCGGAGGCGGGCCTGCGCAGCGGCCAAGCGGGCCCCTGGGAGCTGGGAAAGAGGCGCCGACACGAAGTCCAGCCCCAGCTTTTCGCAGACTTCGATGGAGGTTTGGCTCCCACCCTGGTCACCGCAGAGGCCTGCGCGGAGGTCCGGCCGGACAGCCCTGCCCCGTTCGAGAGCGATGCGGATGAGCTCGGCGACCTCCTCGTCGAGGTGGGCGAAGGGGTCGCTGGCCAGCAGGCCGAGCTCGCGGCGGTAGGCCGGAAGGAAGCGGCTGGCGTCGTCCCGGCTGATGCCGAGCGCCGTCTGCGTCAGATCGTTGCCGCCGAAGGAAAAGAAGTGAACGAGCTGGGCGAGCTCTCCGGCGATGAGGCAGGCGCGCGGCAGCTCGATCATCGCCCCGAGTCGGCACTGGAAAGCGTCTGCGGGCTTCGCGAAGATCTCGCGGTTCGCGCGATCGAGGGCGGCGCGAACGGCCTCGACCTCCGAGGTAAACGCGATCATCGGAATCAGAACCTCGAGGTCGACCTCGAACCCCTGCTCTACGCAGTCGCGCGCGGCGAACAGCATTGCGCGAAGCTGCATGTCGTAGAGCCCCGGGACTGTGAGCCCCGAGCGGACCCCGCGGTGGCCGAAGTCCGGGTTCGACTCGCGATGCCGTGCGGCGGCCTTGGTCGCTTCTTCGAGCTCGATGTCGAGCGAGTCGGCGATCGCTTGGAGTGACGGTTCATCATCTGGAAGGAATTCTTGGAGCGCCCTGTCGAGCAGGCGAATCGTCACCGGCCGACCCTTCATCGCGTGAAAAATTTCGACGAAGTCTTCTCTCTGCGCGCGCTCGAGCTCCGAGAGCCACTCGAGTCGCTGCGCGTCCTCGACCGCAAGGAGTGCGCACCGCATCGCAAACAAGCGGTCTTTCGCGAAGAACATGCGCTCGGTGCGGCACAGGCCCACCCCCTCGGCGCCGTAGCTCAGCGCCGCGCGGGCCGCTTGCGGTGTGTCCGCTTCGGCGTACACACGCATTCGGCGGACCGCATCGGCCCAGCTCATCAGCTCGCGCAACTCCTCTACGGTGGTCGACGCCTCGAGGTCGAGCGCGCCTGCGAAGACCCTTCCGGTCGAGCCATCGAGGGTGAGCATGTCCCCCTCGCGCAGAGGCTCAGCCGCCTCGAGGCCGCGAAGGCGCACGGTGCGATCCCGGAGGTTGATCTGAAGCCCTCCGCAGCCGACCACGCAGCACTTCCCGAGCCCGCGGGCGACGACGGCCGCATGCGAAGTCATCCCCCCAGCGCCCGTTACGACGCCCTTTGCCGCCTTCATGCCGTGAATGTCCTCGGCGCTGGTTTCCTGTCGAATCAGGATCACCTCCTGGCCTTCAGACGCCCAGCGGACGGCGTCGTCGGCGTCAAACACGATTCGGCCCGAGGCCGCCCCGGGACCTGCCGGCAGGCCGACCGCCAGCGGCTCGATGCCGCGGGAGGTCAGGTCGTTTTGGCCCGGAAGCTGCGCCCGCAGCAGCTGTTCGAGCGACCGCGCATCGACCCGAAGCAGAGCGTCGTTCTTGCTGAGAACACCTTCCTTCACCATGTCGACCGCGACTCGGACGGCGGCATGGGCGGTTCGCTTCGCGGAGCGTGTCTGAAGCAAGTACGGCTCACCTTCTTCGATTGTGAACTCGATGTCCTGCATGTCGCCGAAGTGGCTCTCGAGCAGCGCCGAATAGGAGGAAATCGACGCGAAGGCGTCGGGGAGCGAAAGCTCGAGGCTCGACGCTTCTTTGCCGGGCGCAGAGGCAACCGCGGTGAGCGCTACCGGCGTCCGAATGCCGGCTACCACGTCCTCGCCCTGGGCGTTTGGGAGAAATTCGCCGTAGAGCTGCGGCTCCCCGCTCGAGGGGTTGCGGGTGAAGGCCACGCCGGAACCGCTGCGTGGGCCCGTGTTCCCGAAGACCATGGCTTGCACGGTGCACGCTGTGCCGATGGAGTCGTCGATTCCCTGCATGCGTCGGTACCGAACGGCGCGCGGGTTGTGCCACGATGCGAAGACCGCGCCGATCGAGTCCCAGAGCTGCATCTCGACGTCCTGTGGGAACGGCACCCTCGAATTCGTCTCGATCACTGAAAGGTACGAGGCGACCAGCCCTTCGAGGGCGGGGACGGTGAGCTCGGAGTCGAGCATTCGGGGGCGTCCTAGATCGTGCTTGACGTTGCTCAGCAGATGCTGGAAACGGTCGGCACCGATGCCGCGCACGACCGATCCGTACATCTGCAGCAAGCGCCGGTAGGCATCGAGCGCGAAGCGTTCGTCCCCGTGCTGCGCTGCGAGCCCCTCGAGGGTGAGCTCGCCGAGGCCGATGTTGAGGACGGTGTCCATCATGCCCGGCATCGACACCTCGGCGCCCGAGCGAATCGAAAGGAGCAGAGGATTGTGCGCGTCACCAAAACCTCTGCCAAGTCGCTTCTCGAGGCTCCGGAGCGCAGAGGCCACGGCCTCTCTCAGGCCCGCGGGGAGCGACCCCTTCGTTTGGTAGGTCCGACCGACGTCGGTCGTGATGGTGAACCCAGGGGGGACCGGGATCCCGAGCTCGGTCATCTCGTTGAGGCCGGCCGCCTTTCTGCCGAGTAGCCGCAGGCGCGCCTCCGGGTCCAAGTCTGCGTCAAGCGGGTACAGAAGGGTCACGGCGCTGCAACTTTGTCCCGAGCTGGTGGAAGTGCGCAATGTCACTCACGGTGTCTGCGATTTCTCCGAGCAAACGCAGTCGATTGTCCCGAACGCGTGGGTCGTCGACCATGACGAAGACCTCGTCGAAAAAGCGATCGATCGGGGCGCCAAGCTCTTGGGCGACCAGCTTCAAGGCCTCCGCGTATCGCCGCTCTCCGGTCGCTTCACGGATTTTGTCGCGTACGGTCGTAAAGCGCTCGGCAAGCGCGGCCTCCGCGCCGGCTTCGAGGAGGCTCGAGTCGATCGGTCCCCGCTCGCTCTCCTTGGTGATGTTGAACGCACGCTTGAATGCCACAGCGAGCGCTTCGAATTCGGGTGCGGCCCGTAGCTCGGACACCGCTTCGATTCGGCTCCGGAGGTCGCGAAGCGAGGTGCCGTCCCATGCGCCTAGGCAAGCGTCGACCACATCGCCCCCGAAGGGGTCCTTGAGCATGCCGCGGATGCGGCCACGAAAGAACCCATCGAGGGCCGAACCCACATCGTCCGCGCTACCAAGCTCGGCGTCGCCCGCGTACGCGCCGTGCGCCTGCGCGATCAGTGCCCGCAGGTCGACGTCGATCGGCCCTTCGAGGGCGATACGGATGATGCCGAGGGCGGCGCGGCGGAGAGCGAAAGGGTCGGCCGAGCCGCTTGGCACGAGGCCAATGCCGAAGCAGCCGACGAGGGTATCGATCCGGTCGGCGACTGCGACGACGGCGCCAACCGTTTGGTCTGGCACGACGTCGTCCGCGCCTTGAGGACGGTAATGATCGCGGATCGCGTCGGCAATCGTCGGGTCGATCCCCTCGCGCAGGGCGTACCAGCGCCCCATCTCACCCTGCAGCTCGGGGAACTCGTAGACGATCAGCGTTTCGAGGTCCGCCTTGCAAAGCCGCGCGGCCTCCTCGCAGGCATCGGCGTTCGCCCCCGACGCGCTAGCGAGCGCGCGAGCGTTGGCCTGGAGCCGACGAACCTTGGCGCCCATGGTGCCGAGCTTGGATTGGAACACTACCGATTCGAGCTTCGTGAGCCGGCCGGCGAGCGGCGCCTTGCGGTCTTCTTCCACGAAGAACCGACCGTCTGCCAGGCGGGCACGAAGGACGCGGTCGTTTCCCTTCGCAATGGTGGCAGGATCCTCTGCGGTGTTGACGACGTTGAGGTAGGCGGGAAGCAGCGCGCCGCCCTCGGACGCACGGACGGCAAAATAGCGTTGATGGTCGCGCATCACCGAAATCACGACCGCGTCTGGGAGCTCGAGGAAGGATTCGTCGAAGCCCCCCGGGACGGTGAACGGCTCTTCGACGAGCGAAACGCACTCGTCGGCGAGGAAGGCATCCGGCTCGAGCACGCCGCCGAGCGACTTGGCCGCCGCGAGCAGTCCATCCATCATGCGCGCTTTGCGATCCTCGAGGTCGACGATCACGTGCGCGCGCTCGAGCGCCTTCACATACTGGCTCGCTTCGTCGAGGTTGAAGCTCTCGGGGGCGAGGAAGCGATGGCCGCGCGTTGCGCGCCCCGCCTGCACGTTGGCAAAGTCGAACTCCACGATCTCGCTTCCGAACAACGACACGATCCAATGGATGGGCCGGCCGAAGGCGACTTCGCCGGGCCCCCAGCGCATCGACTTGGGAAAGCTGATCTGCTGACAGAGGCGTGGAAGGATTTCCGCAAGCACTTTGCTCGTCGCCTCGCCGGGTTCGAGGAGCCGCACGCTGACGTAGTCACCCTTGTCCGTGGTTTGCTTGCGCAGGTCCTCGATCCGTAGGCCGTGCTTCTTCGCGAAGCCGGTCGCGGCCTTCTTGGCTGAACCGTCCACATCGAATGCGGCGCCCCACGGTGGACCAAGGATGGTCTCGTCGCGGTCGGGCTGGCGATCGGCCAGTCCTCGAATTCGGAGCGCCAGACGCCGCGGCGTGCCGAGCGTCGCCACTTCGAGCGCGTCGCTGCCGAGTCGGGCCTGGTCCAGCAGCTCGATCGCGCTCGTCTTCATCGAGTGAAGGGCATGCGTCACGAATGACGCGGGTAGCTCCTCGGTCCCAATTTCCAGCAAAAACTCGGATGACATGAAGTGGCGTTGCTACCAGACCGGATCCGGCCGCGCAATGGGGCTCCCCTCCGACCGCTCTATTGCGCGGCCACAGCCGTCTCGAGAAGCGGAAAGCCGAGCGCCTCGCGCTGTGCGTACCAGGACTCCGCCACCGCTCTTGCGAGGATCCTCACACGCCCGATGTAGCGCTGGCGTTCAGTCACGCTGATCGCCCCGCGGGCGTCGAGGACGTTGAAGTAGTGGCTGCATTTGATGACCGCGTCGTAGGCCGGGAGCGCCAGCCGTTCGAGCGGCTCGCGGTCGAACAGCAGCACGCCGCCCTTCCCCTTCTTTTCGCTCAATCCGAGCAGCAGGGCGACCTGCTTCTCGTACTCCGCGAATAGGTCCTTTTGGAGCTCGGTATCCGCCTGTTCGAAATTGTAGGTGCTCCACTCCCACTCCGCGCGCTTGTAGAGGTCTCCGTAGCGTATTCCAGGCGCCCATTGGAGCTCGTACACATCGTCGACGTCCTGAAGGTACATTGCGATCCGCTCGAGCCCGTAGGTGAGCTCTCCGCTGATCGGTTTACAATCGATGCCGCCACACTGCTGGAAGTACGTGAACTGGCTGATCTCGAGCCCGTCTAGCCAGACCTGCCATCCAAGACCCCATGCGCCCAGGGTCGGCGATTCCCAATCATCCTCGATGAAGCGAATGTCATGGCGCTGCGGGTCGGTGCCGAGCGCGCGCAGCGACTCGAGGTAGAGCTCCTGAATGTCGAGCGGCGAAGGCTTGAGGATGACCTGGTACTGGTGAAATTGCTGCAGGCGGTTGGGATTCTCGCCGTAGCGGCCGTCGGTCGGGCGTCGGCTCGGCTCGACGTACGCGACGTTCCAGGGCTCGGGGCCGATCGCGCGCAGAAAGGTGTGCGGGTTGAACGTGCCCGCGCCCACCTCGGAGTTGTAGGGCTGGACGATGAGACAGCCGCGCTCGGCCCAGAAGCGTTCGAGCGCGAGGATGAGCTCCTGAAAGGTCATTCGTCGTCCTCGTCGTCCTCGTCGTCCTCGTCGTCTTGGTCCTCTTCGTCGCCCGCGGCCTGCGCCTCGGCGGCCGCCATGGCGGCCTCTTCCTGGGCCAGGAGCTCTTCTTCGGCTTCTTCCATGGCTTCGGCTGCTGCAATTTCCGCAGCAGCGATGTCGATCGATTCGCCGGTCTTCTCCTCGAACAAGGCCCTGTGCTCGTCGCTGAGGTCGCTGAATTCTTGAAGCGTTGGAAGGTCTTGGAGGCCGCTCAAACCGAAGAACTCGAGGAAGAGCGGGCTCGTTCCATAGACGAGCGGCCTGCCCGGCTCGTCCTTCCGGCCGAGGATCTTCACCAAACCGCGCTCGGCGAGCATCTTGAGCGACGAGCCGGAGTCGACGCCGCGAACGTCATCGACCTCGGGCCGGGTGAGCGGTTGGCGATAGGCAACGATCGCGAGTGTCTCGAGCTGCGCGCGGCTGAGCCGCACGGGCTTCGGCGCAACGAGCGTCTTGACGAAATCGGCGCTCTCCCGCGCCGAGCGAAACTGGTAGCCGCCAGCTACGTAGTACAGGTGCACGCCGCGGTGCGCGTAGTCCGCCACGAGCTGGTCGAGCAGCGGTTGGACCTCGGCGAGGGTCGACCGTGCAGCGCGTGCCAAGCGCTTCGCGGAAACCGGGCTGCTCGAAACGAAGATCAGGCTTTCGAGAACGTTCTTGAGCGACTCTGCGCTCTGCGCGATCGGCGCTCCCGCGCCGTTTTCCGAGGTGCCGTTTTCGGCCTGCAGGTTCGTCTGGGTCATGGCTCTAGCTCGTCCTCACTCCATGCATGCGCGTCCGAGGTGCCCGCCGGCACGACGACCGATTCCCTTCTCGCCCCGCTGTCCTTGGGAAGCTCAGCATCGATCGGCGCTTCGATCCCGTCGCTGCTCGGCCGTGCCAGATCGGCGGGGATCACCGCCTCGCCCGAGGCGTCGAGCAGCGTGTACTCCAGGTAGATCGGCTCCTCGTGGTCGGTCTGATAGATGCTCGCAAGACGCATTTTGGCCATCTCGAGCAGAGCCAAAAAGGTGACCACCAGATCGTAGGAGGTGCTCACGCCTTCGAAAAGCTCGTCGAAGCGGCAGCGGCGGCGCTCGCGGAGCAAGTCGACCAGGCTCCCGATCCGTTCCTGAATCGACATCCGCTCGGCATCGACTTCCAGCGAGATGGTTGCGTTGACGCGTTCGGCGATCCGTTTGAGCGCGTCGAGAAGCTTGAAGACGCTCACTTGAGCGAGGGGTGGCGCCTCTTGACTGGCCGGCGGAGGGGTGCCCGCCGAGAACACGTCCCTGCCCACGATCGCGCGTTCGCCGAGATCTGCAGCGACGGTTTTGTACTTCTGGTACTCGAGCAAACGCCGAATCAGCTCGGCTCGCGGGTCGAGCTCGTCGATCTCGTCGTCGTCTTGGTCTTGGGGCGGCCGCGGCAGCAGCATCTTGCTCTTGATGTGCGCCAGCGTCGCCGCCATCACCAGGTACTCCGAGGCGATGTCGAGGTTCAAAGCCCCCATCAAGCCCAGGTATTCGAGGTATTTGTCGGTGATGAACGCGATCGGCAGGTCGAGGATGTCGAGCTCGTGCTTCCGAATGAGATGCAGGAGCAGGTCCAGCGGGCCCTCGAAATTGGGCAGCTCAATCCTGAAGTTGGGATCGAGCGCCTCGGGCGCTTCGCGGATCTCGGCCGCAGGCGTGGGGCTTGGCTCGCTCATCGCAGTACAACCATGCGCCGGTACTCTCCCAGGTGTCAATCGCTACGGGCTTCGTCGAGGGCCTCCAACACCGCCTCGACGTGCCCCTTCACTCTGACTTTGGGGAAGTGCTTGATGACTTTTCCGTCGGGTCCAATCAGCACGGTGGAGCGGATGATGCCCATCGACTTTTTTCCATACATGTTCTTTTCGCCCCAGGCGCCGTACTTCTCGAGCATTGTTCCGTCGGCGTCGCTGAGCAGCGGGAACTTCAGCTTGAACTTGTCCGCGAACTTGCAGTGCGAGTCGATTGAATCCTTGCTCACGCCGACGACGACGGCGTCGCGTGCCTTGATTTTTCGCAGCGCCGCGTTGAAGTCGTTCGCTTCGGTGGTGCAGCCCGGTGTGTTGTCGCGCGGGTAGAAGTAGAGGATGACGTACTTGCCGGCGAGGTCCTTGAGAGCCAGTTTGCCCCCGGCGGAAGAGGGCAGATTGAACGCAGGAGCCTTGTGGCCTTCTTTGATCATGAAAACCGCTCTATTGCCGCTTTGCGCCCGCTGTCAACGCCCCGCTAACCTCATGAACTTGGAAACCCGGCCAGACGCGCCCAAGATCGAGATATGACCGCCCGAACCCTGATCGTGGGAGATGTCCACGGCTGCCGCGAAGAGCTCGAAGACCTGCTCGAGGAGTCCGGCTGGGAGGACGGAGACCAGCTGGTTCTGGTCGGAGATTTGGTCGCCAAAGGGCCGGATTCGCTGGGGGTTGTCCGGCTCCTTCGAAAGCTTGGCGCGCGGGCTGTGCGGGGCAACCACGACCAGCATTGCCTCAGATGGTGGGATGCGCGCCAGGCCGGCGAGGATCCGCCGAAGCTCAGACCCTCCCACCAGCGGGTCGCCGACGCTCTCGACGAGGAGGATTGGCGTTGGCTTGAAGGCCTTCCGCTCTGGCTCGAGCTGCCCGAGCACGACGCATTGGTCGTCCACGCCGGGCTCGTGGTCGACCTGCCGCTCGAAGAGCAGGATCCCTACGACCTCATGAACATGCGTAGCATCCTGAACGACGGGAGCGCGTCGAGAAGCTACGAAGAGGGCACGCCCTGGGCCTCGCTCTGGCCCGGGCCGAGGCTCGTCGTCTTCGGGCACGACGCGGTGCGCGGACTTCAGAACCACCCCCATGCCGTCGGTCTCGATACGGGCTGCGTGTACGGCGGATGGTTGACGGGGCTCTGGCTCCCGGCACGAGACCTCGTTGCCGTACCTTCGCGTGAAGCCTACACCCAGCCGGGGAGAGATTGAGACGATGGAGGTTTGGGTCTGCCGGGAAGAGGAGCTGCGGGACGGCGTCGTACACACGACCCAGCTCGGCCACGATGACGAGGGAATCCCGATCGTGGCGCTGCTGCTTCGTGATGAAAGCGGGGCTATCGTCGCGTACCGGAACCTGTGCCGGCATCTCCCCGTACCGCTCGACGGAGGGACGGGGGAGTTGCTCAGTCCAGACGGAGCGTATCTCATCTGCGGTACACACGGCGCGCTCTATCGTCTGCACGACGGCTACTGCGTCGACGGCCCGTGCGAAGGCCTCGCGCTTCACAGGCTCCCCGTTCGGGAACACGACGGTGATCTCTACGTCTCGGACGCCGCGGAACCCCTTTGAGCTAGCGAGCGCTTGGGCTGCGGCTTCCGCCCGGCGGCGATGAGCTGGTTCGTCAGCCCGTTCTTTCTTGGCGGGCGCTCCAGGCTGCGGGCGAGGAAAGCGGGCCGACGTCGACCCAGGGCTTGTCTTCGGAGCCTCGTGCGACGTCCTTGCGTGACGTGAGCACCTCGACCCCGTCTCGCGTCACCAACACGGTATGCTCGAACTGAGCCGAGAGCGACCGGTCCAGCGTGAGCACCGTCCACTCGTCGTCCATCACCTCGGTCTGGTAGCCGCCGACGTTGATCATCGGTTCGATGGTGAAGACCATGCCCGCCTTCATGCGCTTGTCTTTGCCCCGGCGGCCGAAGTGCGGGATCTGGGGCGGCATGTGGAACTCGCGGCCGACCCCATGGCCGACGTAGTCGCGCACGACCGAGCAGCCCCTGCCCTCGGCGTACTCTTGGATCGCCGCACCGATGTCGCCGATGCGATTGCCGTGTTTGACCTCGGCGATGCCCAGCTCGAGGCAGCGGCGCGCCGTCTCCACGACGTGGATCGCTTCATCGCTCGGCTTGCCCACGTAGAACGTCAGGCTCGTGTCGCCGTGGTAGCCGTGCTCTTTGGGCAGGTAGGTGGTGACGTCCACATTGACGATGTCGCCGTCTGCGAGAACCCGGTCATCCGGAATTCCATGGCAGACGCAGTCGTTCACGCTGGTGCACACGCTCTTCGGAAAGCCCTTGTAGTTCAGCGGTGACGGATACGCGCCGCGCGAAACGATGTACTCGTGCACGAAACGGTTGATCTCGTCGGTCGCGATGCTGGGTCGGATGATTTCGCCCACCGCGGTCAGGCAATCTGCGGCGAGTTGGCAGGACCGCCGCATGTCCTGGAGCATCCGCGGCGTCATGAGCTCGATGGCAGACAAGAGATTCCTCGGGCGAACGAACCCTCAGCTTCTAGGACAGGGCCGCAATTTGTCGAGCGAACGCGCCTTTCGCGGCTGGTTTGACCCCCCGCCGGGATGGCACTAAGTAGCCGACTCGAGAGGGTTTTGGGCTTTTTTGATGCCAAACACGTACAACAACGTTCCGATGAGCGAGTCGATGGCCGAGCGTACTGCCAAAGAAGACGCGTTTTGGACCGGCCCGAAGCTCATCGTCCTGAGCTTGGTCACTCTCGCTGTCGCGTTCGCGCTTCTTTGGGCGATGGCCGAGGGCATCATCGGACCAACGCAGCACGACGCCAACTATGGTCACGAACAGCATCTGCTTCAGCCGGGCGGCGGCCCGCTCGACTGAACCTGCTCTCTGCGGCTGCGCGTCGGCCCACTAGAAGTCGAAATCAAGCTCCTTCGGCTCGTCGTTCTTGAGAGAATCGTCCTCCCCGGGTTCGAAGGTCGCTTCGGAATAGAGATCGTCCAAAGACCACCCGGCCTTATGATGGCGACGCAGCTCTTCACGCTCGAACTCGGCCATGGTCTGATAGTTCTTCGGTCCGCTAGGGCGCATGTCCCCTCCCTTTTTGCCAGCGCGCCACCCGTGGGATGGTATGGCAAATGACTACGTTATCCTACATCTGGGCACACCCTACCCAGGGCGATCGAGATGGCAAAAAAACAGACGAGATTGAAACCGTCGACCTGCGCTGGTAGACGCAGACCATGAGTCGGGTGGTAGCGATCGCCAATCAAAAGGGCGGCGTCGGCAAGACGACTACGGCGGTCAATCTGGGCGCCAGTCTAGCTGTTGCCGAGCAGCGCGTCCTTTTGGTCGATCTCGACCCACAGGGGAACGCATCCACCGGGGTTGGCATGAGCCCGGGCGATGAAGATCTGGAGGGCTCCTACGAGCTGCTGCTCGCGGAAGTCGACACCGCCGACGTGATCTACGAGACCGACATGCCGTACCTGCACGTCATCGCGGCGACCCAGGACCTGGTTGGCGCCGAGCGCGATCTGCTTCAGGCCGACGACAGCGCGCTGCGCTTGCGAAAGGCGCTCGATGCGGTTCGCGACGACTACGATTTCATCGTCATCGATTGCCCGCCCTCATTGGGCATGTTGACCATCAACGCCTTGACCGCCGCGGACATCGTAATGGTTCCGCTGCAGTGCGAGTACTACGCGCTCGAAGGCCTGTCGCAGCTGGTGGGGACGATCGAGCGCGTGCGCGCTTCGGTCAACGAGCAGCTCGAGATACATGGTGTGGTGCTGACGATGTTCGACTCGCGCAACAACCTGGCCAACGAAGTAGCGGACGAGGTTCGGCGCCATTTTCACGTCTACGAGACGATCATTCCCCGCAACGTACGCCTCGCGGAGGCTCCCTCGCACGGCAAACCGGTGATTCTCTACGACGCCTCCTCGCGGGGTTCGTACACCTATCTCAACCTGGCGCGCGAGCTGCTCGAAGATCTGGAGGTAGCGGCTTAGTGGCTCGCAGACGCCTGGGGCGTGGACTGGACGGCTTGCTGCCCGCGACGCCGCCGGCCTCGGAGCGCTCCACGAAAAACAGCGCCGCCATCGAGGACCTCCACCCGGGCCGCATGCAGCCGCGCGGGCGAATGGGCGCAGAGGGGCTCGCCGAGCTGGCGGCTTCCATTCGCGAGCACGGTGTGCTCGAGCCGATTTTGGTGCGAAAGCGGGCGTCGGGCGGCTTCGAGATCATCGCCGGCGAACGGCGCTGGCGCGCCGCCCAGCAGGCGGGCTTGAAAGAAGTGCCGATCTTTCAACACGACCTCGGGGACGAAGCCGCGTTCGAGGCCGCGCTGGTCGAAAACCTGCAGCGGGAGGACCTCAACCCCCTCGAGACGGCGCGCGCATTTCAGCGCCTGGTCGACGACTACGGGTACACGCAGGAGGTCATCGCGACCAAGGTGGGCAAGGAGCGATCGACCGTAGCCAATGCACTGCGGCTCTTGAAGCTCCCGAAGGACGTGATGGACCTGGTCGAGGACGGCCAGCTGAGCGAAGGCCACGGCCGCGCCCTACTCTCGGCGCCGAGCGTATCGAGCATGAAGAAGCTTGCGCGAAGCGCGGTGTCCAAAGGGTGGAGCGTCCGCGAGGCCGAGCGGCAGGCGCGGCGCCTGGCAAGAGGCGATGGCGGTAGCACGGCGCCGAAGAAGGCGGGCAAGAGCAGCAATGTGCGAGACCTCGAGCTTCGCTTGTCGCGCGCGCTGGGGTCGACGACGAAGATCCACGAGAGCGGCAAAGAGCGCGGCCAAGTTCGGATCAACTACGCGAGCTTCGATGAGCTCGACCGGGTTATCGAGAAGCTGACCTCGTAGACGCGATCGGGGCGCGGAAAAACGCGCGACAGGGGGCTGCGGTCAACCGTACGATCGAAGAACGGCTCGCGACGGGCGTGCTCGCGATCGGGCGCCCCGTCGCCACGGCTCCTCAAGTCGACCTACGACTAGGCGCCGGCCCCATCGCTGTGCTGCCCATC
>SHLP01000034.1 GCA_004283055.1 Deltaproteobacteria bacterium
GTCAGTGTCAGTCACACGATTTGGCGCGTAGCGAACGGGTCGCCAGGCTTTGAACCCTGCGCCGACCAGATCGGTCGTAGGGGTGAACAAGAACGAGCCGCGCCAGAAGCGCCGACGGCCGACCGTTCCGTCGGGTTGGGCGTCGGCTCCGATGAGGACACCGTAGTCGCTGACCCCTTGGGGCTTCCAGCGCGCTACGACCAGGACGTGGCCGTACGGGTCGGCAAACACGGTTCCCGGCCGGATCGCGCGCCGACTCAAGCGAACCGGGTAGAGATCGGTTTGGTCGTCGGAGGGGAGGGTGCGCGGGCTCGAGGAGTGGACGGTGCCCGCAATTCTTCGAGTAAATCGACGAAACGCGCCAGCATCAGTGCTGTCTGGAACGGCGTCGAGATTGCTGAACACCGTGGGCTCACAGACAGGCGGCGTGTCTTTGCGCCCTCGCGTGCAGGCACGATAGACGAAGGGGAGCTGGAGCTTCCACGCGAAGTAGGCGCGCAAGAAGTACGGCAAGTCCGCGCAGTCCGGCTCGAGGTCTAGCCTCGCGTCCTCGCCAACCGCGCGGTAGTCGTAGAGAAGATTGCGATCGCGTTCGCCGATCAGCTCTTGGAGCCGCGGCCAGGTGACGTCCTCGCCGCGGGGCTCGACGAAAAGCTGCTCGACGAACGCGGCATAGAGGTTTTCGGTGTCGCGCTCCCATTTCCGGCGCGGCGTCCACGCGGGGCCGGGGGAGCTGCGCGGTGCGGGCGGCGCAGGACGCTTGGCGACCACGAAGGATTCGCACGCGCGCACGAGGTCGCCATCGGCAAACACGGCGGTCCAACGTCCTGCTTCCGGTTCGGGGACCTCGACCCATCGGCTGGACGGAGGCCCGTCCAGAACATGCTCCGCCGGGGTGAGGCGTGAGCCATCTGGCGCGAAGAGAACCAGCGAGGCGAGACCGGGATCGCGCTCGCCGGTGACGATGACTCGAAGGGGCCTCGAGGAGTCCGGTCGCTGCGGCGATCGAAAGATCGCGGTTTGGCGGCCGCCGGCGCATCGTTGCTCGGGAAGGGAGACCGGCGCACTGGGGCGAAGCTCTGCATCCGCGATCAGGGCAGGCCCCGGGGTTTTGCCCAAAACGGTGATGCGCGTGATCCGGCTCAAAAAATCGCCGCGCGAGCTTCCGGCGCCCAAGGAGAGATCGCTCACCGCGACTCGATCAACGCGGTTGACCGTCTCCAAGTCGAGGCCGACACAGGGCGTCAGGTACTCGGAGAACGAGTGGATGACCATGGGCACGCCTTCTTCGCTCGTGCCGAGGTAGAGCATGATGTGTCCGGGGAAGTGGAGCAGCACGATTCCGCGGCGTGCGGAGGCCTCGATCAAAAGGCGTTTCTCGTTGGCGTCCTCCACGCGAGACACATCGATGCTGAAGGTGCCGGCCATGGCTTGCCGCGCGCTGTGGCGCGGCAAGTCAATCCCGAATCGCGCAAAGACTTCGAGCAGAAACCGCGAGCAATCATAGCCGCCGCCTTTGCCGCCCCAGCCGTAGGGCTCGCCGCGCATCGAGAACGCGGCGCTGAGGAGCTCTCGCCGGGTAAACGGGCGGAGCTCACGGCTCTGCCTTCTCGATTCGACTTCACCGCGCGTGATCGCCGGGGAGAGCGCTTTGGTGCGGACCCAGCCGAGCGTGTACGGTGTTCGCGCCAGGTACATGCCGTTCGGCCAGCGCGCCAGGAGCTGCACCAGCTCGCCCTCGCGCATCGTGCTGCAGCGGTTGCGGTCGAAGTCCGGGTCGACCGGACTGGTGTGGAGGCCCCCGTCGTAGGGACCACAGCGAAGCGGCTCGCGCTTTTCGACCACTCTCCACTCGTCCATCGCAACGATCGGCGCGGGCGGAACAAACGACGCGAGCAGGTCTGGCCCGAGCGCCTCTGCCTGTGAGTCGAAGAGCTCGTCCGCCTCGAGCTTTTGCCTCATGTAGCCGAGGCGCTCGTCGAGCTGCACCTGCAGCGCGTCTCGATCGATCGGTGCCAGCAGATCCACCTGACCGATCGGTTCGCCGTCCCTCGGCTCCCGAAGCGCATGCTGATGGCGCCGGACCGCGTCCGCGTCCATCAGCGGCTCATCGAGCGGCCCATAGGCCGCGTTCCTGACGAGCCAGTATTCGAGGGTGTCGGCGGGGGGCGCAACGTGGGCGAGGGGAGGCTCCACCCTTCGGGTCCCAGGGCAGGTCGCAGGCCGCGTCCGCTGGTCCGGCGAGTCAGGTCTGTCCTCGGTGCACCCCGAGTGTGCGACGAGGCCGAGCGCTAGCGCAGCGGCCAGGCGAAACGCTATGTGTGTGCCAGCATCCATTGGAGAACCTGGTCTTCGACGGTGCCCCCGAAACCGAGTCCAAGGTCCGTTTCCTGGGGGAAACCCACGTGGCCTCCCCGCGAGGCGACGACCCGTCGCAGCCTGGTCGCATTCTGGAGCCAGGGCCGCACGGTGTCGATCGGTACCATCGGGTCGCGCTCAGCTGCGACGAAGAGGGTGGGTGTCGCGATGTCGCCAAGCACGTGGCAGGCGCTGGTCTTCGCCCAGTAGTCTTCGGCCCCTGCGAAACCGTGACGTGGAGCGATGATGCGTTCGTCCCACTGCTCGATGGTGTCGATACGATTGGCCTCTGAGGTGGGCAGAGGCACCTCGCGACGCTCCGCTACCTTTCGGTAAATGTCCTTGAGCGCCCTCAAGATGTGTCGCCGATAGAAGAAGCCCCGCGGCTGGTCGATCGCACGCGCTCCCGGCTTCAAGTCGATCGGCGAGCAAACCGCAGCGACGGCCCGCACCCGCTCTTCTGGCCGGTCGGCGAGGTAGCGAAGCACCATGTTGCCACCGAGCGAATACGCGAGCAGTAGGATCGTACCATAGCGAGCGAGAGCGGGGCTCCGCAGCGCGGCATCGAGATCGTCGGTGAGGCCGGCGTGGTAGTAGTCCGCGCCGCTGCGGTCGGCGCCGCGAAGATTCAGCCGGAGGCTGTCCATTCCGGCGCGTGAAGCCGCGAGCGCGGCACGACGCGCGTAGTAGCTCGTCGCACTTCCGCCGAGCCCGTGCACGATGACCACGATCGCGTCGGAATCGCCGCTTCCACTGAGCCGCCCGCTCAGCTCGAGCGTGCCGACTACCCCGTCGTCGAGGCTCGTCTGCCAGCGCTGCCAATCCGGAACCGTTGCCGGAAGCAGGCTATGGCGAAGAAAGGGGCCGAGGGTCCAGAAATGACCCTGCCAGCTCATGAATCATTGGGCTTGAGCGTGCTGACGGCGGGAGCTTGGTTCGCTCGCTGGTGCCATGAGTAGAACGGCGGGCGGTCCTTGCACATCGGCCGATCGTCGTCGGCGCAGTAAATACGGACGTGGAAGTGGCTGCGGTGTGGCGCACCGTGACGGGGCTGCGTGATTACGCGTCGGGCGCGCATCAAGACCTCGGGGTTCGCGCGTTCCTTGATCCCCTGATTGAGCAGGCGACGCTTGATGGCGTTCGACACGAAGATGTGCTGAACGTCGGTGGTCGGATGGCTGAGCATGGACTCCACGAGTGCCCAGTTCCTTGCAGCGTCGAACTTGTAGAGGCTGCCCCATTGTTTGCCCATAGCCTTATTGTTGAGCCGGACGAAGACGTGTGCATTCACCGGCGATGAGCGCCGATCGAGCAGGTAGAATCCGAGGTCGACGTCGCGACCGCTTTGATGGGATACGTGCGGGCGGAATCGGCCGCCACCGGGTCGCGAGAGGTCACCGACCGTGAGCTCAGCCCGCGGGTACCGAAACGCAACTTCGTGCGCGGCGCGTTCGATCAGTCGAATGAGCTCGCCGGTCGCGTGGCGCGTGTCCTGAGAACCAACTTTGACCTTGAGCGCCTTATCGTCGTTGATCCGCATCCCAAACCTGAGGAGGCCTCGATTGGGGTAGCCGACGGAAACGCTCGGGTTCGGCTCGATGTCCGACGGCGAAATGCTTCGGGGCATTCGCGCGATCTTATCGAGGTCTGCGTCCGAGGGCTCCGCGTGCGACTCTGCGTGTTGCGCTTCGCGAAGCACCGGGTTGCCGGTGACGGGGAGCTCCGCGGATGCAAAGGTGCCCCAGGAACCCGACATCCACACCAGTGATGTCGCGACTAGCGCACACGCCCATGGCACTAGCCTTGGTCGCGCTCCCCTCTGTGAATCGTGGTTCCCCATGTTTCGCGAGGCCAAGTGTGGCCTGAATCCCCTTAAGTGCCAGTGTGCCGGCTGCAGTACCCTCATGCCAAGGCTGAGAGCCCGTTCAGCCAGGGTTTTACAAGGTTTCTGTAGCCTTGGTTTGCCCATTTTCGAAAAAAACCGTGGGCTATCCGAGCGCAGGCTGCTCTCGTCCTGCTTTTTCCAACGGGATGTCACCCGGAGGGGGGATTTGGGCGCCGAGTAGGTAGCGAAGAAACAGCCACCATATGACTCCCAGCCCCCACATCAGGCCGAGCACAACGCCGCCGTCCACGATCCCGCGCCAGGGTTGCGGAAGAGAACGGACCCACCAAACCAGCAGAACGATGGCAATCACGAACACCCAGCTCACCGTCATCTGGCGTCGGGTCGAGTGAAAGAGGCTTAGGCAAAAGGGAAGTGCCAGGACAATCCAGAAGGGCCGGGGATGCTGCCCAAGGTAGACCGCCCGGGACACGACCCGCGGCGAGAACCGTAGCTGGAAGCCACGGTAGCCTTCCAAATACGCGTTTGCGACGAGCCAGGCGATGTAAATGCCCTTCTGACTGTTCGTCATCAGGTCCTGCGTCCAGGGTTCGAGGGCGAGCGGAGTAAGTCGCCAAATCGCCCGTCCGAGCAAGAGCGACACCCAGGCGATGCCCCAGGCGGCCACTAATCTTTCCACCCACGGGCGCATCTTCGGCCGCGACGTTAGCAGTCTAACATCGCTTGTCGACTTGCCCGGAGGGCGCCTCGACGGCCATGCTCATTGAAGCAGAGGACACCGCTTGGACGACGCGACGTACGACTTTGGCGACGAGGAGGCGTCGGCTGAAAAGCCACGCCGTCCAGGCTTGCCGGTTGAGCCGCGGCGCCTGCTGTGGGTTCTGCGCGACCAGCGAAAGCGCCTGCTCAAGGTGTTTGTGGTCGCCTCCGTAATCGCGCTTCTCGGATCCTTCTTCGTGCCGCAAACCTTCGAGTCTTCGGCACAGCTCTTGTACGAAGGGACGCCGGCGTTGGAGCGCGCGGGTGCACGGCCGACGCCTGACGCTTTCGTCGATGCAGCGATCGCACCCAGCCGACTTCGGGAGGTGCGCGATCGACTGAGCTGGGACGTGTCGCTCGAGGGTCTCGAAAGCCAGGTCGAGGTGACGCTGGAAGCCGAGGCTGCGATGCGGATCGTCGGACGAGCAAGCGGCGCAGAACGGGCGCAGGCTCTCACCCAAGCCGTGCTCGAGGTGTTCCTCGCGCGGCAAGCCAGCTTCAACAAGGGGAGGCTAGAGCGTCTCACCGCGGAGAACGCGCAGGGTTTAGAGCACGCCAAAGAGACGCGAAACGAAGCCGTCGCGGCGTATGAAGTGTTTCGAGAAGAGAGCGGCAAGCCGGACGTACTGCAAGAGAAGACACAGCTCTTGGCGCGTGCCGACCAGCTTCGCACCGAAGCGGAGGCGGCTTCGGTCGAGATAGTGGCGCAGCAGGCCCGCATCAACGAGCTCGAAAAGGCACAGAAGGAGCTACCCCGTCAGATGGTCGCGAGCGCGAAGAGGGGCTCACCCGTCGACTCGCCTCTTGCGCAGGCGCGCTCCGAGCTTGCTTCGGCGCGCGCTTCGTTGAGCGAGCAACATCCCAGGGTGCAGGCGCTCAAACAAAGGGTTGCAAGCCTCCAAGCGCAAAGGAAGGGTCAGAAGGCAGAGCTCGGAGAGCAGACGATGGCGGTCAATCCAGCCCGGGCCGCCGTCGACCAGGAGCTCGCCACCGCGCGCGCCGAGCTGGCCGGGGCCAAAGAGCGGGAATCCGCCCTACTGGTCCTGTTGAAGACGATTCGAGCGGAAATCGAATCGCTTTCTCCGGACGAGGGCGAGGCTCGACAACTGCTCGGAGCGGCGGAGGCCGCCGAGGAGCGATTCACGCAACTCAGCGAACGAGCTGCCGAGCTCCGGGATGCGTCGCTCGGGCCGATGACGGGTTTTCGCGTCTTGTCGTTCCCGATGGTGCCCGAGGAGTCCCATCCCTCCGGGCCGTACGTTGTCTTGCTCGTGATGCTGCCGATCGTAGCGGCACTGATCTTCGCGATCGCGATCATCGTGGGAAGGTTACGATCCCTCACCGTCGAAGCCCCGCGCGAGGTGGCGTGGTGGGGCAACGGCCCGGTGCTAGGCACCAGCGTCTGGCCGCGCGATCCGGGAGCCCTCGAAACCTTCGTCGACGAGCTCGAGGACTATGGAATGTACGGGGCAGGACGCACGCTCGTCGTTCCGGCGACCGAGGTCGAGCGCGACATCGCCTGCTCTTTTGCGATGCGTCTCGCCGATGCGCCTTGGCTGGCGGCCGCGATTCTCGACGTTGGGGAGCGGGCAGGCACAGCCTCGAGTGCGGCTCCGGTCATCACGCCGGCACCATCGCCGCAGCCTCCCGCGGCCCCGTCGCGCCCGCGTCGACTCTCCTCACAGGCCGGCGTGTCTGCGCCTCCGGGGGCCAGGCCGTCCGCGCGCCCGACGATTCAAGGTGTCGTGCCGCCGTCGAGCAGCTCTCCGTCAGGACCGCCGGTCGTTACGCCCCCGCCAAAGCCCCAAGATGAGGCCGAGAAGGACGAGAAGCAGGCCTACTCCTCGAGGCCGCCGCGCAAAAAGACGATGATCGGCCTGCCCGCGGTTCAGTCGTCGCGGCCGCCTGGGATTTCGACCTCGCCTCCTTCGGTGGCACCGGTGTCTACGATCGGTTCGAGCGAGCCACCCAGGCCCTCGAGTCAGCCCGAGCCGTTTCGGCGCAAGCGGGGGGCGCGAGCTACCGTTCGCATGATGGTGCCGCTTCCTGATGTGTACACGCCAGAGCGTGATGAAGCGACGGGTGACGCAGAGGCGGCCGACGAAGAGGCGTTCCTGCTCACCCGACCCGTCCCCGTCGCGACCGAGCAGAGCCCATCCCGGGCGGGGCGTGCGGTTCATGTTCGAACCGAAACGCCGGCGGCGGGCGCCTCCAATGCCGTCATGAGCGCGGCCGTCCGGTTGCTCGGGGACACTGAGGAGGAGCTTCGCAGGCTTCGACCCTCCGACCCGCCGGACCGCGCCGTGCCGAGCTCCGGGTCCGTGAGGGGCGTGGCACTAGCCTGGAACGGCCCATTGAGCGGCCCCGTGTTGCGTCGCGCCGCGCGGCTCGCGCACCGCGTGATGGTGGTGGTGTCCTCCGGTATCAGCGTCATCGAGCTGGCGCGCATTCAGACGCGCCTGGGGCGTACCAAAGGCGTCGGCTACGTGCTCGTCAACGTGGGCGATGCCTACGTGGACCTCCAGGATCGCGTCGGGACCGTCGAAGAATTCTGGGACAGCGCGACCGAGGCGGAGGCCTAGGATTCAAATCGGCCCGAGGGGCGGATTGCGGCAGCAATCTCTCTAGTCTATCTAGCCCTGCGGTGTCCAACTTCGACGAGCGAATGAACGTCTTTCCACCCGTCAGCAAGTCGGAGTGGATTGCAAAAGTGGAGGCCGACCTCAAGGGCGCCTCGTTCGACCGGCTTCGATCGGCCGCCCCCGGGGGTCCAGCGCTGGAGCCGCTCTATGCAGCACAGGACGTCGAGGGGCTCCACGATCCTGGTCTGCCCGGAGTCGTTCCATATCTCCGCGGTGCGTCGCCTCTGGGGACGTGGTCGATTCGCCAGGAATACGACGAGCCTCGTCCCGTCATTTGCAAAGAGATGATTCGGCAGGACGTCGAACGCGGCGTGGAGGCGCTTTGGTTGCGTCTGGGGCCGCGCCGCGGGTGCCGCGTCCTCACGGTCAACGAGCTCGACGAGCTGCTGGCCGCCGTCGATCTCCGGACGACGTCGGTTTGTCTCGACGGCGGTTCAGACGCACTGGCGGTTGCCTCGGGGTTTCTCGCAGTCGCGAAGCGCCGCGGCTTGGGGTGCGACGAGCTCAGCGGCGGCCTCGGTTTCGACCCGATTGGTTTGCTCGCTGCTGAAGGATGCATTCAAGGAGGGCTTCGCGCGCGGTCGGCCGAGCTCCGAGATTTGGCAATCTGGTGCTCCAAGAACGCTCCCGACCTTCGCGCCGTGAACGTTTCGGGCGAGCCTTACGACGGCGGAGGCGCGAGCATCGTCCAAGAGCTTGCGTACACCATCGCCACGGGCATCCACTACCTCCGCGAGCTCACCGATGCAGGAATGAGCGTGGACGCAGCGGCTCGACAAATCGGATTCAGCTACGCGGTAGCCGGCGATTTCTTCACGCAAGTCGCGAAGCTCCGCGCAGCCCGTTGGCTTTGGGCGAAGGTGGTGCTCAGCGCTGGCGGCGAGCCATCCTCGGCAGCCATGCACATGCATTGCCGAACTTCGCGTTTCACCAAGGCACGCATCGACCCTTGGGTGAACATGCTGCGGGCGACCGCGGAGTGCACCGCCGCGGTTCTTGGCGGCGCGCACAGCATCGCCACGCTGCCCTTCGACTGCGTCATAGGTTCCCCCGATGAGCTTGCACGCCGTGTCGCTCGCAACACGCAGGTCGTGTTGCGCGAGGAATCTCACCTCGGGGAGGTGGCCGATCCCGCTGGTGGGAGTTGGTTCATCGAGCGACTCACCAACGATCTAGCGCGGGCTGCTTGGACGGAGCTGCGCTCGATCGAAGCCGAGGGCGGCGTGGTGCACGCGCTCGGTTCAGGCAAGCTCGTAGATGCGATTCGCGACGTTGCGGACGAGCGCGAGAAGGCCTTTTGCAAACGAACGGCGGCGCTGGTGGGCGTGAGCGAGTTTCCGAACCTGCGGGAGGGACTGATCGAGCGACCATCCGCGTCCGACCAGGATCTGCAGGCCCTGCTGAAGGCGTCCCTCGAGTCGCTCGATTTGGGCGCCAACCGCGATTTGCTCTTGGCGCTTGCTCGCAGCGTGAAGGACGAGGCTCGCACGCCTGGCACACTGACGGCGGCTTGCGTCGATGCCACGAGCCACGGAGCCGACATGTACAGCGTCGCAACCGTCCTTCAGCACGGCCAACCCGATTTCCACGTCGAGCCGATTCTCCAGTGGAGAGCATCGGAGATTTGGGAGCGGCAGCGGGAGCGAAGCGACTCTCAAGCAACTCGACCGGCGGCGTTCCTCGCCAATCTAGGTTCGATCGCCTCCCACACGGCACGGGCGACCTGGGCCCAAAACCTTCTTGCTGCGGTGGGCGTCGACGCGATCACCAACGACGGCTTCGATGGCATGGACGCCCTCGCCGCTGCCTGGAAGAGCTCCGCTGCCGGGCTCGCTGTGATTTGCGGCAGCGACGCCGACTACGACACGATGCTCGAGCCTGCCGTCGCGGCTCTCAAAAAGGCCGGATGCGACCTGGTGATCGTCGCGGGCCGTCCTGGGGAGCGCGAGAGCGAGGTTCGCGCGCTTGGGGCGCATGAGTTCATTTACGCCGGTGCGGACGTGCTCAGCGCGATGACACGAGTCCTCGACGCCATGGGGGTGCAAGGATGAGCCGCCTGCCCGACTTCAGCCAGATCGACTTCGATGACACAGCGTCGGACGGTGGCGCCTCGCCCCTAGCCGAGTGGAAGGCCCTTGCCGGCGGGCGAGCCGACCAGCGCTGGGACACACCCGAAGGAATCGCTGTTTCTCCCGTCTACACCGCCGAAGATCTCGATCCGGTCACGCATTTGCAGACGATGCCCGGCATCCCTCCGTTTTTGCGCGGCCCGTATTCGACCATGTACGTGCGCCGGCCCTGGACCATTCGGCAGTACTCGGGCTTCTCGACCGCCGAGAAGAGCAACGCCTTCTACCGTCGGAATCTCGCGGCAGGTCAAAAGGGGCTCTCGATCGCCTTCGACTTGGCAACCCACCGGGGATACGACTCCGATCACCCCCGTGTCGCGGGCGATGTCGGAATGGCCGGCGTGGCGATCGACTCGATCAAGGACATGCGCATCCTCTTCGACGGCATCCCGCTCGACAAGATGAGCGTTTCGATGACGATGAACGGTGCGGTGCTTCCGATCCTCGCGCTCTACGTCGTCGCAGCCGAAGAGCAGGGTGTCGACGCCAGCAAGCTCACCGGGACCATCCAGAACGACATCCTCAAGGAGTTCATGGTCCGCAACACGTACATTTATCCTCCGACTCCGTCGATGCGGATCGTCGCCGACATCTTCAGGTACACCGCGGCAAACATGCCTCGCTTCAACAGCATCAGCGTGAGCGGCTACCACATGCAGGAAGCCGGCGCGACTCAGGATCTCGAGCTCGGGTATACCTTGGCGGACGGGCTCGAGTACGTGCGCACCGGCATGGCGGCTGGTCTCGGCGTGGACGAGTTCGCTCCACGCATCAGCTTTTTCTGGGCGGTCGGCACGAACTTCTTCATGGAGATCGCAAAGCTTCGGGCGGGGAGGCTACTTTGGGCGAAGCTGATCGAGCAGTTTCACCCAAAGAACCCCAAGAGCCTTGCGCTCCGGACGCACTGCCAGACTTCCGGCTGGAGCCTCACGGCGCAAGACGTCTACAACAACGTGGTTCGCACGTGCATCGAGGCGATGGCCGCGACGCAAGGCCACACCCAAAGCCTGCATACCAACTCACTAGACGAAGCGATTGCACTGCCCACGGACTTCAGCGCGCGAATCGCTCGGAACACGCAGCTCTACCTCCAGCTCGAAAGCGGAACGACCAAGGTGATCGACCCTTGGGGCGGGAGCTACTATGTCGAACGGCTCACACACGAGCTCGCTTTGCGAGCCTGGGAGCACATCAAGGAAGTCGAGGAGCTCGGCGGAATGACCAAGGCGATCGAAGCCGGTCTGCCGAAGCTTCGCATCGAAGAAGCGGCTGCGCGGACGCAGGCGCGTATCGATTCGGGGCAGCAGACCATCGTCGGAATCAACAAGTATCGCCTCGAAAAAGAGGACCCTCTCGACGTCCTCAAGGTCGACAACACCGCGGTTCGAGAAGCGCAGCTCGCGCGGCTTCGCGAGCTCCGAGCCGAGCGGGATGACGCGGCCCTAAGGCCGAAACTTGAGGCTTTGACCAAGTGCGCCGAAACTGGTGAAGGAAATTTGCTCGAGCTGGCGATCGACGCTGCCAGGCAACGGGCGACCGTAGGCGAGATTAGCGATGCGCTCGAGCGTGTCTGGGGGCGCTACCAAGCGACGATTCGGAGTATCGAAGGCGTGTATCGAAGTGAAGTGGGCAAGGATTCGGACGCGGTGGACCGTGTGCGCGCACGAAGTGATGAGTTCTTGAGCAAGCACGGCAGGAGGCCGCGAATCTTGGTCGCAAAGATGGGCCAAGACGGGCACGACCGCGGCCAAAAGGTCATCGCGACCGCGTTTGCGGACCTGGGCTTCGACGTGGATATCGGGCCGCTCTTTCAAACACCCGAGGAAAGCGCGAGGCAGGCGATCGAGAACGACGTGCACATCATCGGTGCAAGCTCGCTGGCCGCCGGGCATCTCACCCTGGTTCCGCAACTCAAGCAGGCGCTTCGAGACCAGGGTCGCGACGACATCCTCGTGGTCGTCGGGGGCGTGATTCCCCCTGAAGACTACGACGCGCTTCGCGAGGCCGGGGCCGCGGCGATTTTCGGACCGGGCACGGTCATCGGTGATGCCGCCGTCGAGCTCTTGGAACGACTGGACGCGCAGCTCGGGGGGTCGTGAAACGTCTCGACGTGAAGGCCTATGTCGATGGCGTTCGCGGCAGAGACCGCGCGGTCTTGGCCAGGGCCATCACCCTGATCGAAAGCGAGCAGCCGGCACATGCCGAGCTTGCGCAGCAGGTCCTCGAAGCGCTTCTGCCCGAGACGGGCGGAGCCTACCGAGTGGGGGTCAGCGGAGTGCCCGGGGCAGGGAAGAGCACCTTCATCGACGCACTGGGAACACAGTTGACGGCCGGCGGGCATCGGGTCGCGGTCCTCGCCGTCGACCCGACCAGCAGCGTCAGCGGAGGGAGCATCCTCGGGGACAAAACGAGGATGTCCCGGCTCAGCAACGACGCCAATGCGTTCATTCGTCCTTCCCCGACGAGTGGAACTCTCGGCGGGGTCACCCGAAAGACACGCGAGACGATTCTCATCTGTGAGGCGGCCGGCTTCGACGTGGTTCTCGTGGAGACGGTGGGTGTCGGTCAGTCCGAGACGATCGTCGCGGGGATGGTGGACTTTTTTCTCGTGCTCCTAATCGCCGGGGCAGGTGACGAGCTGCAAGGGATCAAGCGCGGCATCCTCGAAGTGGCGGACATGCTCGCCATCAACAAAGCGGACGGCGACAACCAGCCACGGGCGATTCGGGCCCAGGCCTCTTACCGGAGCGCACTGCGCCTGATGCGAGGGGAGGACGTGCCGCCCGTCGTGACGTGCAGCGCCATCGAAAAGACGGGCCTCGACGAGATTTGGGCGCTCATCGTCGAGAGCCGGCGGGGCCGAGAGGCTTCCGGCGAGCTCCAGCGAACGCGGAGCAGCCAGCAAGTTCGATGGATGTGGGACATGGTCGAAGACGGGCTACGCCGCGCGCTCCGTGGCGATGATGAGCTGTCGGCGCTCATTGCGCAGCTCGAGGACGCCGTGGGGCACGGTCAAACGACCGCGAGCGCGGCCGCGCGGAAGGTTCTTCGCCGATTCGCCGATCGGGCGGGCGACGTCCTCAGGCGCGACTGAGCTCGTCGGCCGTGTCGGATCTTTTTTGCCGCGCGTTCCCCGCCGGCCTGGGCGACGGGCCAAGAAGCTCAGCGAGCCAGCGCAGCTCGTCGCTATGGGCCAGTGAATGCTTGATGACCATCGTAAGAGGCGCCGAGACCAGGGCGCCCACCGGCCCCAGCAGCCAGCCCCAGACTACCATCGAGACCAGCACGACCAGCGGGGACAGCCCGAGGGCGTGACCCATGACCCGTGGCTCGATGGCGCCGACGGCCAGATTGATGCCACCAAAGCCAGCTGCGACGACCAGCGCCTGACCAGGTCCGAATTGGATCAAGGCCAGCGTAATCGCCGGAACAGCGGCGATGATCTGGCCAACCGTCGGGATGTAGTTGAGCAAGTAGGCCAGCAGGCCCCAGAGCACCGGCACATCAACGCCTCGCCACAGGCACCAGAGGAACACGAGGAGGCCGGTAAGCAGGCTCATCACCGTTTTCGCGACCAGATACGTATTGACCTCACGAGCCGCGGCCGAGAGCTCGGCGATTTGGCCCGGCGTCGCAATTCTCGCGAGCTTTTCGCGGAGCCCGGTCGACTCGAAAAGCATGAAGGCCACGATCAGCAAAACCAGGACCATCTGTGAAACGAAGGAGGCGGCGTACTGAGCCATGGTCGTCGCTAGGTTCAGAATCCAGGTGGACCCGGAGAAGTCGTAGATCGACTCGAGGTGAATCCCGTTGCCCGCCAACCAGAGCTCGAGCTGCGCAAGTTGGCCCGAGAGCATCGGCGCATAGGTCGGCGCACGCGCGGTGAAGGTTCCAACCGCGCCGGCGAGTGGGAAGCCGAGGGCTGCGCCGGCGGCAATGTCCAACAGCAGGCCTGACAAGACCGCGATGAGGCGGGGAATGCCGCGGTCGCAGAGCCACATCACGAGCGGGGCGGTGACGATCGCGATGAAGGAAGCCACCAGGACTGGAACCAGCAGGGGCGCAGCAAGCTTGATGCCCGCTCCGACCACGACAATCGAAGCGAAGATCAGAATGATGCGTCCTGTCCTAGTGGCAGCCACCTAGGAAACGTAGCGCGGATCAGCGAGTCGTGCGATCCAGCAGCTCGAGCTCGGTACCGTCGACCCGAAGCGCGGCGGTTCCGTCGATGATCGCACGAAGCTCACGGCCGACGAGGGCATCTCGCCAGCCTTTGGCCAGGCGGGAAGGTTGACGTAGCACGAGGCTCGTCACGTCGTCGCGCGTGCCAAGCACCGTGAGGTCCAGGCCTTCCTGCCCTGCGCGCTGTGCGAGCCACGCCAGACAAAGGGCGATGACACCGTCGACGCTTGGCAGGTTCTCGGGCTTCTTGGGCGGCAGCCGGACCTCGTGCTTGGGAAGTCGAGCTCCTCGTTCGATGGCATGCAAGAGCTCGTCGCGGTACTTGAAGCGCCGCAGGTCGAAGTTCCGAATGCCCCTCAGCTGCTCGGCGTTGCGGGCAGGCCGTTGCGCCAGAGCCAACAGAGCCATGTCGGAGAGGATGGTCCTAGGCGGCCTATTGTTCCGCTTCGCCACGCCGTCGCGCCAGGCGGCAAGCTCCTGCGCGACCCCCCGGGCCCTTCCGTGCAGCTTGGTTTTGCCACGCAGCTTCCACCAGAGCGTCTCGGAGTCGGGAGGCGAGCGGTCTTTGCTGCGCAGGCGTTCCATCTCTTCCTCGGCCCATTGGACCCGACCTTGCTCGTCGAGGCGAGCGAGCAGGGCGTCACGAAGTGCGAGCAGATGTGCGACGTCGGAGGCAGCGTAGCGGAGCTCGTCCGGGGGGAGGGGCCGGCGCGTCCAGTCGCTGAGCTGCGCGCTCTTGTCGAGCTGAATCCGGAGAAGCCCCTCTACCAGCCTTCCAAGCGAGCTGGTTCGATAGCCGCAAAACAGTGCGCCGATTTGGGTATCGAAAAATCGGCGCGGCACCGCGCCGCATTCGAGCTCGAGAATTTCGAGGTCCTGCGAGCCTGCATGCATCACGCAGACGGCGTCCGATTCAAACGCTCTGCGCAGCGACCGGACGTTGATCTCGAGAGCGTCGACCAGGGCGATGCGATCCGCAGTAGCAAGCTGTACGAGGGCGAGGTGTGGAAGGTAGGTTCGTTCGCGATGGAACTCGGTGTCGAGCGCGTACGCGTTCGTGCTACTGATCTCTTCCACCAGCTGGTCGAGGTCCGCCTGCTCGGTGATCCATTCGAAGTCGGCCACGGCGCTACCTTAGCGCAACGCGGAGCAACCGCCCGGTCACCTGCAGTAGGGGCGGCCCGGGTGTGGTTGCTCGGCCCATTGCTTGCGGCGATCGAGCCAGCGTTCGACTTCGGGATCCATGGGTCCTGCGTCCGCGCGAGCCTCCTCGTGCGTTACGATCTTGGCGTTTGCTCCGGGGCGCTTCGGCGCCAGCGGAAGTGATTGCGCCCCTGCGCGCTGGAGCCTTTTCCGGTGCCAGGGATAGAGCGGCGCGGAATCACGGCAGCCCTTCGAGATGTCGTCGGGTGCGCAGTAGAAACGAATGTGGAAGTGGTCGTCGTGCGGATAGCTCGGCTGGCAGCTCATCGCTGCGAAGCGCGTCACGATCGTCGAAGGCTCGTCGTTTGAGCGGGCATGTCGAAGAAGAAGAGCTCGCAGGTGCTCGGCGACGAAGATTTGCTGCAGCTGAGCGTCTTCGTCTTCGATGAGCGCCCGCAAGAAAAGCCACGTCCGGGCCAGGTCGAACTGCAAGAGAATGTCGTCGTTCGGGTCGGCCAGGTCGCGAAAATCCACGCCGGCGCCCGTCGGGTCGAAGAATGCGCCCACGCTCTCGATGGGGTCCCCGTTCGAGTCGAGCTGATAGAAGAGCACGTCTACGTCGCGGCCGCTCTGGTGTGAGCGATGGTGGGGGATTGGCCCGCCCGCCTCGTAGCTTAGGTCGTTGATGGTGACAGGGAGCCCCCCCAGCTCCTGCTCGACCCTTGCGGCGGCTTGAATCAAGGCGCGAACGACTTCCACGGTCCCGAAGCGCGCGCTTGGGTCGCGCCTCGGGCTAAAGCGCAGTCCGGGCGCCCGGAGGGGAAGGGGCACCCCACCTTGCAACGCACCATCGTTGGGGTTTCGCATCGACGTCGAGTCGAGCGCGCTCCAGTCCATAGCGAGGGTTTGCCGAGCCGCTTCGTGTTTCTCGGTGACAGCTCTTGCCTCGGTGAGCTCTGCCTCTCCTTGGGACTCCGCCCCGGGTGCTGCCATTGGCGCCGGAGGTTTTTGCGCGGAGCTGCAGGCGGCCGCTCCCGCGGCTAGGAGCGCAGCGGCAAGTACGCCTAGTCGTCCCATCACGGCTCGGTCGGATTGAGGATGGCAGCGAAGACGGCGCCCGCCATTTGGACCAGCAGCTCGAGAAACGTTTCCAGCTCCAAGTCTTCGCGCTCTGCCCAGTCGAGGCTCGCGGATTCCAAGAAACCGAGCCAGCCCCGGAGACGCAGCCGAGTGGCTGGAGCTTCCGGGTCGGCGCCGAAGCGAGACAGACGCGAAACCATTTGATCGAGAACGGCCAGTCGCGTGTCTTCGACGATCTGTGCAACCTCGGAATCGGCCCCGATGCCCCCACGAAGGAGAAAGGCATACGAGGTACGCCGGCGCGAGACGTACTCGAGAAAGGCGCGAATCCTGATGCGAATCCCTTCGGGGTCGAGCTCGTGCCCGACGAGTTGCCGGTCGACGTCGGTTTCCTCCAAGAGCTGAGTCGCGGCCTTCCTGACCAACGCGACGTAGAACGCCCGTTTGCTGGGGAAGTAGTGGTAGAGAAGGCCTTTGGAAACGCCAGCCTGCTTCGCGATCTCGTCGATCGAGAGCTCGTCGTAGGTCTGGTTTCCAAAAAGCTCGAGCCCGAGCTCCAGCAATTGCTGTCGACGGACGTCGACTTGGAGACGTGTGCGTGCAGGCTGCATCGTGCGAGGCAGACTATAGCTCAGCTTTGCGTGGGCGCTGCATATCCGGGACGTTTGCGTCCTGGTCCGCAATTTCGCATGCTCGGAGGGTGCAGCAGGCGGTGCAGCAAGTCATCGACGACGTTCTCAACCCGCTCCTTCAGAAAGACGCGAGCAGCATCGAGCTGTTGGATGTCGGCGAGGACGAGGTCGTCGTTCGAGTGACGGGCCGCGCAGCTTTCGGGGTCGGCTCGGAGTACGTTCGCAGCGGGGTCATCGAGGCCGCTCTGCGAAAAGTCGTCGGAGATGACTGTACGATTCGGATCGAGAAGGCGATTCCGAAGGTCAAGCGGCGCAGCTGACCGCGCGCCGTCGGGACATGCAGCGATTTCAATCTGCCCCTCGGTCGAGGGCTAGCGCCCTTTGAACTCGCCTTCGCGCCGTTCGAGGAATGACCGAATGCCTTCGGCCGCGTCCTCGCTGTCCATCAGCTCCCGCGCGATGACCAGGAGCTCGGCGATGGCCGCCTCGTGTCCTTTGAGTTGAGAGGTTCGCGCGGAGCGGAGGGTCGCGCGGACGCCCAAGGGCGCCTGCTTCGCGACTGTGCGGGCGATCTCGAGGGCCTTCTCGCGCAGCTCGGCCTCGGGCACGACCTCTTGGACCAGGCCGAGGCGCAGGGCCTCATCGGCATCGAAGCGGTCGCCGGTCAGAAGCCAGCGCATGGCGTTGCCCCACCCGGCGATTTCCGGTAGCCGAATCGTCGCGCCACCGAAGGGGAAGATGCCTCGGTTGATTTCGATTTGACCAAAGCGGGCGCCTTCTGCGGCCAGGCGAATATCTGCGGCGAGCAGGAGCTCGATGCCGATCGTGAGGCACCAGCCCTGCACGGCCATCACGAGCGGCTTTTCGCGTTTTGTCTCCTGGAGGTTGAGCGGGTCGACCGCGCCTCCTGGGAACAGCTCGGCTCCGCTTCGAACGGCTGGGCCGACCTCGGCCAGGTCGAGGCCGGCGGTGAAATGCTTACCGTTCGCGTAGACGATCGCGCACCACATGGATTCGTCGGCCTCGTACTCGGTCACGGCCTCAGCGAGCTCGCGGAGCATGCGGAGGTCGAACGCGTTCATCTTGTCCGGGCGGTCGAGAACGATGTGAAAAACACGTCCCTCGCGTTCGGTCAAGACACGGGATTGGTCGTCGGTCATGGGGCGCGATCGTAGTGGACAGCCGTTCCGTAAGCCAGCACTTCGATCGTCCCCATCCCTTCGTTTCCGGAGGTGCTCGCAATGGTCGAAGTTTCGAGCCGGGTGTTGAGGTAGGCATCCGCGTCGGGCTGGGATTCCTTCATTCGGAGCACGGCCTCCCGACGCGCGCGGTCGATGAGCGACGAGTACGAACGCACCTCTCCGCCGAAGATCATCCGGAACCCGCTCAAGAAGCGCTTGAAGTGGTCAACCGACACGACCACCGAGCCGACGGCCAGGCTTGCGGATCGAATCGCGCCCGGCGCGTCGGATTCTTTGCTGGAGACGGCGAGTCTCGTTCGGGAGCGCGCTTCACGCTCGATGATGTCCCGGTAGTGATTGCGCTCGATGCTTGCGCCGACGACCCTGCCCACGACGATCAGGACGACTGGGATGGCGAGGGATATCCAAAGCTCGAGTGAGTCCATTTCGCTACTCGATCAAGACGGCGGTGCCGTAGGCGAGAATTTCGGAGGCTCCCTGCGCAACCGAGGATGTCGTGAAGCGCACGTTGACCACGGCGTTCGCGCCGAGCTCGGTCGCCTGCGCGACCATGCGGCTGGTCGCCTCGGCGCGGCTCTCTTGGAGAAGCTCGGTATAGCCCCTGAGCTCTCCGCCGACGATGTTCTTGAGGCCGGCCGCAAAGTCCCGACCAAAGTGTTTCGCACGGATCGTGCTTCCTTGAACTAATCCAAAGTGTTGGACGATTTGCCGGCCCGGCACGCTTTCGATGTTGGTGAGAATCAAATGAGCCCCTTCCTTGCCCGAAGGCTAACCCGAAGACGCGGGCGTCGCATCTGTCTGGAGACCGAAAATATGCTAACGTTTCGCCATGAAACTCTGCGTCATTGGTACGGGTTACGTCGGCCTCGTCACGGGCACATGCTTCGCTGCGACCGGTCAGCGAGTGGTCTGCGTCGATACGGACGCCGGCAAAATCGAGCGCCTGAAGCGCTACGAGATCCCCATCTACGAACCGGGGCTCGAAGAGATGGTGAGGGAGAACGCTAGCGCAGGGCGCCTCACGTTTACAACCGACCTGGCGTCGGCCGTTCGGGATGTAGACTTGGCCTTCATCGCGGTGGGCACACCTCCCACCCACGACGGCGAAGCGGACTTGAGCGCCGTCTTTTCGGTCGCCCAGGAGCTCGCCAAGCACGCCACGCACGACCTGGTCATCGTCAACAAGAGCACGGTGCCCGTGGGCACCAATGCACAGGTGCAAAAGCTCGTCGCCGATGCCAAGCACGACATCCAAGTCGCGTCGAACCCGGAGTTCCTGAAAGAGGGTGGGGCCATCAACGACTTCATGTATCCGGACAGGATCGTCGTCGGCGTCCGTCCCGGTCACGAGCGAGCGCGCCGACTCATGGATCGGGTCTACCATCCCCTCAATCTCTCCAGCACGAAGATCGTCTGGATGAACCCGGAAAGCGCGGAGGTCACGAAGTACGCCGCCAATACGATGCTCGCCATGCGTATCTCTTTCATGAACGAGTTGGCGGTCCTTTGCGAAGAGGTGGGGGCCGACGTGCAGAGCGTTCGCAAGGGTGTGGGCAGCGACCCGAGAATCGGCTCTCAGTTCTTGCATGCGGGCCCGGGCTACGGCGGGTCTTGCTTTCCAAAAGACGTGAAAGCGCTGGTTGCAACCGCGCGGCGCCACGGAATCGAGCTCGAGCTCGCCGACGCCACCAACCGCGTGAACGTTCGGCACCGGGGCTTTTTGGTGCGCAAGCTCAAGCGTCATTTCGGAGCCGATCTTGCCGGGAAGCGGATCGCGATTTGGGGCCTCGCCTTCAAGCCCGGCACCGACGACATCCGCGAATCTCCGTCGATCACCACCATCGAGTTTTTGCTCGATGAAGGCTGCGAAGTCGTCGGGCACGACCCCGAGGCCATGGAGAACATCAAAGGACTGTTCGGCGACAAGATCACACTGGTCGACGACGCCTATGATGCGGTCAAAGATGCCGACGCCCTGGTGCTACTGACCGAGTGGCGCGAGTACCAGTATCCAGAGTTCGATCGGATTCGTGAGCTCTTGCGAACACCCGTAGTTTTCGATGGCCGCAATATCTGGGTCACATACAAGCTTTCCGAACAAGGCTTCGAGTACGCCGGCATCGGGGTCCACAGCGACCAGGCCTGAGCCACGATGTGCGGGCGATACACGCTGACCTGCCCAGACGAAAACGCGCTCATGGCAAACCTGCCTTTCGACGCGTTCAGCGAGATACGTATCGAATTTCGGCCGCGATACAACATCGCACCAGGCCAACGAAGTCCGGTCATCTACCTGAACGACGGTAAGCTCGTCCTTGCGGATGCGTACTGGGGATTCGAGCGGGCGACGGGAGGGCTAAGCATCAACGCGCGGTCCGAAACCGCCGAGCGAACGGAGATGTTTCGCGACGCATATCGCAGCGGACGATGTCTCGTTCCGGCCGATGGCTTCCTGGAATGGCGACGAGAGGAAGGAGCCAAGCAGCCGTACCTCTTCAGAGCTCTGGACGCCTCTTTGTTTGTGATGGCCGGTCTTTGGAACGACGGCCGCTACGTCGTCCTAACCCGCGACTCGGGCGGTTCGGTCGAAGACATCCACGATCGAATGCCGGTGATCTTGAGCAGGGACGGAGCGCGGCAATGGTTGAACCAGGGAGAGCTAGGCGAGCCGCCCGAGCTGCTCAGAACCGCGGTCTCGGAGAGAATCAATCGGATCGAAAACGATGACCCTGGATGCATCGAGCCGCGTTCGCAGGCAGCATTCGACTTCGACTAGCGGCCGGGTGCAGCCTCGCAGTCAGCTACGCTGTTTTCCGCCGGAACCCTCGATGACTTCGACCTCGGCGACCTCCACGTCCTCATGCTCTACTCGCACCCGCCGGCCTGGCTGCTTCTGCGCCTCCTGGCGGGCGGAGAGCTTGCGGGACGCGGCCTCTACGAGGGCGTCCACTCCGACCTGAATCGCGCGGTCGACCTCCTTGCGAACCTGCTTCTCCCACTTCCCGCGGCTGCGCCGAGCGATGCGTCGCCGAGCGCGAGCGCGCAATCGATCTCGGTCGGGCATCAGCGCTCGTCGGGCGCCAAGCGCCAGAGCGATGCCCCAGCCAGCAAGCACCCACTGCACCCACCAGCCCGGTCCCGACATGATGTCGATCACGAACAGACCCGCGTTGACCACCACGTAGGTGTAGATGCTTTGAAGAAAGCGCTTCTTGCGAGCGTTGACGATCAGGTCTTCCTCGATGAGGACCTCGCGTTCCTCTTCGATTTGTCTAGCAGCAGCTTCGACATCGGCCGCGTCGATTCCGGCTTCGACGGCAGAGTCGATGAGGTCTTTGTGAGAAAGCGTCTCGAGCGGTTGCGTTTCCAGCGCGCGCCGAAGGACTTCCTCGACCTCCTGTCGCGAATACTGCTTCACGGCTAGATCGTATCCCAGCGAAACCCTTCCGCCTCCAACGCGTCGTTCGCGATCGTCTTGAAGATCTCGTCGTCGTTGGTCTCGATTCGCCGGAAGTTGTGCTTTATTCGAACCTTGGCCATGCGGGTGAACGTCCTGAGGATGTCGATTTCGAGCGCAGCAGCCTCGACGCCCTTGGCTTCGATCGAGGCCTGGACGCGGCTGATCGTCGCCGCCATGACGAACAGGTCGATCATGATCTCCGCCAGGCGATGGCTGTCGAACTGCTGGCCGATGATGCCCTTGCCGTGCTTGCGAAGAATCTGATCGGCGGCCTGCGCCAGGTCGAGGGTTTCCTCTTCGAAGATCTGCGCTTGATCTTGAATGGCGGGGTCAAGTCCGGAGAACTTCGCGTCTCCTCCGATGCCGGTTCGGAGCACCGCATGTTTGCGGGCATAGTCGGACAGCACGCCGAACCCCTTGATCGGCTCGTTGAAGATGCCCTTCATGGTAGAGGCGAGCTCCTTGAGCTGGCTCGCTACATCGTTCATCGCGGTCAGGGCGATGAGCAGTCGCAGGATCTCATTGGTGCCTTCGAAGATCCGATTGATTCGGCAGTCGCGGACAATCCGCTCGTACGGATACTCGCGCATGAACCCGTTGCCGCCTGCGATCTGCAGGGCTTCATCGGCCGTGCGCCACAGGCACTCGGTGGCGTACACCTTGGAGATGGCGGCTTCGACTTGGTATTCCTGGTAGCCTTCATCGATGAGCCCGCCGACCATCGTGACCACGGCTTCAGCGGTGTAACAGTCGATGACCATCCGAGCGACTTTCTTCTTGATTAGCCCGTAGCTCGAAATCGGCTGGCCGAACGTCTTTCGCTCATTGGCTTGGAGCGTCGCCATCTTGATCAGGTTCTTCATCGCGCCGACCGAGCCGCCACCGAGCCCGGTGCGGCCGCTGTTCAGAATCGCCATCGCGACCTTGAACCCTTGGCCGACCTCGCCGAGGACGTTGTTGGCGGGCACCCTCACGTTGTCGAAGTGGACCGTCGTCGTCGAGCTGGATCGAAGCCCCATTTTGTCTTCATGCGGTCCGATGCTGACGCCTTCCATGTCGGTCGTGACGATGAAGCCGGTCATCTTGCCGCGGCCACCCTCCTCGGGCGTCTTCGCAAAGACGGTAAAGAAGTCGGCCATGCCGCCGTTGGTGATCCAGAGCTTGTTGCCGTTGATCACCCAGTGGTCGCCTTCTTTGACGGCGGTGGTCGTCACGGCAGCGGCATCCGAGCCCGCGCCGGGCTCCGTCAGGCAATACGCCGCGATCATTTCACCCGACGCCAGCTTTTCCATGTACCGGTTGTTTTGCTCTTCAGTTCCGAACAAGAGAAGACCGCGCATCCCGATCGAGCTGTGCGCGCCGATGGTCACTGCAACCGAGGCGTCGTACTTCGCGACCTCTTGGAGGGTGCGCGAGTAGGCCTTGTTGCCGAGCCCCATACCTCCATGCGCTTCGGGAATCACCAGCCCGAACATGCCGAACTCCTTGAGCTCGTCGATGAACTCGTCGGGCAACTCACCCTCGACATCCCATGCACGAAAGTCCTCGGCGCGGGGGCCGAGCAGGCCCTCGAGCGCGCCGGAAACGTCCCCGAGGGTTTCTTTCTCCGCGTCGGAGAGCGTCGGGAACGGAAAAATGACGTCCTGTTCGATGCGGCCCATGCACAGGGATCGCATGAAGCTCGTGGTGTCTTTGTCGGCCACTGATCACTCCTTTTTCGAGGTGGCCCATCATGCACGGCTCAGGGCCGTGCGTCCATGGGCTCTCGGTTGAAGCTCTAGGGTCAGTGGGGGGCGCGTGCCAGCGCGGGTCAGAGCCGGAACGCTCGGATTGGCGGCGGGCCGAATGAAAAAGGGGCCGCCCGCGCTTGCGGAACGGCCCCTGAGATCGCTGGAAGATCCGAGACGGGCGCTATTCGCTCACCTCGACCTCGATGACCTCGGTCTCTGCGACGTTCGACTTGTTCTTGTTTCTGCCCAGGACGCCCCAGAACGCTGTCCCAGCGCCGATACGCCAAGCAAAGGACGCGCCCGAAACCACCTTGCCCACATTGATGCCCGGGCCGAGGTCGAAGAAGAACCAAGGGGCGACGTTCTCGTTGGCTTTGATCTCCACACCCATGCGCACGAGCAATGGAATGATGCCGAAGTTGTCGCCCTTGTTGAAGAAGTAGGTGAACGGGATGTAGCCCCCCGTGACTACGCTGACGCGCTCGTGAACGTCGATCGAGACCGGTGCGCCCACTTCGGTCTTGATCCCGAACGTGAAATCGTTGGTGGCGCCGTTCTTCGAAAGAAGGATGCCCGGCTTGAAGAGAATCCCGACGTCGTTGGTGACTTTGGGACGCTCTTTTTCAGAGAGGTGCCACCGGAGCAGGCCGTTGATGCCCCAGCCGATCGTGATGTATCGGCTTCCCGTCCGAACCCTCACCCCGAATGCTCGGACCGATTGGCTGGCCGCGACTCCCCAGCTTCCGCCGTACACCAGATCGCTGCTCAGCCCCCAGTCGAGCTTCTTCTTGCCTCTGTTCCACCATTCGTACGTGATGCTCGGATAACCGACGCCACCGCTGTGGACCATGTCCTCCTCGAGCTTCTTCGCACCAATGGTCGAGTTCTTCGGTCCCGCGAACGCCGGGCTCGCCACCGCAAGCACCAAAACGAATACACCAATTGCTCTTGCTGTCATTTCCAGCTGCTCCTTCCCCGTCAAGCTGGCCGAAGCCTAGATTACAAGTGCGCGCATCGCCAGCGAATATCGGCGGCAAATAAAAGGAACCGTGATTTCTTGATTCACGACTGTTTTCAGACGTTTTAGGCGATTGTCTACCTATGTAATCAAAGCGATCGCGATCTTGACCATGACCGCGGGACCACCATAACGGCCCCACGGAGGATCCATGCGAACAACTTCTCTTCTTTTAACTGGTCTCTTGATCGTGGGCTGCAAGAACCCCGGCGCCGAGGTGGCGCCCGCGAAAGTCGAGGCTGCACCCGGAACTAAGGCAGAGGCCGCTCCCAGCGGCGAACCGGACGATGGTAGGGCGGGCTCTTTGGCGATCAACCCCTCGAACAGCAAGATCGAGTTCGTCGGCGCCAAGGTCACGGCGAGTCACGACGGTGGGTTCACTGATTTCTCTGGCAGAGTCGAGCTTGGCGAGCCCGTCGAGGCGAGCGTCATCGAGCTGACGATTCAAACCAACTCGCTCTTCGCTGACAAAGAGAAGCTCACCAAGCACCTGAAGTCGCCGGATTTCTTCGACGTGACGAAGTTCCCTACCGCGACCTTTCGCTCGACCGAGATCAAGAAAGACGGTGAGGGCCACACGATCAGCGGCGACTTAACCCTCCATGGCGTCACCAAACGAATCAGCTTCCCAGCGACCGTGACCGTCACGGAGTCTGAAGTGAACGCGAACGCGGAGTTCTCCATCAACCGTCAGGACTTCGGAATCGCGTATGCGGGAATGAAGGACGACCTCATCCGTGACTTGGTGGTGATCAAGCTGTCGCTCGAGCTGCCGCGCAAGAGTTAACCCTTTTGCCTGGCAGGCCAGGGCTGAGGAGCGAAGCGGCACGGGCGACATGCTATCGAGCCGAGCGCCGGCTGTGACGGTCAACGCCAGGAGATAAGCGCAAAGATTGCGCGGCTGGTGCCTCGGAGGATTTGCCGCTATCGAGCGTTCTATGCGAACTTGGTCAGGAGCGAGGGCGTGATGAGCAAGAGTGAAGAGCAGGTGTCCGAAGTCGAGAGTGCGATGTCGGACGAAGGCCGCGGGTCGCAGGTTCCAGAGAAGCCGAAACTCAAGAAGGCGCAGTACAACAAAGTCATGGCGGACTTCCAGGTCGAGTTGGTGAAGCTTCAGAAGTGGATCCAGACCGAGGGACTCAAGGTTGTCGTGATTTTCGAGGGGCGCGACGCGGCAGGTAAGGGCGGCGCCATCAAGCGGATCACCCAGAACCTCAATCCCCGCGTGTGCCGAGTCGAGGCCCTTGCGAAGCCCACCGAGCGCGAGCGAACCCAGTGGTACTTCCAGCGTTACGTCGAATACCTCCCCGCGGCGGGCGAGATGGTCTGCTTCGACCGAAGCTGGTACAACCGCGCCGGCGTCGAAAAAGTCATGGGCTACTGCACCGAGGAGGAGTATCGCGAGTTCCTGCGTTCGTGCCCGCAGTTCGAGCGCATGCTGGTTCGGTCCGGGATCATCTTGATCAAGTACTGGTTCTCCGTCAGCGACGACGAACAAGAGCGACGCTTTCAGAAGCGCATCGAAGACCCGATTCGACGCTGGAAGATCAGCGACGTCGATCTGCAGTCGCGCAAATACTGGGTGGACTACTCCAAAGCCAAGGACGAAATGTTCGCGCACACCGACATCAAGCAGGCGCCCTGGTACGTCGTGCAGGGCGACAACAAGCGCCGCGCCCGACTCAACGTGATTTCACACTTCTTGAGCCTGATCCCCTACCAAGAGGTTCACCAGCCCGACCTCAGTCTTCCGGACCGGCAGAGTAAGCAGAAATACGTCCGCCCGCCGCTCGACGATCAGAACTTCGTGCCCGAGATTTACTGAGCCGCTCCGCCACATTCCCCGGTTTTTCTGGAGAGAAGCGACCGCGATTGCGGCGCCCACGCTCCGGCCCCAGAGTATCGGCGTTCCGTTCGAGCTTCCTTCATGACTTCAACCTCCCGTCCACACAGGCGCCTCGCGGTCGTCGCCCTCACTCTGTTCCTGCTCGTAGCGGTGGGCTGCACGGGGTTGCTTCAAAACATCGGCGCTCGCTGGGTGACCCGCCAGATCGCCGTCGAGTTCAATTTCAACGAAGCGCAGACCGCAGCCACGCGTGCCTCGGTCGACAGGCTCATGGCCGCCGCGCCGGCCGTCCTCGGAACGAAGATCGAGATGCTGGTCGCCACCGTCGACACGGCCATCGCCAAGGGGTTCACCGAAGAGAAGCTCGTCGGGATGGAACGCCAGGTGGATGGGCTAATCGACACGGTTGCAAGCGCGATCATCGACGAAGCCGCCCCAATCATGGCCACCCTCCGGGACGACCAGATCGATTTCGTCGAAAAACGAATCGAGAAGCGGCTCGAGGAAGCCCGCGAAGAGCTAGCGGAACCTGCTGAAGACCGCTTGGAGAGGCGCCAGGATGAGTTCGTTGATGCCGTCGAGGATTGGGCGGGGAGCCTGAGCGAAGGACAAGAAGCGGCGCTTCGCAACTACGTGGCCAAGCTCCCCGACGAGGCGGCCGTCCGGCTCGCGGCCGATGAGCGGCGCGTGGCACGCTTCACCAAGTTGGCGCGAACCCACCCCGACGCCGCGGCGATCCGAGATGCGATGTGGGAGGAATGGAAGGACCGCGAAGACTGGGGCCCGAACGCCCGGCCTCCTTCCGCGCGACGCGCCGAGGGCCGTCAAGCCATCCTCTTCGTCTACGGCCTGCTCGACGCCGGACAGCGCGACCACGCCAGCAAACACCTCCACGAGCTCCACGACAAAGTGAAGTCCTTCTTCGGCGCCGCCGGCTCCTAGAAGAGCCATCCTAAAAAGAACTTGAACACATGCGTGTTCGTTCGGAACTCCGTCTTCGTCAGGCTGTTTATGCCGATGGTGTAGTTGAAGTCGAAGTTCAGCGGTCCGAGGTCAAACTGGGCGCCGACACGCGCCCCGGCGAGGTACGGCGCGATCTTGTACCCGGGGACGTCCCTCGGGCGAAACTTGAGCGCCTTTCGCCTGCCGTCCAGCTCCACGAAGCCGCGGATGTTGAAGGTGTTGACCAGGCCTCCGTAGACGAAGATCTTGAAGTAGGGGTTTGCGTACGGCCGGTAGCCGGCGGTCAGCGGGATCTCCATCTGGTTCATCCGGATCCGCTGGCCAGCCAGCCTGTCTACTTCTGCAGGGTCCTCACCAAGCCACAGCGCAAAAGTTTGGAGTTGGGGCCCGTAGTTGAAGTAAAAGCGACTGAAGCCTGCGGCCAATTCCGTGAAGACCTTGTTGTCGAAGGTGACGCGCGCGGCTAGCTGCATGCCCCAGTTTGGGAAGGTGGCCGGGTTGCTGCCGCCCACCGTGCCGATGTACTCCCCTGGGTTCGCCGGATCGTTGCCTTCGTAGAGGTCAGCCGTCGGGAACCGGGGAACGATCGTCGTGCTCCCGACGCCGACGGCAACCTTGATGTCCAGTTTCGGAACAGCGGACGCGGAGCTTGGGGTGAGCGAGACCGCAGTGCAGACGGTGAGGAGCGCGAGGACAGGGATGAGTTTCTTCATTGAATCAGTCCCTCAGGCGGGGAAGTAGTAATCTTTGCCGTCGATGACGAAGCGCTTGTCCATGATGCGCGGCCACATCGGTTTCGTGAGGATCTTCTCCTTCTGCCAGTTCTCGTGCTCCTCATGGAGCTTCTCGTAGAGCTCCGGCATCTGCTCTTTCAGATTGATCTCTTCCGACTGGTCGGTAATCAGGTTGTAGAGCTCGGCCCAGCCGTCGCGCGTGCTCAAGATGAGCTTGTAGTCGCCGTCGCGAATCGCCCAGATGTGGTCGGCACGCCAGAAGAGCGACTGGTGGGGGCGGTTCTTGTTCTTCCCAGTTACGTAGGGAAGAAGGTCGACGCCGTCGTACTCTCGGTCGTCCGGAAGGACGCCGCCTGCTGCAGCCACCGAAGTGGTGAAGATGTCGGTCGAGGAGACCGGGTACTTGTAGCGCGTGCCCGCCGGGATCTTGCCCTTCCACTTCATCATGAAGGGCACTCGGATACCACCTTCGAACTGCGTCAGCTTTCCGGCCTTGAGCGGTCCGTTGTCGGTCGCGTGGGTGTACGAGGCGCCGCCGTTGTCGCTTAGGAAGTAGATCAGCGTGTTGTCTTCGATGCCCAGGTCTTTGATCTTCTGATGAATCTCGCCGATCGTGTCGTCGAGCGCCGAGATCATCGCGTAATAGACCCGCTTGTTTTCGTCTTCGACATGAGGGTATCGGCAGTAGTACTCGACGGGCGCCTGGAAGGGGACGTGAGGGGCCGAGAACGCACCGTAGATGAAGAAGGGCTCGTCCTTGTGGTCCTCCATGTACTGCATCATCTCGTCGCGGAAGGCATAGGTGAGGTACCTCTCTTCCTCGAGCTCCTCGCCGTTGCGCAGAATCGCAGCCTCTCCTTTGCGCCCGGTTTTCCACTGGTGCTGCGCGCTAAAGGCCTCGTGCTTGTGGTTGATCACGCCCGACCAGTTTTCCTCGGGTGTGTAGAGCGACGAAGCCCCGGTGAAGCCGTACATGTAGTCGAAGCCTCGGGCCGCGGGAACCTGCTCGCGGTGAACACCGAGGTGCCACTTGCCGATGAGCGCGGTGTCGTAGTTGTACTTCTTCAAGATCTCCGAAATCATGATCTCGGAGGGCGGCACGCCCTGCTTGTGCACCTGCCAGGCAGAAGGGAAGCTGGGCTTGGCCTTGACCTTGAACTCGCCGGTGTCGACGAGCCAGCGCCCCGAGATGTATTCCACGTAGTTGCTCGGATAGAATTCCATCACCTGGGTCTCGAAGCCGTATCGGTTCTGGACCCGTCCGGTCATCAGCCCGGCGCGAGCGGGCGCACAGGTGGGCGCCGTGGCGTAGCCTTCTTCGAAGACGACGCCCTCTTTGCCAATCTGATCGATATTCGGAGTCGAGATGTGCTCGACGCCGTACGCGCTCACTTCATAGGGACCCAGATCGTCAGCGAGCAGGATGATGATGTTGGGTTGGCGCTCTTTCTCGACGGGGAGCGGGGCCTCCATGAAG
>SHLP01000149.1 GCA_004283055.1 Deltaproteobacteria bacterium
CCTCTGCAAGGCGCCCCGTTCGATGGAACCCCGTGACGCGTTTTTTCCGCGCCCCGTTAGCCGCGGCTCCAGCGCGGCCACAGCGCGACGACGAGCAGTAGCGCCGGGATCGCGAGGACTTGGGAGGTGCTGAGGCCGAGGAGCTCGCCGCGTTCGTCCGCCCGCAGCAGCTCCAAGAAGAAACGGAGGATCGCGTAGAGCCCGACGAACACCAGCATGAGCTGACCATCGAAACCTTTCCGCGGGCGCAGCCAGAACAGGAGAAAACCGGTGATCGCCAAGCAGCCGAAGGCCTCGTAGAGCTGCGTTGGATGAACAGGAACCGAGGGCAAATGAGGTGCTTCCAGCAATCCGGCGCGCCACTGCGATTCGCTTGCCGGCGAAAACGGGGGAAAGCTCACGCCTAGCGGCCCGCTGGTGTCGACGCCGAAACAGCAGCCGCCCAAAAAACAGCCCAGCCTGCCGAAGACGAGCCCAAGAGAGATGCCGATCGCAGCGATGTCCATGCCGGCAAACAGCGGCAGGCCTTCGTGCTTCAAAAACCAAATGCCGAACGCCGCGGCGGCGATGAGGCCACCGTAATAGGTCAGACCGCCTCTCCAGAATGCGATCCAGGCGAAGCAGTCGCGCTCCGAGGGCTGGCACAGCTGCCGGGCGTTGTCCCAAAGCCCCTCGGCGCGGGTGCACTGCGCGGCGGTGATTTCCCAGCCGACCTTGCTCGGGTCGGTGCACAAGTGCACGTAGTCCCAGAAATAGCCGTCGACGAACACATGCATGAGCCGGGCGCCCAGGACGCCGAGGATCACGGAGAACAGGCCGAGGTCGATGAAGGTGTCCGGGTTTAGCCCATCTTTGCGCGCGAGTCGGGCGGCCAGCCAGGTCGCCAACGCGAAGCCGATCAGCAGGAGCGTGAAGTACGCCGGGATTGGCTCCCCGAAGATCTCAGCGAGCGTCGGGTGCATTCAACCGGACTCTACCATGCAGGCTCAGCCCACCGGCGCTTCGGCGCGTTTGCGGGCCAGTTGCTTTTCGCGGCGTCCGTCCATGAAGCCCTCGATGAGAATCAAGGCGACGCCGATCGTGATCCACGCGTCAGCAACGTTGAACGTCGGGTAGGCCCAGCGATCGTCGAGGTGGAACCGGACGAAGTCGACGACATAGCCGAGCTTGACTCGGTCGACGAAGTTCCCAATCGCGCCGGCGACGATCAGCGGAACGCTGATTGCAAAGAGCTTGCCGCCGCGTCCGGTGATGAACATCCACAGGAGGAGAACGACGGCCCCGGCCGCCGCGACGTAGAAGACGCCCTTGCGCACAGCGCTCGGCATGTCCCGCATGAATCCAAACGCAGCGCCGCAGTTCTCGGCGTAGCGAAACTCCAACAGGCCGTCGATCAGCACGACGGGGGGCCGTTGACTCCGCTGCGCTTCGGTCCGTCCGTATGGATCGGGCTCGCACACCGGGTCGGAGGCCCGTGACGACGGCTGCGAAAGCCGCTCGAGCGCCCAGTGCTTGGTGCCGAGGTCCATGGCGGTCAGGACGCCGATGGCGGCCAGGCACAGGACGAGTGCCTTTGCGGAGCGGGGTGTGTGGGTCACGGCCGGCGACTGTAACAGTTGCGTCCGCGTGGTCAAATCGACCTAATTCGCGCTAAAGCACCACAATTACTCAGCTTTGCAAGATTGTGATACAAGCTGGCTTGCGCTTGTGTCACGTTGTGTTACAGAGGTGCCATGGGCGATGGCGAGGAGACGAAGGGTCGCAAGAGCGGGCGAAAAGAGCGCGTGCTCCACACCCGCGTGCCGGCCGTTCTCGAGCAGGAGCTGAAGCGGGTGGCCAGCGCCTGGCGCGTCCCGGTTTCCAACGTCGTGCGGGCGCTGCTCGAGGATGCGCTCGACACCATCGACGTCGTGGGCGCCAAGGCAGAGGGGGAGCTCCGTGAAGTGGCCGAGCTCCTATCCTCGGAACGGCAGCGCTTTCGCCGGAAGTCCTCCGAGCAGCTGAGCAAGATTCCGGGTGCTCGCGAGCCGGTCGCCGACGCGGTCGAAGCCGTGCGTTCACCCGACTCTGGGTCGGACCCGCTCGCAGGCGCGGTCGGGGCGACCCCCATCATTCTCGTCCACGACGCGGTCTGCGGAGTCACGGGCGCGACTCTCGCCGCGGGGTCCGAGGCCTACATGATCCTTTTCGACGAGCCGGGCCGACAGCTGATTACGGGCAGGGGCGCCCTGCCCCGCGCATCGACACCCAACGAGGAGAAAGCCGATGACTGAACAAGAACAGAACATCCAGTCGACCATCGAAGCGAACGTCAACGCCGCCGCCGATCAGGTGGGAAAGACCGCAGAAGACGTCGTGACCCTGGGCCGAAAGGTCGCCGGACTGTGGCTGGGCGTTACGCGAACCGCAGTCGAGGCCGCGGCCAACACCCTCACCTCCACCTCCGAGGTGGTCAGCGCGATCGCGGAGTCCATGGGCGACCTCTCGGATCGCCTGCAGGGCACGACCAAGAAAGCCTGACCCCGCGCCGAGAGGCCGTAGCGCGGTCCAAGGTCGGCGGTTGTGGTGTTACGACGCCGCTCCGCCGGCCCTCGGGCTACCTGTTCTTCGCTGAGCCAGCGCGCTTGGAGTCCATCGGCCCGTGTGGCAGATGCCGCGCTTCGCGCAGGTGGCGAAAGGCGTTGATCCCCCAGCGGGTGAGGAAATACAGCGGCAGGCCGACCAGCAGCCCACACACCAGGGCGCCCATCCACAGCTCCCCGCCCGTGCTGGCCAACAGCCTCCCCACATCTGCCCAGAACTGCCCTTCGAGGAGGCGGTCGAGGTTGCCATCCTTGAGCGCGCGTCCGGTGTTTCCGAGCCATGTCTTGATCGTCGCGCGAGTGACTTCTTTTTCGGGGTGCAAGACCGCGGCGCCGACGGACCAAGTCGTGTAGTAGAGCGGCACCGCGGTGAACGGGTTGCTGATGAACAAGATCGGGATCCCCGAGATCTTGTTGGCCCGAAGTAGCGCCGCGACGGGGATGTAGAGGACGATTTGGAGGCCGAGCGTCGGCGTGAATGCGATCATCGCTCCAAGGAACACACCCCAGGCGATTCGGTGCGGCGTGTCGTCGAGGTGAAGAATGTTGTGAAAGACGATTTGCTTGAGCCGTCGCCACAGATCGCGGAGGTTCATCTCGGGTCACCCCAACCACCGCCTCCGGGCGTTTCGACGCGCAGAATGTCGCCGGGCGACACCTCGACGCTCACGCGGTGCGCGAGCTGGTTGCCGTTGAGTAAATTCATGCCGGGAGCGCCTGGATCGCCGCCGCGCATACCATAGGGCGCGACGCGGCGCCGCTCGGATAGCACCGAAACGCGCATCTTCTCGAGGAACTCGAGCTCCCGCACCAAGCCATCGCCGCCCCGCAGGGCCCCTGCCCCGCCTGACCCATGCCGCAGCTCGAAGCGGCGAACCCGTATCGGGAACTTGGTTTCGAGGACCTCGGGGTCGGTGCACTTGGAGTTGGTCATGTGTGTGTGCACCCCGGAGGCCCCGGCCCGATGTCTGGTGGCGCCAGACCCTCCGCCGAGCGTTTCGTAGTATGCAAAGCGATCGTCGCCAAACGTGATGTTGTTCATGGTCCCCTGGCTCGCGGCGGCCAGTCCCAGAGCGCCAAACAGGACGTCGACGATCCGCTGGGAGGTCTCGACGTTGCCCGCGGCGACTGCGCGCTCGGGCTCCGGGCTGAGCAAGGAGCCTTCAGGGATGCGGACTTGGACATGGCGCAGGCAGCCGCTGTTGAGCGGAATCGCTTGGCCGACCAAGACCCGCAGCACGTAGAGGACCGCCGCCATCGTCACCGCCCGCGGCGCGTTCAAATTGCCGTCGAGCGCGTCGTCCGTGCCCTCGAAGTCGATCTGCATGGCGCCGCCTCGCACGGTGACACGCACGGCGATGCGTGCCCCATCATCCAAGCGGTCTTCGAAATCGTGCTCGCCATCGGGCAGCCTTTCGATCGCGCGGGTGGTCAACTCCGCCGCGTTGTCCTGGATGTGCTGCATGTACGCGGTGACCACATCGATGCCGTACCGTGCGAGGAGCTCGTCGAGCAGCTGCATGCCTTTTTCGTTGGCTGCAATTTGAGCCTGGATGTCGGCCAGGTTCTCGTCGGGATTTCGCGCCGGATGAGGCCCGGCGTCGAGGACGTCGCGCAGGAGTTGCTCGTCAAAGGCGCCGTTCTCGACGATTGAGAGGTTGCGCAGGACGACGCCCTCCTCGTCCAGTCGCGTCGAGAACGGCGGCATGGAGCCAGGGGTGAGACCACCCACGTCGGCGTGATGTCCGCGCGACGCCACGACGAAGCGGAGCGCTCCCTCGGAGTCGTGCACGGGAGTGACGATCGTGATGTCGGGCAGGTGCGACCCCCCCGCAGCAGGATCGTTGGTCGCGAACACCTGGCCCGGCTTGCAGTCCGGATGTGCGGCGAGGACGGCGCGAACCGATTCGCTCATCGCGCCGAGGTGAACCGGGATGTGCGGCGCGTTGGCGACCAGTCCCCCACGAGCGTCGAAGACCGCGCAGGAGAAGTCGAGCCGGTCTCGGATGTTCGTGCTCATCGCGGTGCGCTGCAGCACGACGCCCATTTGTTCGGCGATCGACTGGAATTGGTTGTGAAAGACCTCGAGAAGCACCGGGTCCACGTCCGTCTCGGCGAGCTCGCGTTCGTCCCCGAGCTGGGTGTCGCGCAGCATTAGGTAATCTCGCTCGTTTCGAATCGCCACGAAACCGGTGTCGACGACGACGGTACCCGTGGCGTCCAAGACCAGCGCGGGGCCGGAGATCTCCGTGTCGATGGGAAGGCTCTCGCGGAGGTACACCGGGGCGTCGACCTGGGTTCCCGCCGACCAGAGCTTGGTTTGACGAATGGGAGCGCCGGCCCCCGTCCTGACCTCCGGAAGTGCCGGTGTCGGGCTGCGCAATTCCACGGCAAGCCGCAGGGTCGCTGCTTCAACCGCGTGACCTGGTCGCGTGTATCCGAACTCGCGCCGGTGGAGCGCTTCGAAGGCCGCTCGCATTTGCTCCGGGTCCGCCCATTCGACCAAGAGCGTCGCTTCGGTTCCGCGGTAGCGAAGCGCGACCTCGCGGCGGACATTCCAGCTCGCGTCAGGCCCCGCGTCGCGGTCGAGCGCCGCCCGGCCCGAACGCTCGAGGGCGTAGAACGCCTGCTCCCATCTTTGCGGCAGCGGCCCATCGAGGCTGACCCGTCCAGCGTCGCGCTCGCCGTGCCACTCGAAGTTGGCGACTCCCATTCCAAAAGCGGACAGCGCGCCAGCGTACGGGTGAAAAACCAAGCGCCGAATTCCGAGTCGCCGCGCGATCAGGCAGGCATACTGGCCGCCTGCGCCTCCGAAAACCACCATCGCATGGGTGCGCACATCGTGACCGCGGCCGACGGAAACCTTTTGGATGGCGGCCGCCATGTTTTCGGTCGCAACCCGCAGGAAGCCGTGCGCAATCTCCTCGGGATTGCGTTCGATCCCGCTCGCGCGTAGCTCCGAGGCGATGCGTTCGAGTCGCCGTCGAGCCTTCATCGCCCGCAGCGGGAAAGGAAACCGGTCTGCGGCGAGCCGCCCGAGGCAAAGCGAGACGTCCGTCAGCGTGAGCTCGTGGGCGCCTGGTTTTCCATAGCAAATCGGCCCGGGGTTCGCGCCCGCGCTGTGTGGGCCGACGATCATGCGCTTTGCGTCCAGCCTGCAGATCGAGCCTCCGCCCGCAGCGACCGTGTGGAGCTCGATCATCGGTGCGCGGATTCGAATGCCGCCGATCTGGCTTTCAAAGACCCGCGACACCCGGCCCGCGTAGCGCGAAACGTCCGTCGACGTCCCGCCCATATCGAAGCCGATGGTTTCGGCCAAGGCCAACTCGTCGGCCACTGCACCCGTTGCCACGACGCCGGCCGCCGGTCCCGAAAGAACTGCGTTGCGACCGATGAACTCCGATCCGTCGACCAGGCCGCCGTTGCTCTGCATCATTCGCAGCCGCCCCTGCCCAAGCTCGTGCTCGAGCTTGCGCATGTATTGCGTGAGCAGGGGGGTCAGGTAAGCATTGGCCGTGGTCGTGTCGGTGCGGCCTAGAAGGCCGAGCTCGTTCGAGATCTCGTGAGACACAGAGATATCGGCGAAACCGAGCTCCGTCGCGATGGCGGCGATTCGACGTTCGAGCGCCCCGTCGCGATACGCGTGCATCAGCGAAACCGCCAGCGACTCCGCTCCGCGCCCGAGCGCAGCTCGAAGCGCTTCGCGAAGAGCATCGTCGTTCAGTTCGCGAAGCAACGAGCCGTCCGGCGCCATCCGCGCCGCCACTTCGACGACCTCGGCGGCCAGGGGCTCGGGTTTCTCGATCTCGAGCGCAAAGAGCTCAGGGCGCGTCTGATCTCCGATCCAGCTCAGCTCCCCGAGGCCGTCGTCGGCGACCAGCACTGTCCGGCAGCCGCGTCGCTCCAGAAGAGCATTGGTGGCCAAGGTGGTCCCCATTCGAACCTCGGCCGGAGGAATCGGCTCGTCGTCCCCGAGCCCCAGCAGCGCACGGATGCCCTCGAGGGGCGCCTCGTCCGAAGACAGGACCTTGGTGACGCCGATGGCGCCGGTGAGCCGGTCTCGATGAATGCAGTCCGTAAAGGTACCTCCACGGTCGATCCAAAACTGGTGCCGGGGGTTCGGCGATCCCATCGAACACCGCATCGAAGCACGCTGCCCCGTGGGGTCAAGAGCGCCACCGCGATCTAGCAATCAAGGACAGAAATTGACCCCAAAGAGTTACGTACGAGGCTTAATCGAAACGCTTCGGCCGAAAGGGGAGAATTTTTCTGGTTTTCAAACGAGTTTCCTGGACTTATACAGGCCAGCAAGTCAAGGAACCCAAGGACGATGGACACGGAAGAATTTACTGTCTCGTCCGTGATACCTGCGAGTCCAAATCGTATTTATTCCGCATGGATGGACGAGCGCCATCACTCCGCATTTACCGGAGCGCGGGCTACGGTGGACCCCTGGGTAGGCGGTCGAGTCGTTGCAGACGATGGTTTCATCGATGCAACCCACGTCTACTTGGTGACCGGTAGCCGTATTGCAATGACGTGGCGTACCCGGGATTTCCCGAAGGGCGCGAACGACTCGCAGGTCGACATCTCGTTTTCCCCGATCGCCGGGGGCACCAAGGTCGAAGTCACCCACAGCAAGATCCCGGCTGGGCTCGGAAAGGCCTGCGAGAAGCTTTGGAAATCGCTCTATCTGAGCCCGATGGCGAAGTACTTCGCTGAGCCAGACGCGATGCGCGCTGCGTACAAAGCCGCCAAAAAGGCGGGGCATCTCCCTCTTTCAGGCATCAAGGCGAGCCGGCCGGGGCCGAGGCGTCCCTTCGTTCCCACGCCGCAGCTGCCGGTCGAGGAACCGGGGGAAGACGAGGAAGACGACGAGGAGAGGCCGAAGAAGACCCGCAAGCGGGTCGAGACCAAGCCAATCGACCTGCGGGAGCTCGCCCAGGCCCAGGCCGAGGCGCGAAAGCAGGCCGCTCGCAAAAAGGCCGAAGCCAAGAAGAAGGCTGACGCAGCCCGAAAAAAGGCCGAGGCGATTCAGCGAAAGCTCGAAGCCAAGAAGAAGGCCGAAGCGCTGAAGCTCAAAAAGGCCGAAGCCCGGCGGGTTGCGGCGGAGAAGAAGCGGATCGCGGCTGAGCGGAAGAAGGCGGCGGCCGAAAAGAAAGCCGCGCTTGCTCGGAAGAAGGCTGAGGCGAAGGCCAAGGCCGACGCGATCAAGCGGAAGAAGGCAGAAGCGAAGAGGAAAGCGGACGCGAAGAAAAAGGCGGCTGCCAAGAAGAAGCTGGCTGCCAAGAAGAAGCTGGCTGCCAAGAAGAAGCTGGCTGCCAAGAAGAAGGCGGCTGCCAAGAAGCGTCCGACGCCGAAGCGGCGGCCCGTCACGAAAAAGCGTAGCGCGACCAAGAAGCGGAGAAGCTCGAAGAAGGCCGCCCCAAAGAAGCGGCGTAAGGTGACGAGAAAGCGCGCGGCGCCGAAGAAGCGGGGAAGCGCCAAGAAGAAAGCGGCATCGAAGAAGCGGGCGACGCCGAAGAAGCGGGCGGCGCCAAAGAAGCGCGGAACCGCGAAGAAGCGGGCGACGCCGAAGAAGCGGGCGACGCCGAAGAAGCGGGCGGCGCCAAAGAAGCGCGGAACCGCGAAGAAGCGCCGCAAAGCGCCCGCAAAGAAGACCAAGCGTCGCACCTCGCGACGCTAGCTCGTCCGGCTAATCCAGCGGGGACTCGGCCTGCCGCCTCAGGCCGTCGAAGAGCGCATCGAGCGCACGGTGCTCCTGTGCAAGCTCGATGATGCTGATCTCCTCGAGCGCACTGTCCGCCGGACACGCGGCGAGCCACGCTTCCATGGCCTCGAGGGCCGTCACCAGACCGAGGCTTCGGCCAGGCAACGCGAGCGCCGCGGTCGACACCTTGGCGCTCCGGAGTGCCTCCGAGATGAGCGCGCAGGACTCCCGGGCAACGCCGGCGTCAAACGAGGCGCGCTCCCCTAGACCGATCAGCAAGAGGCGCTCGGACTTCAGCTTGTCGGGGTTCATGAGCAAGGCCTTCTCCCCGAACGTGCCTAGAAGATAGCCGGCCATGAGCTTTCTCGAGAGTGCCCCACAGAGCCGCCAATCGATCAGGCCGGCGGCCCCTCTCAGCGGACGCTCGTCGGAGAAGAACGGAAGGACGATGACGTCCGTTTGGAGCTCGTCCAAGCTCGCGGACGCCGCCGGAACGAAATCGTAGGCGATCACGATTTGCCCAGCTCGGTCGCGACGCGATCGAGGACGCCGTTGACGAAAGAGCCGCTTCCTTCCGAGCCAAAGCGCTTGGCGAGCTCGACTGCCTCGTTGAGCGTCACCCTTTTTGGGATGTCGCGCATCTCGCGAAGCTCCACGATGGCGACGCGCAGCACGTTTCGATCGACAATCGGCATGCGCTCGATGCGCCAGTGGTGGCTCGACGCCCGGATGATCGCGTTGACCTCGTTTTCGTGATCGGCGTAGGCGCGAACCAGCTGGTTTGCGAAATCGACGTCTTCGATTGGCGCGTCCTCGGTCGAGAGGTGCCCCCAGTACGACCGAATCGCCTGAGTCCCGCTCACTTTCGACACATCCATGAAGTAAAGGATGCGAAGCGCTGCTTCACGCCCTTTTCGTCGTGATCCCATCGTCCGCAAGCTTTCGATCCAAAATGACCATTTCG
>SHLP01000150.1 GCA_004283055.1 Deltaproteobacteria bacterium
CGGTACGCTCTCCGACTAGCGGACGAGCGCTTCATGAGCTAACTCTCGTCGCGATCAGATCGGTGCCGCGTGCGGGCTTTTGGCCAGCTGCTTTGAGGGCGCCGACAGCCACTTACCGGGAGATTTGGAGACGGAGATGTCGGAAACCAAGAAGGATCTTTACGAGCTCGGCGAGCAACCCCCCCTCGGTCACGTACCGGACAAGATGCACGCCCAGGTGATTCGGCCGGAACGATTTGGCGAACCCAACAAAGCCTTCGAGGTCGAAGTCGTCGCGACGCCGAAAGACCTTCGGCCGGACGAGGTGCTCGTCTACGTGATGGCCGCGGGCGTCAACTACAACAACGTGTGGGCCGGGCTGGGCACACCGATCGACGTCACGAAAAATCGACCCAAAGATCCCTGGTTCCCCGATGCGTCGGGTTTTCACATCGGCGGCAGCGATGCGTCGGGCGTCGTCTGGGCCGTTGGCAGCGAGGTCAAAGACTTGAAAGTCGGCGACACGGTGGTGATGCACTGCGGGCAGTGGCGTCGCGAGGATCCCCGTGTGAACGGCGGCGGCGACCCGATGTTCTCCTCGAGCTTTCGCATCTGGGGCTACGAAACGAGCTGGGGGAGCTTCGGCCAGTTCACCAAGGTGCAGGCACACCAGTGCCTTCCCAAGCCCGAGGGCCTCACCTGGGAGCAATCCGCTGCCTACATGCTCGTCGGTGCAACGGCCTACCGCATGCTCACCGGCTGGCCGCCCAACATCGTGCGTCCTGGCGACGTCGTTCTCGTCTGGGGCGGGGCCGGAGGGCTGGGGTCCATGGCGATCCAGATCGTGCGCGAGCTCGGCGGCACTCCGGTCGCCATCGTTTCGTCCGAGGACAAGTTCGAGTTCTGCGAGAAGCTTGGCGCCAAGGGCTGTATCAACCGCAAGGATTTCAACCACTGGGGGCTCTTGCCCGACTGGAAGGATGCAGAGGCGCAGGCCGCGTGGACCAAAGAGGCGCGCCGCTTCGGCAAGGCGATTTGGGAGATCGTCGGGGAGCGCAAGAGCCCCGCTCTAGTCTTCGAGCACCCGGGGCAGAGCACCGTGCCGACGTCGACCTTCGTCTGCGACACCGGCGGCATGGTGGTGATCTGCGCGGGCACGACCGGCTTCAACGCGATGACCGACCTGCGATATCTCTGGATGCGGCAAAAGCGCTTTCAAGGCTCCCATTTTGCGAACGATCAGCAGTCGGCGGAGTTCAACCAATTCGTCGTCCAAGGACGCATCGACCCCTGTCTGACCCAGACTTTTGGCTTCGACGGCATTCCGACGGCGCACCAGCTCATGTACGAGAACCGTCATGGGCACGGAAACATGTCCTGCCTCGTCAACGCCACCGATCGCGGGCTCGGACGGGACAACTCTTTCCGATAGCTGAAACCGGCGGTCTGGTACGCTGGCTTCACCGTTGTTTATTCGGGGGAAAGCGGGCGCTAAAACGCTCCGCGAGGGCAGCGATGGTGAGCGACGGGTTGACGCCCACGTTGGCCGGGATGGCCGCCGCATCGGTGACGAAAAGCCCAGGGTAACCAAAAACCTGATGGTCGACATCGACGACACCGCTCTCGGGTCCGGCTCCAATCGCGCATCCACCGAGTATGTGCGCGGTCACCGAGGCGTTACCGAGGGTCTCGAGAAGCGTGTTGTGTGCCGTGCCGCCGATGTGCTCGGCCAGCCTGCGAGCCGCTTCGTTGGCTTCGGGAATGTAGGATGGCACGGCCTGCCCGGGAGCCATGTCCGAGCTGAGCCGACGCCGAAACGGTGAGAACAGGCTTCGGCGGAAACGAAAGGCGATCTGGTTGTCGAGGTCTTGCATCACCGTCAGCGGGACGACGCGCTTGTGCCAGTTGCGCGCAAACCAGCTTCGCAACGAGCGAAGCGGATGGACGAGGATCTGCACCAGGGTGTGGAGCACGCGGCGCAGCGGAGTGGAACCGTCGACCAAGGGACCCTGATACCAGCGCATGAAGTCGTAGCCCGGTGGAAAGCGGTTCTGGGTGATGTGTGTGTGGTCACCGACATAAAAATGAGACGAAATCGCGGCGCCATCCGTCAGATCCTCTTCGACGTCTGGAGCGAGGGCGCTAACGACCGACTCACTGTTCGTGCGAACGACTTGGCCGAGCTTATTGGAAATCGCGGGAAGCGTTTCGAGCTCATCGCGGCAGCGAAAAAGCAACTCTAGGCTCCCCACCACTCCCGCCGCGACAATCACGAACTTCGCACGAAGGGGAGCATGCGTGTCTTTCGAGGAGAAGGGGCTGACCGTTCGCACTTCGTAACCGCCAGCCTCGAGTGGCCGGATCGACACGGCCTTGCGCTCCGGAAGGATGTCGGCGCCCTGCGCTTCGGCGAGATGGAGATAGTTTTTGTCGAGGCTGTTCATCGCGCCGTCCGCGCAGCCCGTAAGACATCGGCCGCATCGCGTGCAGCCCGTGCGGTCTGGACCTGCGCCGCCGAAGAACGGGTCGCGCACTGCGCCGCCGGCTTCACCGAAATAGATCCCCTGGTCGACGGATCCGAAGGCATCCCCTGCGCCCATCGATTCCGCCGTGGCCTGCAGCCAGTCGTCCATCTTGCTATGGTCCGGATTGCGAGTGACACCGAGCATCTCAGCCGCTCTCTGATAATGCTCCGCAAGCTCTGCTCTCCAATCCACTCCGAGCCGCGACCACGCCGGATCGGCGAAGAAGCCCTCGGCGGGCCGCAGGAGGACGGCCGCGTAGACTAGACTCCCTCCACCCACGCCCACTCCGCCCACGATTCCCACGTGCTTGAACACATGCTGGACGAAGAAACCTCGAAAGCCTAGCTGTGGGAGCCAGACGAGATCGCGAAGACGTTCGTCCGCGGCTCGCATGTCATCGGGCGTGATCCGTCGTCCCTGTTCGACGACCACGACTCGAAAACCCTTCTCCGTAAGACGGAGCGCAGGGACGCTGCCTCCAAAGCCGCTTCCAATGATGATGACGTCGTAGTCGGTGTCCAAGTCACACGCTCGGCGCTGTGGTCGCGCTTGCCTGGCCAATACCACGCAAAAGCCGGAGTGCTAGTGCGCTGCAGGCTTCGTAACCGCAATGAGTTCGCGGTGTTGGAGCCGTCGGAGCGCAGCGTCGAGTCGCGAAAATTTGTTCATAGAAGCAATTTACATTTATGCTGTGCACGTCAGCATCATGCGTATTTCACGTCGAATTCCTCGGTTTTCCCAGCTCTTCTGGGCCGCCTTGCTGGTCGCGGGCTGCGCCGGCTCCGCAGCGCCCGTAGGCCCTAGCTTCGAGGTTTCTTTCGATCCGTCGACGCCGCGATCCGCGCGTGACCAGGCGATGCGCGTCGAGGTGTACCTCGTCGACTCGTGCGCCGACGTGACACTCGGGACGCGTCCGGTCCCGGCGCTGGGCACCGCCGACGTGCTCCGTGGCGACGGCGTAGGCGCGTTTGGAATCGCGTTCGACGATGGCGACTACGGTCTCTACGGACTTGCACAAGACGCGGACTGCGCGGTGGTCGCTGCAGGCTGCGACGAAGTTGCCATTACAGCCGCACAAGAGACCCTCACGGTGACGCTGGGTGCGGTTAGGGGCGAAGGCTGTCCGGTCGATGAGCTTTGTTCGCTCGAGACGGGCGACTGTGTTGATGGTACCGGGGGGACCGGAGGCTCGGGGGGCGGAGGAGGACGGGTCGATGACGGGCTCATCCTTTTCTATGCCTTCGACGAAGGCAGTGGGTCCACGGTGACCGACCGGTCCGACGTGCTACCCAGGCTCGATTTGACTATCGCGGATCCGGGCAACGTCACCTGGTCGAGCGAGCACCTCAGCATCGATACCGCCACCGCTCTGTCTACGACCGGTGGGGCTGCCAAGGTGGTTGCGCGTGCGCAGGCGAGCGGAGAGCTTACCGTCGAAGCGTGGATCACCCCCGCGAATGCGACTCAAAGCGGTCCGGCGCGCATCGTCAGCATGTCGACCGACCCCTGGGTCCGAAATTTCATGCTGGGCCAGGAGGCAGGCACCTACGCCGCCCGGTTCCGGGCCGAAGGACAAGCGGATTGGGACAACGGCAGCCCGACGATTTTCACGACCGCCGACACCGCCACGGTCGCCCTTACCCACGTCGTTCACACCCATAGCGCGAGCGGTGACGAGGTGATCTACGTCGACGGCGTTGAAAACGAGACCTTCACGCGCACAGGCGGGTTGTCGCAGTGGGACGCGACCTACCCGATCGTCGTTGCGAACGAGGGGACCAACGATCGCGCGTGGCTCGGCGAGCTCCACCTGATCGCGGTTTACGACCGGGCCCTAGGCGCCGCCGAAGTCGAGCAGAACTTCACGGCTGGCCCTTAGCGCTGCACCCATCACTCGAGTGGGACCGACACTTTCTTCCTCTTGTTGGCCTCGACGGTCACGAACACCACCTTTGGCTTGCCCTCACCGAAAGGTTTGAGCACGAGCTTGTGACGCCCGGCAGGCAAAGTTAGACGGCGGGGCGTGCCTCCGAGGAGCTTCTTGCCCTTGTAGACCTCGGCCCAACCGCCGCTCGTGACGAGATCGATGGTTCCAGGGCCGGCCTTGGCTGCAGGCCTCGATCGGGTGCGCCGAGGCTTCTGCATCTTGGCCGCCGGCTCAGCAGCCGCGACTGCCTTCGGAGTTTGAACGGCCTCGCTCTCGCCAGAGGCGTCTTCGACGGCCGATTCGGGCTCGTTGATCGCGGGAGCTACGGGCGCTTCACGCAAGGCGAACGACTGAGCTTCCTCGTCGGGGTGATCCCCGGAGAGTCCTATCAGCGCCGTCACGCTCAACGCGAGCGCGCCGAGGATGGCGGCCCAAACCAATGCGCGCTTGGAAACTCGCCGCTGCGACCGAAGCACCGGCACCTGTTCGGTCGGATGAGGGGTCGCCGTGAGGGTCACGTCGTTGTTCCCCGCGCGCGGGATCGCCGGTACGGGCGCGTGCGCCATTCTCGCGACTTCCATGAGCTGGCGTTTTCTCGCCGCTCCCTCCGGGAAGACCACATCCATCCAATCGGAGAGCTCGGCGGCACCGACGATCTCCGCTTGAGTGCCAAGAAACTCTCGAAGCGCACGGCCCATCTCGCGCGTGGTTTGCCAGCGCTTTTTGGGGTCACGCTCGAGCGCTTTCATGACGATTGTGTCGAGCTCTTTCGGCACCTGACGGCGGTGTGCCGATGGCGGCACCAGTTCATCGTACAAGATCGCATGAACCGCGTTGGCCGTCGTGTCGCGGCGAAACAAGCGTTTGAGCGCGAGCATCTCCCAAAGGGAAACGCCGAGTGACCAGATGTCGACCCTGCGGTCGATGGGCCTCGCCGCAAGCTGCTCGGGCGCCATGTACGCGAAGGTTCCTTTCATCTGGCCCGTGGCGGTGTGGTGGACGCGCTGGCGGGCGCTGGCAATCCCAAAATCGACTACCTGTATCGAGCCGTCGAACGTAACGAATAGATTCGACGGCGAGATGTCGCGGTGCACGACGTGAAGGAGCTCGCCATTCGCGTCTTTGAGCTCGTGCGCTGCGTGCAAACCTTCGCAGGCATCTGCGATGACCCGCGCCATGCGAATGGGATGGAGCGGATGGTTCCGCTGCTCCGAATTCCGTGCGACCTTGCCGCACAGCCGTGAGAGGGGCTCCCCGACCAGGTACTCCATGGCAATGTAGTACTCGCCGTCGGCCTGTCCGAAGTCGAACACGCTGCACACGTTCGGGTGGGTGATGCGCGACGCGATCCTCGCCTCGTCGAGGAACATGTCGACGTACCGCTGCTCCTTGGCGAGGTGTCGGTGAATCCGTTTTAGCGCGACGAGCTTCTCGAAGCCTGGAGCGCCGTCGACCTTGGCCAGGTACACGGTGGCCATCCCGCCCGCTGCGAGCTCGAAGCAAAGCTTGTAGCGTCCGATGCGCTCCGGTCCGGTCGCCTCGGGCCAAGCCGAGTCCTGCGCCGGTGGAAGCACCTCCACCACAGGCGCACCAAGCGCTGCTGCATCGTCAGAACCGCGTGACATCTGGTTCGAATTCCCCAACACCAGCGTAGCGGGCACCGGCATATCAATGCCAGCGGAATCTTTGACTATTTATGTATGCTGCGCTAGTCTGGCGCTTGGGTAATAAGTGGGTTTTCGGTTTGTAATTGTTGTGGTTTTCGCTGCGCACTGGCTTCTACCAGCTCCGGTGCGAGCGCATCCGATGTTGGACCGAGCCGTCGAAGCCTACCAGGACGCGGATCTCGAGCGGGCGCTCGAGGGCTTCGACGCTGCCGCGCGAAACGCAGACCTGACCATCGAAGAGCTGCTGCAGCTGTTTGAGATGCGGGCGCTCGTGCACAACGCCCTCGGCCACGAGAAATTGATGCGGGCCGACCTCCGCCGGCTCCTCGCTGTCCGAGGGAGCTACCAGCTGGGTCGGCTGGCGCCTCCTTCGGTGCGCGCGGTGTTCGACGAGGTCCGCGACGCACAAAGCAGCGAGCGCAGCGTCGAGCTACGAATCGAAGCGAAGACTCTAGCGGGAGAGTCATGGATGGTGGCACAGGTGCTGCGCGTGCCTGAAGGCCTGGTGGATCACACCACGCTTCAATGCAACGTCGCAAACAACGCTCGAACGATCTCTAGGACATCGCAAGGGACGAGCGCGAGCTTGAAGCTTCCAGACCCCGGCGTGCACAATGGATGCGCCGCGACCGCGCGCACTCGCCAGGGCGGTGTGCTGTTCACCGGGACCATCGACGGAGCGCAGGTCTTGATGCCCTCTGCGTCGGCACGCCGTTTCGAAATGCCCCGGCACACTCCAAGAGACGACGGCCGTAAGGCCAAAAAGAAGAAGTGGCCGTGGATCGTCGCCGCCAGCGCCGTTGTGGTCGCGGGTGGCATCACCGCGGGCGTCCTTCTTTCGCGCCGATCGAAGAACGGTGACCAGCCGCCGCTGGGTCCGGTCGCGGTCAACTGGTAAGCCTCCGAACGTCGGCGCACGACTTGCGTGTTTCGGGGCATGTGGCGCAGATCCTTCGCGTTCGTGGGAGCTGCCGGCAACGCCAACGCCTCATTTCCCGGCGTTATCGGTAGATCCAGCGATGCCGGACGATGGTACGAGGATCGCATGCATTTGTAGGCGGAGGTCCGCCATGGGACACATGAGTCAACTCAAGCAGGAGTATCGGGCGCTGATGGACCGCCTCGACCATCACGCGGTCGCCATGCCAAGGCCGGAGGATCAGCGCGCTCTCGAAGGTTGGCGTGAGCTACTCGAGCTCATGTACACGCCGGAGGAGGCCGAGCTGGCGTCACGAATGCCGATGGTACCCACGTCGCTTCGCCGCTTGGCCCGGCGCTACAACATGCCCGAAGAGAAGCTGAAGCAGAAGCTCGAGCCGCTGTGCGACAAGGGCTTGATCATGGACCTGGTCAGCCCGAAGACAGGCGAGGCCAAGTACCTCCTTGCGCCACCGGTCGTTGGCTTCTTCGAGTTCTCGATGATGCGCGCGCACGACATGTTCGACAAGCTGGCTGTCGCGAAGGCCATGGACGCCTACATGCACGGCGACGACACTTTCGCGCGCGAGGTGTTCGGCAATGACACCGTCGTCGGACGAGCGATGGTGCACGAAGACGTCTTGTCTCAGGGCATTCCCGAAGTGCTCGACTGGGAACGCACGACCCGGCTCATCGAAGAATCCGAACGGATTGCGGTCTCGCACTGCTACTGCCGTCACAAGGCCGAGCACTTGGGCAAGGCCTGCGACGTTCCGCAAGAGATCTGTCTGTCGCTCAACGGCGGCGCGAACTTCGTCGTTCGGCGTGGCTTCGGCCGTCCGATCGACAAGCAAGAGGCGCTCAGCATCGTCAAAAAGGCGCGGAAGCTCGGCCTCGTTCAAATCGCGGACAACGTGAAGAACGAGCCAGCCTACGTGTGCAACTGCTGCGCGTGTTGCTGCGGCCAGCTCACGAGCATCAACGACTTCGGGCTCAATGCGGTCAACCCGAGCGGCTTCGAGCCGGCGTACCACCCCGACGACTGCAAGGGCTGCTCGCGATGCTCTCGGGCATGCCCGGTCGCGGCGATCACGATGAAACCAGCGCGCGCCGGAGGGCAGCGCAAGAACGAGCTGCGCGCCGTCTTCGATTCGGAGCTCTGCATCGGCTGCGGCGTTTGCGCCACGACCTGCAAGCAGCACGCGATCAACATGGAGCGACGGGAGCACCCGAGCCACGTGCCCGAAAACACGATCGAGCGGGTCGTACGCCAGATGGTCGAGCGCGGCCGTCTGGCCGACCTGCTCTTCGACGAGAGCGAGAGCCGCGGCGCAGCGTTCCTCAACCATGCCGTGCGGGCGATCACGAAGCTGCCTCCGGCCGAGCGGGCGCTCGCTTCCGATCAGGTGCGGTCGCGCTTCGTTCAGTTCGTGATGAAGAACGCGCCCGCCATCGAAGCCTAGGCTCTTCCTCCGGAAGAGCAGAGTTGAGTAATGCAGAGCGAATCGACCATTTCGGTGGCAACGAGCATTGCCGAGCGCATCAAGGAAGTCATCGCGGGGCTGCGCCGTGACCAAATCACCGAGTTGATCGGGCGGCATCTCGTTCAGCTTCGCTTGATCGACGACGCAGGCCGGTGGCAAGCAGAGCCATTGGCGGCACTCGGCGACTGGCTCTCGGGCGAGGACCTCTGCACGGACGACGCGCTAGTGCTCGTCGACGAGGCGGCGCGCTGCGTTGACGCGAACCCGTACCTCGTCGAGTTTCTCGATCGGGCCAAAGGCGAGGCTTTCGATCGCCTGTTTCACAAGGTTCAAACAGAGGGAGCGGCGGTTCTGCCCTCGGTGCTGACATACGGGCTGCTACTCGAACGCCTGACCCAGGCCATGCGCAACGACTGGAGACTCATCCACGCCTGCAGAGAGATCTGGCTGAAAGCCCGACGCGCGGAGGATATGAAAGAGCACTTGATCGTGTTCGAGCGTGCGAAAGTCCTATCGATCGACATCGCGATCCAACGGGTTGTCGAGTTCCACGAGTCGGGGAGCGTGACTCCGGAATTCGCAAGGGTGCTCCTGCCCATGAACATCATCGAGGCGATGTTCGAGGACATCAGGCTCGGCAATCGGGACAACGCAGCGAGCGCGTGGCCGCTGGTAAAAGACCGTCCGGGCTCATGGGCTC
>SHLP01000151.1 GCA_004283055.1 Deltaproteobacteria bacterium
CGCGAGGGCGATGAAGGCGACTGGCGGGAGCTTGGGGACGACATAGCGTGCCTTGGGTTTTTCGGCGCGCACGGCCGCCTGAATGGTTTCGACGATGACCTCCGGTTGAACGCCGTCGTCCGCCAGCGCCCTGTGCCACGCGACGACGCGGCCGATGCTCTTTCGATAGAGCTCGGATTGGCTCGCGTAGCGCTCGAGCATCGCGTCTTCGTGGTCTTGGAAACCCGTTTGCACCGCGCCGGGCTCGACCAGGGTCACGTCGATGCCTTGGTCGCTGAGCTCCATTCTCAAGACGTCCGAGATGCACTCGAGCGCGTGCTTCGATGAATAGTAGGGCCCAAAGAACGGCACGTACACCCTACCCGCCACGGACGAGACGTTGATGATACGGGGACGAGTCGAGTTGCGGAGAAACGGCAACACGACCTGCGTTACCGCGACTGTCCCAAACACGTTGACGTCAAACTGCGCCCTCCACTCCTTGATATCGACCAGCTCGACGGGCCCTGCGGCGCCGTAGCCGGCGTTGTTGATCAGCACGTCGACCGTTCGGTCTCCCACCGCATCCGCGATGCGCGAGCCCAGCGCAGCGACACTCGCGTCATCGGAGATGTCGCACGCGATGCCGGTGAAGCCTTCGAGCTCCCCTGCAAGCTCGTTGAGGGTTTGCTCACCGCGAGCGACCCCAATGACGCGGTGGCCTTCTCCGCAAAACGCGCGCGCGCAGGCGAGTCCAATGCCCGCTGTGGCGCCAGTGATGACGATTTTCATTCTTTACCTCCTGGGACCCGGCAGTATGGCAGCCCCTGCAGGCTGCGCGAGAGCGCCTTTCAGAGTACTTTTGTTGCACTCACTCCCCTCGAGCGCATGAAGCTTCAGAGGAACGACCACGGTTTCTGATGTTCACGAAACGAAAGTGCGGTGCTCCGACCCGCAATGCGACCCCCTGCAACGAGACCGCCCGATGAAAGCCGCGCTCGGTAAGCTCGCGGACCGCGTGCTCTCGAGCCTCGGGCTCGGACTGGATTTCTCCGTAGACCTGCGTGAAAGCTTCTGCAGTCAAATCACGCCGACTCTGTATCTCGGCGCTCGGCCAAACCAAGAGCGGGTTCATGAGCTGAAGGGGGCCGGAGTCACCCATGTCGTGAGCTGCCTGAGGGAGAATGAACGTTCGCAAGTGGCGTTCTTGCAGCAGGACTTCGATCATCTGTTTCTCGGGGTCCACGACGGAATGCATCAGGATATCTCGAAGTCGTTCTCGTCGTTCTTCGAATTCGCGGCAGCTGCAACGAGCAGTGATTCGGAGGCCAAGCTGTTCGTCCACTGTGAAGTCGGCGTCAGTCGATCCGCAACCCTCGCCATCGCCTTGCTGATGAAAACCGAGGGCATGAGTTTCTTCGATGCCCTATGTCGAGTCCGCTCGAAGCGGATCCAAGTCCTTCCCAACATCGGATTCGCCTCTCAGCTCCAGCGCTTCGAACATGAGCTGCAGCCGCGCTCCCGGAACAACGCCCCCTCGTCCCTGGCTCGGTACCTGCACGGAATCTGCAACGCTCCGGTGGAGCTCGAGGTCCTCGAATCCGCGCTCGAGCGGCACCGCTACGATGCTCCGGCCGCGCTCAGGATGATTTTCGGTGGCGAAATTCCAAGGGTCATCCAAGGCGTCCGCCCCTAGCCGGCCTAGCGTTTGAGTGACTTCGCGGGCGTGGTGAGAACCTCGCGCACAAGCGGGTTGGGGAATCGCCGGCTTTGCGTGATCGCATAAAACTTCTCGGTGATGTCTGGAACTTGGCACAGCTCCACGAGCACCCCCGTGCGAAGCTCATCTCTCACGACGACGGGTGGGACTAGCGTAATGCCGGTGCTGTCGCGAGCGAGCAAGCGCAGCATTGCCATGTCGTCGACTTCGGCGAGGATGGTGGGGCGAACGCCCGCAAGCTCGAGCACGCGATCGAACGTCACCCGCACGTCGCTGTCGAGACTCGGCAGCAGAATCGGGTATCGCGGGACGTCGTCCGGAAAGCGAAAAGGCTCGTCGACCGACGAGGGCCGCCCTACTAGGCTCACACGCTGTTCTTGAAGCAAGTGGCTGTGCCACGGCGTCTTCGCGTCGCGTTTCGCGGGCTGATTAGCGAGGACGAGGTCGACCTCGTGCGCCTCGAGCTGAGAGAGAAGCTCGCGCATCGTACCCGACCGAACGATGATCTCGACATCGCTTCGCTTGATGAGCGGCGTCAAAATCGATAGTTGGAAGTTCCTGGAGAGCGTCGTGATCGCGCCGACGCGAAGTGCGCGTCGCGTAGCTCCGCCTCGACCGCGCAACGTGCTCACGAGCTCTTCCCCAGCCTCGAAGACGGTATCGGCGTAGTCGAGCGCAATGCGACCCGCTTCGGTGAGCCGAAGACCTCGCCCCTCGCGTTCGAACAGCGGCGTGCCGAGCCTGTCCTCGAGCTTCTTCACCTGCACCGAAAGCGCCGACTGAGACACGTTCAGGCGCTCGGCCGCCAGCGTGAGCTTCCCCTCATGGGCAACCGCCCAGAAGTAGCGGAGGTGGTGGTAGTTGAGATCGTTCACGCATTACATATATAAAACAGAACGAATTTTTTCAATCTTTGTATTTTACAGAAGGGAGGCCGAGCCGTAGAAAAAGCCGTGAACAAACGGAGGAGACCATGCCGACGCTGACCGTTTCAATCATCGCTTTCGCACCTTTCGCCCTTTTGGCGGTGGGCCTCGTGCCCTCCGGGGCGGCCAACCGCCGGCCCAAAGCGATGCTCGGCGCGGCCCGTTTCGCCGCTGCGGCTTCCTTGGCGGCCGCTCTGGTCTCGGCCACGGCCTACTTCATCGCAGACACCGCCGCGCCAGCGCGCGGCCTCGCCTTGGGCGCCGCGGGGGTGGGCTTCACCGTCTACTACGATGCGCTTTCCGCGGTCATGTCACTCCTGGTCGCGTTCGTCGCGGTCATCGTCATCGATTACAGCAGGAACTACCTCGACGGGGACCCCGCGCAGGGCCGCTTCATCAAATGGCTGTGCCTGACGCTCGCGGCCGTGTTGACGCTGACGATTTCCGGAAACCTCCTGCAGTTCACCCTCGCTTGGGTGGCGACCAGCCTCTCCTTGCACCAGCTCCTCCTTTTCTACGGCGACCGTCGCGCCGCACGCCTCGCCGCGCGCAAGAAGTTCATCGCCAGCCGTCTCGGCGACATCTCGCTCATCGGTGCGATGGTCCTGCTCTACCAGCTGTTTGGAAGCCTCGATTTCGCAACGATGTTTGCCGCTGCAGACGGCATGCGCGAGTCCGGCGCGGTAGCGGGAAGCCTCCACTGGGTTGCCATGCTCCTCGTGGTAGGCGCGATGATGAAGTCCGCTCAGTTTCCGTTCCACGGCTGGCTGACCGAGGTGATGGAAACCCCGACGCCAGTCTCCGCGCTTCTTCACGCGGGCATCATCAACGGCGGTGGGTTCCTCATCTTGCGTCTGAGCGACATCGTCTCCCTCTCCGTGCCAGCGCTCCAAATGCTCGCGGTCGTCGGCGGCTTCACCGCGCTGGTGGGCTCCGTGGTCATGCTCACGCAGACCAGCGTCAAAGTGTCCCTCGCCTGGTCCACCATTTCGCAGATGGGCTTCATGATGCTGCAGTGCGGGCTCGGGGCTTTTTCAGCCGCCACGCTCCACATCGTCGCGCATTCGCTTTACAAGGCCCACGCGTTTCTATCGTCGGGAAGCGTCATCGACCTTTCGCGCGGCTCCTGGGTGGCCCAGCCGAACGGAAAACCACACCCAGCTCGCCTCGGTGTGGCGCTCGCGGGTGCGGTCGGCCTCACCTGGGCGGTGAGCATAGCCTTCGGGGCATCGTTGACGCAGGCACCCGGTGTCTTCGCACTCGGAGCGATTCTCGTGATGGGCGTCACCCACCTCGTGGCAAACGCGATCGACGAACGGCCGAGCTTCTTCGTCGTCGTGCGGGGCATCGGGCTCGCGGCGGGAGTCGCCGTGGCGTACTTCACGCTACAGCTCGGATTCGAGCAGCTGATGACTGGCGTCTTGCCGCCGAAGGGCTCCGTGCGGGGCCCGTTTGATCTCGCGATCGTCGGCCTGGTGATCGTGATGTTCGGCGCGGTGACCGTTCTTCAAAACACCATGCCTTACCGAATGCACGACGCCCGTTGGAGGGCGATGTACGTGCACTTGTTCAACGGATTCTACGTGAACGCTGCAACCAATCGATTGGTTCAGCGACTCTGGCCCGTCGACGCGGCCGCTACACCGAAGGGAGTGAACGCATGAGCCAGGAACTCGCAATCGCAACAGACCTCGAAGGGACACGAGTGGCCGCCAGACAGCAGCTCGAGTCAGAACACGAAGCTCTGCGGCCACTCGAGGGGCTCGACGCCGCGCTCGATGAGGCGCGCACCCGAATTGCCCCGCTCTGGCCGCTACAGAGCTTCGTGGCCGTCAACCCGTTCCTCTCGCTCGCCGGGAAGCAGTTCGAAGAAGCCTGCAACGTCATGAAGCGGGTCGCAGGGGCTGACATGCTGATGCCGCGCGCGTTCTATCGCGAGCTCATCGCGTCGGGCCGAATCACCGATGCAGACCTCCGAACGGCAATCAGCGGAGCGCAGCAAGGTGAGGAGCCCGTCGACGACAGCGTGCTCGCCGACTGGAAGTCTCGCATCGCGGCCGAAGAGTCGTATGCGGAGCCCAGCGCGTTTACCGCGGCCGACGTGCTCGATGCGGCGCATGGGACTCGGGCGTCCGCGGAGATCACCGAGCAGATCTCGAAGTGGTGCTCGGCGTACTGGGACGAAGGGCAGGCGGCGTGGCGGATGCCTTGGCGCTCGATGCCGCTCTACCGAGCCTGGCGGGCTGCGTCCGAAATCGATCGCTCCCCCGAAGTGCTCGGCTTCAAGGGCTTTCGGAAAGTCATTGCGACGCTTCCCGACGAGCCGATCTCAGCAATCACCCACATCGTCGAGACCCTCGCGCTCCCCAAGAGGGCACTAGACGCGTATTTCTTCCGCGTTCTTTTCGGGATTCGCGGCTGGGCCGCATATGCGAGGTACCTCGGCTGGTCGAAGGAGCTCGACGGAGAGAAGAGCGACACGGTGATCGAGCTCCTCGCAGTCCGGCTAGCCTGGGACTACGCGGTTTTCATGCTCAACGACGACGATGCGTTCCGCGGTGCCTGGGTCGACGCGTCTGTCGCCATGGTCGACGGGCAGCTATCGAACGAGCCGGACCCCGAGCTCTTGGTCGATTCGGTTTTGCAAGCAGCCTTCGATGCGTCCTTCCAACGCGAGCTCTTGGGCAAACTGGCGGCCCCAGCTCCCGAACCCGAGGCCGTCGTTTTGCGCAAGCCTCTGCAGGCCGCCTTCTGCATCGATGTTCGCTCCGAAGTCTTTCGACGCGCCTTGGAACGGGTTGCGCCCGACGTCCAGACGATCGGCTTTGCCGGGTTCTTCGGCTTCCCGATCGAGTACGTACCCATCGGTCAGCAGGCGGGGACCGCACAGTGCCCGGTCTTGCTCAAGCCCAAGTTCGTCGTGCACGAGACGGTAGCCGGCGCCGATGAAGACGAGAAGACCGAAATCCTGGGGCTTCGGCTGCTTCGCCGAAGAGCCGCCAAGGCTTGGAAGTCCTTCAAGAGCTCGGCGGTGTCCTCATTCGTCTACGTCGAAACCGCAGGGCTCACCTTTGCGCCGAAGCTTGCGAGCGATGCTCTCGGCGCGACGCGGACCGTGAAGCACCCGAGCGCGGACGGCCTCGACGACAAGGTGCTCCCGCGCACGGGACCGGACATCGCGCACGCAGAGGCGGGAGGCAGAACCACGGGCTTCAGCGAAACCCAGCGGATCGACATGGCAGAGGGGGTCTTGAAGGCGATGTCGCTGCGAAGCGGCTTCGCGAGGCTCGTGATGCTCGCGGGGCATGGCAGCACCACCGTCAACAACCCACACGCGTCGGGTCTCGACTGCGGCGCATGCGGGGGCAACGCGGGAGAGCCCAACGCGCGCGTGGCGGCGATGATTCTCAACGACCCGGACGTCCGAGCCGGTCTCGCCGAACGCGGGATCACCATCACGGCCGACACCTGGTTTCTTGGCTGTCTGCACGACACGACGACGGACGAGATTTCGATCTTCGACCGAGAGCACATTCCCGAGACGCACGCCGAGGACCTGAAGGAGCTCGAGCAATGGCTGTCCGAGGCCTCGTCCCTCGCGCGGGCAGAGCGCTCGTCGCTGCTCGGCGTCCCCAATCCGGCGGATGCCGACACGCTCATCTCGCGGAGAAGTCGGGACTGGTCGCAGCCTCGGCCCGAGTGGGGGCTCGCCGGGAACGCGGCATTCATTGCAGCCCCTCGCGCGCGGACGCGCCACGTCGACCTCGACGGTCGAGCGTTCCTGCACGACTACGACTGGAGACAAGACGAGGATTTCAGCGTTCTCGAGCTGATCATGACCGCACCGATGGTCGTCGCGAGCTGGATCAACCTGCAGTACTACGGTTCGGCCGTGAACACCGCCGCGTTCGGTTGCGGGAACAAAGTCCTGCACAACGTCGTGGGTACCATCGGGGTTCTCCAGGGCAACGGAGGCGACCTGCAGACGGGTCTATCGTGGCAGTCGGTACACGACGGAAAGCGATTCATTCACGAGCCGCTGCGCCTCAATGTCTTCATCGAGGCTCCGACGGAGCAGCTCGAGCGAGTGCTCGAAAAACACGAGAGCGTCGCAGAGCTCGTCGAGAACGAGTGGATCTACCTATTCGCCCTGGCGGACGACGGGCATTCGCGCCTGAGGTATGACGGAGGCGCGTGGGTGCCGGTCGCCTGATGCGAGAGATCGCAAGCGGCGATCAGAAGTAACCCTCCCGTTTGCGGTCTTCCATCGCCGTCTTGGAGAGCTTGTCGTCGGCGCGGTTTCCGCGCTCGGTATCCGGAGGGCAGTCGATTCTCTTGGGCGATCGCCGGCCGCAACCCGGACAAGCTCAGTGCACGCCGCTGGGATCGACAGCGTCCCCTCCGACTTGGGCGCTCAGTGGGCGCCTACCCTGCTCCTACGCCGAAGGCATCTCTGTGGGCGCTGGGTTGAAGGCTGGTTGGCTGTGGCTGAGCCGCGGTTTCGGGTACTTCGTCGGGGCTCCGATTCCGCTCTCGCCGAGGCCAGGTCAGGGCCCACCCAAATGGTTGCAGCGTGCCGGCAAGTTCCGCGTCGCGCTGAAGGCGACATCGGCCAGCGGTGACTACACAGCGATGGTCGATGTGCAGGGGCGCGGCGATCCAGGCGAGGTCGCGCTCTGCCTCGCGCTCGGTCAACAAGAGGCTCCACCCGGTGGAGGCGTGCTCACTCCCGCGCTCGCGCTCGGCTCCGTTCTGCGCGAGCGCCTCGTAGCTGCGGAGGGAGGCGAGTTCACGCAGTTCAGGGTGCTCGCCGAGACGTAGAGCTGCGTTGCCAAGGCGCGTCGAGTAAGAGGGCGATGACCGTCGCCACGCACATGCCGAGGTTGGCGCGCCAAGGCGGCGAGGCTGGGGTTTGTTGAAACACGCTCAGGGTGGCGAGGAGCGTCGGCACGTAGAACAAGAGCGACGCGCTAGGCGCAGCCCATCGTGCCCAGCGCTCGCCGCGGCGAATCGGAAACGCAACGAGGAGCAGCATCAGCGTTCCGAGCGCCAGCCAGCCGGCGCCGGCGACTTCCATGAGAGCCTTGATCAGCACCTGCGTCGCGGTGTCGAGCTCTGCCCACTCCTTGCCCAACGCAACCGCGTGATACGGCATGAAGGTGGGGCGGAAGAGGTAGATCGCGCCGAGTGCCAGGCTGGGGAGCGCGATGCCGGTGTAGATCCAGGCAGCCACCCTGTGGCGAAGCGAGCGCGCCGGTCGCGAAGCACTCATTCGTTCGGCCTGAGGAGAACCTTGCCGCGGGTCATTTGGCTGACGTACTCCGCTACCGCTCTCGGCGCGTCTTCGAGAGGGTACTCCGCCCGAATGTCGCTTTTCAGATCGGTGGAAAGCAGCTTCTGTGCACGGCGCCACATCAGCATGGTCTGCACCAGGTTCTTGCTGCTGATGAAGGGGCCGAGCCAGAACCCGTCCACGGACTTGTTCTCGAAGATCAGCTGACCGAGCGGCACCTGGGGAGGCTCGAAGGAAAGAGCGCCAAATACCGTGACCTTGCCATGAGATGGTAGCGCTCGAAGCAGCCGCGCTGTCAGCTCCCCGGCGACGGCATCGAAGGCCAAGTGAGCGTCGCACTGATGACAGGCGTCGCGGAGTGCCTCGTCAAAGCCGGAATCGCTGCTGTTGAGGACGATGGAGGCTCCCTGCTGCCGTAGTAGCTCGACCTGCGCGTCCCGGCGCACGACGTTGATCACGTCAATCCCTTCACCGGACGCCAGACGATTGACCATGCGCCCGAGGGAGCTCGCAGCAGCCGAGAGCACGATCGCTTCGTGACCGCCCTTCTTTGCGATTTCGATGAACGCGCTCGCCGCGAGGGGATTGATCACGGAGGTGGCCCCTTGCTCGAGGCTCACCGACTCGCGCAGAGGAAGCGCCCCGCCCTTCGTCGACACGACCATGTATTGCGCCCAGGCACCGTCGCGCTTGCCATCCCAAAGGCATGCCACTCGGGTACCTTGGAAGTACCTACCCATCGCTCCGGGGCCGACCGCAACGACCGTGCCCGAGCCTTCCCCGCCCGGGACGAAGGGCGGCTTGGGTCTGAAACCATATCGGCCGTGCAAGACCGCAAGGTCCGAGGGATTGATGGGTGAAGCGGCCATCTTCACGAGCACCTCGTCTCTCCCCGGGCTCGGGACGGGGCGCCGTTCGACGCGAAGGCCTCCTGGACCCTCGCATGCGTGTAAAACGACTGCGGTCATCTCGTCTGGAATGCGTTCCTGCGCCATCGATGCCCTCCTGAGTCGCGCCCTCGAAGATTGTCTGCTGGCGGGCCACGAGTTATTCGTATACCGGTTCGTCTTCCTGGGCCACTCGGCTTAGCCCATCGGGACCGCACCTCATCGCACCATTATCATGAGGAAGCTCCTCCTTCTCCCGCTCTTCGCTCTACTGCTGGCGCTTCACTTGGCAGCGCCGCCGACCAGCGCAGCGGAGCTCAAGTTGGACATCAAGCTCTTCTTGGGCTTCAGCGAGACGACCTACGTGGCCATGCT
>SHLP01000152.1 GCA_004283055.1 Deltaproteobacteria bacterium
GCGATGGGGGTCGGAGTCGACGTCGCAAGTGACAATCCGCAAGACAGCAACCACCTCGGATTGGCGCGCGCGCCGAGGCGAGGCTTGCCTGGTCCCCGCCTCCAAGTCCTACCGAGCAGATTTGCAAGCCGAGCCGTTCGACGCAGGCCCGCGTCGCGACTTTTTTCCGCGCCCCGGTATCGCTACTCCGCCGCTTCCGGCCGTGCGCTGCTTCTCGGCTGTGGCTGAGGCAGCATGATCGAAAACGCGGTTCGCCCCGGTTCGCTGTCCACCGTCACCGTCCCGCCGTGGTCCTCCACGATGCTCTGCACGATGGCCAGGCCCAGGCCGGTGCCGCCCTTCTTGCCGTGCGTCGTAAACGACTCGAACAGGCGTCCGCGAATCTCTTCGGAGACGCCGGGGCCGTCGTCGGCGAAGGTCAAGACCAGGTCGCCGCTTTCGGCGCGCTCGACCTCCAGGCGGCAAACACCTCCTCGATCGCTGATTGCCTCTGCCGCGTTGCGAGCGAGGTTGTGAAAGACGCGCTGCATCTTCTCCTCGTCGAAGTGGGCGATGCCGCGATCGCCCAGGGCGAGCTCGAGGCGGATGCCTCGTTCGGCGAGCTCGGGCTTGAGCTGCTCGGCGAGGTCTTCGAAGAAGGTGTGCAGGTACACCCTCCGAATCAGAATCCGTCGCTCGCCCTTCGCGAAGGCCAAGGTCTCGCCCATCATGGTGGTCAGAAGCTTGACCTGGCGCCGAACCGAATCGGCGAGCGCGCGCCGCTCGTCTTCCTCGCCCTCTTGGACCAGCATCTGCGTGTATCCGGAGATGACCGTCAGCGGGGTCTTCAAATCGTGCAGCATGCTGGAGAGGAACCGGCCGAGCGTGGTTAGTCGCTCTTGGCGCGCCTTCTGCGCGCGTGACTGCGCTTGGGCGATCGCGGTCGATAGATGCCCCGCTATCACCGTGGCCATCTTGAGGTCGTCGTCGATGAAAGGGGCCCGGCCGCCGGACTTGTTCAGAAGCTGCAGGGCGCCGGAGCCGTCGTCCCAACGGAGGGGAACGCAGAGAACCGACTTCGGATGGTAGCCGACCTCGTCCGAGATGTGCGCCGAGTGCCGCGGATCGGCCGCCACCTCGTTGACGATTTGCGGCCGTCCGTTTTCAGCAACCCAGCCGGAGATCCCCTGACCCGCTTTGATCTTCATTCTCTTGACGCGGTCCGGCTCACCCCCGACCGCCGCGCGAAAGGTCAGGTCTCCGGTGTATTCATCCGCGAGCAAAATGGACGCGGCCTCGGCGTCGGTGGCGCGCATGGTTCGCGCGAGCACACCGGTCAACAGGTCGTCGAGCTCCATCGCACTCGCCGCGACCTGGGTGATCTCGAACAGGACGTCCAGCTCGCGGATCTTCTTCTCGAGCTTTTCCTTGGTGTCGAGCAGCTCGATGTTCTTGCCGACCACCGAGAGAAAGAGCTTGGAGTTCTCGATCGATACGGCGGCGTGGCTCGCGAGCGCCGTCAGTAAGGCCTCATCGGCGACGGTGAAGTGCCCCTCATGCTTGTTGAGCACCTGGACGACGCCAATGGTGCGACCGTGCTGGTTCTTCATCGGCACGCAGAGCGTCGAGCGCGTTCGGTAGCCTGTTTCGCGGTCCCAGGCCGCGTCGAAGCGTACGTCCTGGTAGGCGTCCTTGATGTTGAGCGGCCGACCCGTGCTTGCTACCGCTCCGGCGAGCCCCTCACCCGGTTTGAGGCGAATCTCGTGAACCTCGTCGCCCGTGACGACTTTGGACCAGAGCTCGTCGGTCTCCTCATCGAGCAGATAGAGCGTCGACCGGTCCGCTTCCATGAGCTCCGAGATTCGGTGGAGAATCATATCCAGCAGCTCGCCGAGGTCGAGCGTCGAACCGAGGGCCGCGCTGATGTCCTGCAGCGCGCGCAGCTTGGCCCGCTCGCGCTCGACCACATTTTGCAGTCGCAGCGCTTCCGTTCCGTCTCGGTCGCCGTCTGAAGCCATTCTTGGTCGATAGTCTCCCAAAGCGGGGCATGGAAGCAACGACCTTTGCGCGGGCTCTATTCCCCCTGGCGCAATTCCGCCCGATCGCCCATGCGAACGGCCCGCGTGGCCCGCTCGAGTAGGATTGCGGTGGTCCCCGGCTGCACATTGACGGCCCGTCCGATCGCAATGACTTCCCAGGGGTATCGCCGAGGTTCGTCCGGCAAGGGGACCGTCGTCTCGACTTCGCGGCCGATACTGCCCTCGGAGCTTCTACGCCACTCGTCGCCTCTGCGGACCACGTAGAAGCGGTTTCCGAGGACGACGCCCTGCTCTTCCCCCACGTTCACGAAGACGATCTGATTGGTCGACGGTAGCTTGCGCGGGTAGAGGCTCGCTACGACGGTGGCGCGGAGCGGCCGTTCAGCGGGCACGACGTCGACCCAGTAGAATTCCCGCTCGAGCGGCGCGAGCCGAAAGCCGCGCTCCAGACCTTCGAGCGCGTTCGTCACGACGGCGTGACCGACCTGGCTCTTCTCGTCGTAATCGTCGAGCCTTACCTGGCCGAGAAGGCGCACCAGCTTGCCCCGTTCCCAGGACTCACGCTCGGCCTTTTCGATCGTCCGGTACACCGTGTAGGTGCGGCCTATCTCAGGCTCCACGCCTTTGTCGAACCGGACGTACACCACGTCGGTGTCGACCATCATCATCTGCTCTTCTTTGGCGCCGATGATGTAGCCCGCGTCCTCGAGCACGTTCTCGTTCAGAAACCCGTACTCCGCCTGGTAGACTGCGTGCGTGGTGGACGGTCGAAACTTGGTCCGCGTGAAGCCGCGGGGCGCTATCTCGACCTCCGAGCCATCGCCCGGGCGAAGCTGAACGGTCCCGTCGGGGTAAATCCAATGCGGGTTGGTGATCTCGGGGTTGTACGACCAGACCTGCGGCCACCGATAAGGGTCGCCGTAATAGGTCTGCGTGATGTCCCAGAGTGTGTCGCCCTCTTTGACCGTGTGCGAATTCGGCACGTCCGACGGCACGCGCACGCGTGCCTCGGCCGTTTCCTGTTCTTCACCGCCCTGTGCGATTGCCGTGCCCGCCATCAGCACAGCCACCAGGCTCGTCCATCCCACCAGTTTCATGATGCGTCCTCCCGCAGCGCCAACCGCGCCGCCGCGGTATTCGGGAACTGCTCCCTGACCTTGTCGAAGTAAGCCTGAGCACGAGCAGTATCACCGCGTCTCAGATAGATTTGCCCGATCCTGTACAGCGCATCCGGAGCCTTGTTCTCCCAGGAGTGCAGCTTCTCGATCCTTTGAAAGTACGCGAGCGCGCGATCGTAGTCGTGGCGCAAGTAGTGAATCTCGCCGCTCCAAAACAGCGCGTTGTCGGTGTACGGGTGACTCGGGTGCGCCGAGGCAAACGCGTCGAGCTCCTGAAGAGCCTCGTCGAACCGCTGCTCCCGGATCAAGCTCAGCGCACGGCGGTATCCGTCGACGTTTACCTCTTCGCGCGGGCTGGCCGCGGCCGGCAAGGGCTCCACGAAGTCGGGCATCTCCGGGATCTCCGCCGTCGTAGGCAAACGCTCGTCGACAACCTCGCCATCGATTCGAAGGACCGGCTCCATCGAAAGCTCCCCCTGCCCGTCGCTTGCCCACGGAAGGCCGACGTCGCGTCCGCCTCTGCTCGAGCGCTCCGACGCAAGGCTCTTGTCTCCCTCGAGCTCCTGCACCTCGGCGCGCGCCAGAGCGAGCTGGCCGCGAACCGTACGAAGCTCTTGCTCCTGCTCTTCGAACTGCACCCGGAGCGCGGTCAGCTCCGCTGCGCGCGCGGCTTCATCGGACGCAGTCCGGGCGTTCGCATGCGCTCCCATCGAGCTGCACCCGATCAAGGTCGATACACTGGCCACTGCGAAGAGCGTCTTCACGGCATAATCCCGCAGATGAATCGTAGGTAAGCCAGCGGACGGACGTCAAAAAAGGCGTGGTCTACCGCCAGGTCCCAAGTGCGCGAAATCGCTGATATCGCTCGGAGACCAGCTCTTCTCGGGAAAGTCCGCGCAATCCGCTCAGGTGATGGCGGAGGCGCTCTCGGAGCGACTCAGCCGCCGTTTCGGGCTTTCGATGCGCTCCCCCTGCGGGCTCGGGGACCACCTCGTCGACCACGCCGAGGCGCTTCGCGTCGCTCGCAAGTAGCCGAAGCTGTTCGGCGGCGTCGGCTACTCGGGCCGCGTCCCGCCAAAGAATCGAGGCGCAGCCCTCGGGGGTGATCACGCTATACGTCGCGTACTCGAACATCAGCACCCGATTCGCCACGCCGATGGCGAGCGCCCCTCCGGAGCCGCCCTCCCCGATGATCGTCGTGAGCACGGGAACGCGCAGTCCGCTCATGACCTCGATCGAGCGGCCGATCGCCTCGGACTGGCCGCGCTCTTCGGCGCCGAGCCCCGGATACGCCCCAGGGGTGTCGATGAAGGTGAAGACGGGTCGCTCGGCCTGCTCGGCGAGCTGCATGACGCGGATCGACTTCCGATAGCCCTCGGGATGCGCCATGCCGAAGTTCCGGTGCGCTTTGTCCTTGGCGGTTCGACCTTTCTGGTGGCCTACAATCGCAATGATTTCGCCTTCGAAGCGCGCAAAGCCAGCAATGATCGCAGGATCGTCGCGAAACGTACGGTCGCCGTGCAGCTCGACGAAGTCCTCGAAGAGCAGCTCGACGTAGTCCCGGAAGTACGGCCGGTCCGGATGCCGGCTGAGCTGGACCTTCTTCCAGACGTCGAGATCCGCGTAGAGCTCGCGCTGCAGACGCTCCGCCTGGGCCTCGAGGGTATGGATCTCACCGTCGATCGACTCCGCCTCAGGAGCACCGGCCTCGGTGAGCGCCTTGAGAGCGGCGATCCGCTCCTCGAGCTCGACCAAGGGCGCTTCGAATTCCAGGTGGGCCATTCCCCTGCTGCTTCGCATATCTGTCGGGCGCGGCAAGCTCCGGGTTGCTCACTCGGGATCGGCGCAGCCGATGACCTCGAAGACACGAATCGGCTTCGCTTTGCCCTTCACCTTCTCCTCCGGGAGCTCTTCGAATGCGAAGCTGCCGGTGAGCTTCTCGATGGTGCCTTGGCTCAGCAAAGTCTGTCCCGGCTTGGCCAACGAGCAGAGCCTGGCGCCGGTGTTCACCGGGTCACCGATGACGGTGTACTCGAGCGCCTGGCTGCTTCCTATGTACCCGGCAACCACCTCCCCCGTGTTGATTCCGATTCCAATTTCAAAGGGAGGCAGGTCCTGCACCTCGTGTCGCGCATTGAGCTCGGAGAGCGTGTTTTGCATTTCGAGGGCCGCGCGCACCGCGCGGTCGGGGTCGTCGTCGTGCGCAACCGGAGAACCGAAGAGCACCATCATCTCGTCGCCGATGAACTTGTCGAGCGTTCCTTCGTACCGGAATACGATCTCGACCATGCGTTCGAAGTATTCGTTGAGCGCGTCCACCACGATTCGGGGCTCGTGCGACTCGCTCATGCTGGTGAAGCCGCGAATGTCGGCGAATAAGACGGTCGTTTCGCGAAGCTCGCCGCCCTTGGTCACCTCGAGCTGTCCCGACAGTACCTGCTCGGCAATGGCCGGCGAGAGCAGCCGTCGAAAGCGTTCGCGCATGACGGCCTCTTGCTCGATGCGTTTCGCGAAGAGGGTGTTCTGGACCGCGATGGCCGCCTGGCTTGCCACGGTTTCGAAGAGCGCCAGATCTTTTTCGGTGAACGCGTGGGTCGTGAGCTTCGAGTCGAGCATCATGACGCCCAAGACAGCCTCGCCCTGGAGCAAGGGGACGCACATCGTCGAGCGAATGCCTTGCATGATGACCGACTGCGCGCTTTGAAATCGAGCGTCGGCGGAAGCGTCGTGTGACAGCACCGCTTGTTTCTCGCGAACTACCGTATCGAGAACGGTTTTGCTGACAACGACCTCCTGGTTCGGGTCGGCGTCCTCAGCCGATCGCACCGACACGGGTTCTAGAACGTTCTGTTCGTTGTGTAGAAGCACGACTCCGCGGTCGGCGGGCACCAGGCGAAATGCAACCTCGAGAATCTTGCTGCAAAGCGCGGTGATGCTGGTTCCGAGCTCGATGGCGCGGGTCACCTCGTAGCTCGCCCTGAGCTTTTCGTAGTCGCGGCGCAAAGACGCGTCGTCTTGAACGAGCTCTTCGGCGAAGAACGTCTTGTCGGCGAGCACCGAGACCTTGGCGCGGATGAGCGGTCCCGCGCTCGTGTCGCCGATCTTGAATCGGTTGGTGGCCTCGCGAGGCTCGTCGCTCATCAACGCGTCGAACGAGAGCGAGCTGGCCTGCTCGACCGGGTCGAAAATGATGCGCGTCGAACCAATGGTAATTTCGTCCCCGGGCTCGAGCGAGCGCTGTCCGTCGACGCGCTCGCCGTTGATGTAGGTCCCGTTGAGCGAGCCCAGGTCCTTCAGAACGTACGCGTCGTCGACGAGCTCGATGTGGCAGTGTTCCTTGGACACGACCCGGTCCAAGACCTGGTGGGTGTTCCTCGGATGCCGCCCAAGCGAGTTGTGACGGAAGAGCTGACGCTCCTGCCGCCCGCTTGGCCCGATGATGCTGATACGAGCCATGACCCCAGCATCAGGCTACCTGGGGCCTTCTCAGCCTGCAAAGATGGGACGCGCGTGGGTTCGACCCCGCGCTTCGCCGACCCCACTCAGGCCTGAGAATCCTTGGCTTTGGTCTCGACGATGAACTCTTCGACCGCGGCCCTCACCGGGCTGGCAAAATAGACCTTTTGGTCGGCGATTTCACGGAGCGCCGTCACGATCGGACGGTTCCTGCTCTGGACGAGCGCCGGGGCGCCCTTGATGAGCTGACGTGTCCGCCGAGCGGCCAAGATGACCAGAGCAAAGCGGTTTTCCTCGTGTTCCAAGCAATCTTCGACGGTGACGCGTGCCATAGGCGCCGGAGGCTAGCAGGGGTCTTGGGCACCAGCAAATCCGGCGGAGCAGCCTTGCGAAAAAGCGGGCAGACATGGCTTGACTCCCCAAGGTTCGTGACTAGGTTGCCCGCCCATCAGCACTCCCCATCATCGAGTGCTAATCAAGCTAGCGGGCAGCGAAACTGCCTGATTACGGAGGGATAAATGGCCATTCGTCCATTGCATGACCGGATTTTGGTCAAGCGAGTCAAGGAAGAAGAGACAACCAAAGGCGGCATCATCATTCCAGATACCGCCAAAGAGAAGCCGATCGAGGCAAAGGTCGTTGCGGTAGGTACCGGGCGAATCCTCGATAGCGGCGACATCAGGCCACTTGCCGTGAAGAAGGGCGACCTCGTCCTGTTCGGCAAGTACGGCGGCACGGAAGTCAAGATCGACGGTGAAGAGCACCTGATCCTCCGTGAAGACGACATCCTCGGAATCATCGAATAGGAGACTGCGAAACATGGCTGCGAAAGAAATCATTTACGATACCGCTGCTCGCGACCGCATTTTGAGCGGAGTGAACGCACTGGCGAACGCCGTCAAGGTCACGCTCGGTCCGAAGGGCCGCAACGTGGTGATCGAGAAGAGCTTTGGCGCACCGACCGTCACGAAGGACGGTGTCACGGTGGCCAAGGAAATCGAGCTTGCCGACAAGTTCGAAAACATGGGCGCCCAGATGGTGCGCGAGGTCGCCTCGAAGACCTCCGACATCGCCGGTGACGGAACGACGACCGCGACGGTGCTGGCCCAGGCCATCATTCGCGAGGGCACGAAGATGGTCGCAGCGGGCCACAACCCGATGGAGATCAAGCGTGGCATCGACGCCGGCGTGACCGTCGTCGTCGAGCAGCTGCACGCGCTGTCGAAGGACACCAAAGACCCGAAAGAGATCGCGCAGGTTGGCACGATCAGCGCGAACGGCGATCGCACCATCGGTGAGATCATCGCCGAAGCGATGGAAAAGGTCGGCAAGGAAGGCGTCATCACCGTCGAAGAGGCCAAGGGTCTCGAGACCGAGCTGGATGTCGTCGAGGGCATGCAGTTCGACCGCGGTTACCTGTCCCCCTACTTCGTGACCGATCCAGAGCGCATGGTGGCCGAGATCGAGGATCCTTACATCCTCATCGTCGAGAAAAAGATCTCGAACATGAAGGACCTTCTGCCGGTTCTGGAGGCGATTGCCCGTCAGCAGAAGCCACTCATCATCATCGCCGAGGACGTCGAGGGCGAGGCTCTTGCCACGCTCGTCGTCAACAAGCTCCGCGGCACCCTGCAGACCGCGTCGGTCAAGGCTCCTGGGTTCGGCGACCGCCGCAAGGCCATGCTTCAGGACATCGCCATCCTCACCGGTGGCACTGTCGTGAGCGAGGACCTCGGGATCAAGCTCGAAAACGTCACTTTGAACGATCTCGGTCGCGCCAAGCGGGTCACCATCGACAAAGAAAACAGCACGATTGTCGACGGCGCCGGCAAGAAGAAAGACATCACCGGCCGGATTGACACCATCCGCAAGCAGATCGAGGAGACCAGCAGCGACTACGATCGCGAGAAGCTGCAGGAACGTCTCGCGAAGCTCGTAGGCGGCGTCGCGGTGATCAAGGTTGGCGCAGCCACCGAGGTCGAGATGAAGGAAAAGAAGGCGCGCGTCGAAGATGCGCTCCACGCCACGCGCGCGGCTGTCGAAGAGGGCATCGTCCCCGGCGGCGGTGTTGCGCTGGTCCGTGCCCAGAAGGCCCTCGAGAAGCTCGAGGTCAGCGACGAGCAGAAGGTCGGAACCGGCATTCTGGTTCGCGCCATCGAAGAGCCGCTTCGTCAGATCGCTGGCAACGCGGGTCTCGAAGGCTCGATCGTCGTGAACGAAGTTCGCAACGGCAAAGGCGCCTTCGGTTTCAACGCAGCGACCGAGGAGTACACCGACCTCGTCAAGGCCGGCGTCATCGACCCGACCAAGGTCGTGCGCAGCGCGCTGCAGAACGCATCGTCGGTGGCTGGCCTGATGCTCACCACCGAGGCCTTGGTCGCCGAGATTCCGAAGGAAGAGCCCCCGATGCCCGGCGGCGGTCACGACCACGGCGGCGGCATGGGCGGCATGGGCTTCTAACCAGCCCCTAGCTCGAACTGAAGAAGCCGAAGCACATTGTGCTTCGGTTTTTTCGTTTAAGCGGGGTACACCGGGGCGCGGAAAAAACGCGTCACGGGGTTCCATCGAACGGGACGCCTTGCAG
>SHLP01000035.1 GCA_004283055.1 Deltaproteobacteria bacterium
ACGCAGCTGCGCGCGCAGCTGCGGTCGGGAGGTGGCTCGACCTCCAGCGGCGGCGGCCTGGTCGGAATCAACGCGACCTATGAGAGCGTGGCGGGGCAGCTGCGAGAGGCGAAATCGGAGCTTGCGGCTCTCCGGGAGCGCCAAAAAGGGCTGTCCGGGATGGCGGAAAAAGCACAGCGTCGCGTGGCGGATTTCTCTGGGCTCGAGGGTGAAGCCTCCGCATTGCTAGCCGCGGTCAAGGTGAATGACGACCTGCGCAACGACTTGCGCAGCACCAAGTCTGTTTTGGAGGACGCGCTGCGGGACCCCCCCAGCGGGTTCGTCGTCTTGGATCCCGGAGGCGTGCCCGAATTCCCGGTGGCGAACAAGATGAAGCCGGTCGTCTTCCTCGCGATCCCCATGCTGAGCGTGATCGTCGTGCTGCTGTTCGTGCTGCGACGCGAGTTTCGAGGCCTCCGATTGGAAACGCCCACCGAGATCGCCTTCTGGGGGAAAGGGCCGGTCCTCACGTCGACGGCCTGGCCGAGCGATCCCGACGGGCTCGGCGACCTGGTTGCCGGGCTCGACGACTACGTTCCGCTGGCCAAAGGAAGATTTCTGCTGGTCGGATGCTCACCGGATGAGTCGCAGCTTGCCCGCGCGCTGACCGATCGAATGAATCGCGACTGGTCCCCCGCCAACGAACCTGCCGTCAGCCCTAGCGTGGCCACACGCCCACCCGCACAAAGAGGTTCTCTCCAGACCCCGCCGCCGTCGGGCCCGTACCCAGTCGGTCCATCGGGCTCGAGCAATTCCTCCGTCGCGCTCGTCCGGCTGCCTCCAGCGCCGGAGACGGAGGCCTTGCGGGTAGTGAATCCCGCGGGTGAGCTCCAGCTCGATGCATGGAACGGGCCGCTGGAGGGCCAATCCCTTCGACGGGCAGCCCGGCTAGCCGACCGCGTCATCGTCCTCGTTCGCTCCGGCGCGGTCTCGGTGCTCGAGCTCAACGGCGTCCAGCGCCGATTCGGCCGGGATCAGGGCGTCGGCTTCATCGTCGTCGGGCTCTCGGACGAGCTTCTGACGCTTCCCGATCGAGTGGGGGACGTCGCCGCGTTCTGGAGAGGGTGAGCTCAGCCGTAGAGGCGGACGGTCTCTTTGCTGACCATTTTGATCGCCGCGCTTCGCGGTAGGACTCTGCTTAGAAGCGCAGAGGCAAATCGGTTGCGACGGCCGGAGGCTCCACTCGGACGCTGCCCGAGGTCTGCGAGCGCCTGCGCTGTGACCTCGTCCGGCGGCATGGGACGCGCCAGCCCCCTCGTAGGGATGTCGTCCGTGACGGACTCGTAGCTCGGGGTCAGGGTGGCTCCTGCGATGCAGGCGAGCACGTCGACGCCGCGGCCCCGGAGCTCGTACCAAAGGCCCTCTGCGAGAACGGTGTCATAGGCCTTGGTCGCAGCGTAGTTCGCCACCATCGCGCTGCCCTGATAGCCACTCATCGAGGACATGAGAATGATGCCGCCCTTCCCGCGCTCGGCCAGACGTCGTCCGAAGTAGTGCGAGAAGCGGAGCGGGCCGTGGACATTGACCGCGACCGCTTTGAGATGCTCTTCGACTTCGATGTCGATGAAGCGACCGATCGGCGAGTACGCCGCGTTGTAGATCAGCAGGCCCACGTCCAGCCCTTCGATCGCGACGGCGAGGGTCGAGACCGCGTCCGCCGAACCGAGATCGAGCGGCTGCACCCGGACCTCGATGCCGTGCTCGTCGCTAAGCTCGGCGGCCAGGGCTTCGAGCGGCCCGGCCCGCCGGGCGACCAGGACCAAGCTCAGGCCGCGTTCGGCGAGCCTACGCGAAAACGAAGCGCCAATGCCCTCGGAGGCGCCGGCGACGACCGCCCAGGGCCCGTAGCGCTCGACGAACCCCGGCATTCAGGCCGTCTCGGTGAAGGGCGTCTCGGTGCTGTACATGCGTTTGATCACATACATGGGTACCAGAAACCAGGGCGCGTTCAGCGCGAGCACGAGAAGCGGGGCGGGAGTCGCGTGCGGCCCCATGAACTCTTCGCCCAAAATGATCGCAACGTTCGTCATCATCACCGAGGCCCAGATGATGCTCGGGATTCGAATCCAGTTCTTGCCCTTGGTCCAAGCATAGATCGCAAACACGTAGAATGGTCCAAAGAAGAGCGAGTCGATCCAGATGGTCATGCGCCACCAGGCCGGACGGGCGATCAGCACGGGATCGAAGTTCTTTCCGTACCAATGGATGATGTCGACGCAGAAGGCCGGCGGCCAGAGCGGATATTCCCAATCACCGCTGATGTCGGGCAGGACGATCTGCTCGACGTCGACGATGTAGGTGATGAACAAGATGTTGATCCAGAAGTAGACCAGAACAACGATGTCGCCCTTGCGGCGAGAGAGCGGAATGACACGTTCCATGAAGATCCTCGTTGGGCGAAGTTTCGCGGAGGGTACTCAGCGGGCGAGAAAAATCTACCGCTTATCGCCGGGCGGCAGCTCGCTCTGGGGAAGAAAGCCTCTTCCGACCATGAAGCGCGCCATTTCGGTGAGATACGCCCCACGGTCCATGTGAATGATGTGACTGCCGGGAAACCAGTGTATGCGGCATCGGCCCCAGTGGTCCCAGAGGATGCGAGAGTGCTTGGGTGGAGCTAGCCGATCCCCGACGCCACCGACGAGCATCAGGCGTTCACTCGGAAGCACCGGCGGGTAGGTCAGCGGACAGCTGGCGGCAACGAGCCTCCTGGCCTCGGCAAGCTCCAGCCCGAGGGCGGCGAGCGCGCCGCGGAGCAGCACGCCGATCGGCTGCCATTCGAGCACCAGGTCAGCGAGGCTGACCACCGGGACGTTCGGAATCGCAAACGACAGTCGGTCTTCGACGCTCGCGAGCATGGCGGTCGTGAAGCCCCCGAGGCTCAACCCAGTCACCCCGATCTTCTCGGCGCCGCGTTCACGCTGCAACCAGTCGAACAGAATCCGGAAATCGAACACCGACTGCGCCACCGCTTCGTTGAGTCGCGACGGCCCTCCTGCGAAGTAGCCGTGCCCGGAAAAAGGTGAGAGCTGGGTTTGCCTCGGGCCGTGGAAGGGCAAGGTGAACAGGACGATGTTGCAACCCATTCGATAGAACCAGGGCAGCGCGAAAAACCATTCGTTGATCAGATACCAATCGGCGGTGAAGCCGTGAATCGCGACGATGGTCGGACGCGGCTCGTCTCCGCGATGGCGAAGCAGGCGCGCGTGCGCAACACGATTGGCGCGGTGACGCAGGTACGGTTTGTGCTGATTCGGATGGACCGGTTGAAAGGGGCTGTCGAAGCTCAGCGCCTCGCAGGTTCCGTCTTCCGGCTCGAAGCGGGGCAGCCAGCGTCCTTTCTTCGAGCGTACACGGACACCGCCCGGTGGAGTCGCGAAGAAACGCGTGGGGTCGGCAGATTTCGCGATCTCCGAGTAGAGCTCGGAATCTCGGATCGCTTTTCGAAGCTCGATCGGGTTGTACCCCAGCGGGAGGGCCATGCTCGAGATCATCGAAGCGCCGGCGGTTCGAACGACGGTATCGAAGCCCGCGGCAGCGCCCACGCGAAGCCGATCGGCGAGCGCCAGTTCGAAGCCCTCGGGGCGGCGCGCGAAATCGCGGTCGAGCTCCTCCCACCAATGCCCCTTGGCGAGTAGCGACGGTGCGCGCGAGCAGGATTCGTGCGCGATCCGGGACACTACGGAGGATTCGTCCACCCTCTCAGCATACCGGATCGCCGTCACGATGCCTCAATTGGGGCTCAGCAGCCGTGCTCGACCTCGAACGGCAGCGCGCCGAGCAGCGCTCCGTCGTCGCTGCGGATCTCGACGCGCCAAAGGCCGGGCTCGTTGGCGTTGCGGGTGTAGGCCCAGGTCCTCCAACGCGGGGTCGAGGCCGGAATCCGAAGCTCGATGCCTCCACTCACCTGCCCGTCCGGGCCGATGAAGTGAACCAGCAGGGTCTTGTCTCGTTCGGAGTCGTTTCGCGCCTCGACGAACGCGTACACTCGTTCGTCGAGGTCTCCGAAGACCGAGGAAGCTGCGACAGGCTCGCGCCGCTCGATCCCGGGCGCCGTGACCAAGCGCTCGATGGAGAGGCCGTCGATGCTCTGTAGCTCGGGCTCGAAGGACGGCGCTGTTTCGATCGCCTTCGGCTCGCCCATGGGCGGCGCGACGACGTCCGCGATCGGCGGTTCGGGTTTCTTCGTTTCGCTGGGCGTTGGCGCGGGCACCGCCACGGTCGAAGTCAGCATGGTCTGGCTGGGTTTGACTCGATCGATCGCCTCGGCCTTTTTCGGCCTGGCTTGGGTGCATGCGGCCGTAGTCAGGAGCGCGACGACTACTGCAAGGGTGATTTTGGGTTCGATGTTCATGGGACCTCCTGCCAAGAGACAGAGCACAGTCCGTGCCAGTCGAATTCCCCCGGGTTTTGGGCACCTGGCGCCGGCCCGCCGTGTCAGCGGCGACGCGGCCGTGTGTCAGCGGCGACGCTTCATTTCACCGCTGTGCCCGGGCGGGTTGCGAAACGGCACGAACGACTCGGCGCCTCGAACCTGTTGGAAATGATCGATCGCCCAGCGGACCGAAGGAAAGGCCAAGTCGCTCGCCGGCAACTCGTCGAATCGAAAGAGCCCCACCTCTTCGCTCTCGACTCCGGGCGAGACGTCGGGCGAGACGAGGCGCGCCCTGTAGAAGAGCTGGAGCTGACTGATGTGCCGCAGGCTGTACACGGCCAGCAGGTCGATGATTTCGAGCTCCGCGCAGGCCTCTTCCCAAGCCTCGCGCGACGCGCCTTCCTCGGGGGTCTCGCCGAGCTCCATGAAACCCGCGGGCAGAGTCCAGAAGCCGAGGCGCGGTTCAATCGCGCGCTTGCACATGAGCAACGTGTCTTCCCAGGTCGCGACCACGCCGACGACGACCTTCGGATTCTCGTAGGCCACGTACTCGCAGTCGGGGCAAACCAGGCGTTGGCGGTTGTCCCCGACGGGAACCTTTCGAATGCGGGGACCTTTGTCTCGCTCCGTCATGAACCCAACACGCCTTTGGAGTCGTACCACGGAGCCTGCGCGCGGGCTATGGCGCGGCGCGAGGGGCGCCCTAGACTCGGCCGATGGATGCGCGACCAAGGCTCGATCGGCCCCAGCTCCTCGGCGTGTTTCGCCAGCTGAAGCAGGGGTTCGGTTTAGTCTGGACGACGAGTCGCGGCCTGAGCTTCGTGCTCGGCCTCTTGAGCTTGATCGCCGGTGTGATCCCTGCAGCCGCCGCCTGGGTGGGCAAGCTGATCGTCGACGCCGTCGTCCTTGCCGCCGAGACAGGTGCGAGCGAAGACCAGCAGGCCGCGCTGACCTGGGTCCTGCTCGAGCTCGGGCTGGTGACCGTCATGGCCGGTGCTCAGAGAGGGCTCAGCACCTGCAACCAGCTCCTGCGCGCCCTCCTGGGGCAACGGGTCAACGAGATGATTCTCGAAAAGGCGCTGACCCTCGACCTGGCGGCCTTCGAGGACTCCGAGCTCTACGACCGCATGACGCGCGCTCGGCGCGAAGCATCCCAGCGTCCGCTCAGTTTGGTGATGCGGAGTTTTCAGCTCGCGCAGCATTCGTTTTCGCTGATCGCGTACGGCGGTCTTCTGCTTCAGCTCTCGGTCTGGGCGCTGGCCGTCCTGGTCGTAGCCGCCATTCCCTCGTTCTTGGTCGAAACCCGATTTTCCGCAAACGCATTTCGGCTTTTCACCTGGCGCGCTCCGGAGACGCGCAAACAGAACTATCTCGAGGTCCTCCTCGCCCGGGAGGACTTCGCCAAAGAGGTCAAGCTCTTCGACCTCGGCCCCGTTTTTCTCGATCGGTATCGCGAGATCTTTCGCGAGCTGTATCTCGAGGACCGTGCGCTCACGTTGCGTCGGGGCGGCTGGGGCTTCGTGCTCGGTCTCTTGAGCACGGTCGCGTTCTACGGCGCGTACGCCTGGATCGCCATCGAGACGATCGCCAAACGCATCACGCTCGGCGACATGACCATGTACCTGCTGGTGTTCAAACAGGGGCAATCCGCGTTGTCATCGATCCTCACGTCCATCGGCGGGATGTACGAAGACAGTCTCTACCTCTCGAACCTCTACGAGTACCTCGAGTACGAGTCACCGGACGAAGGCGGCGCCGAAACCGAGGGACCCGAGCCCGGAGACGGCATCCGGTTCGAAAACGTGAGCTTCACCTATCCCGGCGTCGAAACGCCGGCCCTGCGCGACGTGAGCCTGCACCTGCACCCTGGTCGAAAGCTCGCCCTGGTGGGCGAAAATGGGGCCGGAAAGACCACGCTGATCAAGCTGCTCACCCGCCTCTACCAGCCCACCGAAGGCCGGATCACCCTCGATGGACTCGAGCTCAACGCGTGGAGCCTCGATGTCTTGCGAAAGCGGATCGGCGTCATCTTTCAAGACTTCGTCCGATACCAGCTCGTCGCGGGCGAGAACGTGGGCGTCGGGGACGTGAAGGGCTTTAGCGACCCCGAGCGGTGGCAGACCGCCGCCGAAAAGGGCATGGCGCACGAGTTCATCGAGCGGCTGCCGTCCGGCTACGAAACGCAGCTCGGCCGCTGGTTTGAAGACGGGCACGAGCTATCGCTCGGTCAATGGCAGAAAGTCGCCCTCTCGCGGGCTTTCATGCGCGACGAGGCGGACATTTTGGTCCTCGACGAACCGACGGCCTCGATGGATGCAGAAGCCGAGGCCACGGTCTTCGAACGCTTCGGCCGACTCGCCGAGGACAAGATGGTGATCCTGATCTCGCATCGTTTCTCGACGGTCCGAATCGCCGACGAAATCGTCGTGCTCGAGCGCGGCGAAGTGACCGAGCGCGGGACGCATGAGTCCCTGATGAAACAAGACGGCAAGTACGCCCACTTGTTCACACTCCAGGCAGCCGGCTATCGATAGAGACCCGCGCAGGCGCTAGGAGTAGAAGCTGCGGCCCTCGGCAGCCATCTCCCGCAGAAGCTTGGGCGGCTCGAAACGCGCACCGTAGCGTGCGCTGAGCGCCTCGGCGTCGCGCACGAACTCCGAGAGCCCGTAGTTGTCGATGAACGTAAACGGCCCGCCGGTGAATGCGGGGAACCCGACCGCCATGATGACGCCGACATCGCCGTCGCGGACCTCGCTGATGACTCCCTGCTCGAGACAACGGACGGCTTCCAAGCACTGCGCAAACAAGTACCGCCGCCGGACGGTCTCCGCGCTCGGCTGCTGATCGTTGCGCTCGATCCAGCGGCTCATCGCCTTTCCGAGCTCGGGCCACAGGTGCTTCCCCGACTCGTCGTAGTCGTAGAAACCGCCGGGCGCTCTCGGTGTTCCGTCTTCTCTCGGTGGGGGGTGAGCGCCCCATCGATCGTGATCTTCGACGAGCGAAGCGATGATCGCCTGCGCCGGAGACGGCTCCCAGTCTTTCCCGGCGGCGGCGGCGTCCTGTTCGGCTTGTTTGGCTACCTTGTGCATGGTGCCGAGCCCAACCTGGTCTGAAATGCCGAGCGGCGGCATCGGCATGCCCGCCGACCTCGCCGCGTTCTCGATCAGGGCCGGATTCGCCCCTTCGACCAGAAGGTGATTGCCCTCTGAAATGAACGTGCCGAAGACGCGGCTCGTGTAGAAGCCCGGGCTGTCGTTGACGACGATGCCGGCCTTTTTGATCTTGAGAATGAAGTCCCAGGCCTTCGCGAGCGTTTCTCGTGAGGTCTGTTCCCCGACGACGATCTCGACCATCTGCATCCGTTCGACCGGGGAGAAAAAGTGCAGGCCGATGAAGTTCTCCGGGCGGCTCGACGCTTTGGCAAGATCGGTGATGGGAAGGCCCGAGGTGTTGGATGCAAAGATCGCTCCGTCGCCAAGCTGCTGGTCCGAGGCTTTGGTGACTTGGGCCTTGATGCCACGGTCCTCGAACACCGCTTCGACGACGAGATCGGCACCCTCGAGATCCAGGTAGTCGGCGCTTGGATGAATCCGGCCGAGGATCCCCTCCACCCGCTCGGTCGTCGTCCGGCCCTTGGCGAGACGCCGTTCGAGGGTCTGGGCGACTTTCTGTTTGCCGCGCTCGGCGCTCGCCAGGTTTCGATCGAGCAAGACGACGTCGATCCCTACCTTCGCAGAAACGTGCGCGATGCCCTGCCCCATCAGGCCGGCGCCGACGATGCCTACCTTCTTCACGTCGAAGGGAGGTACGTCCTTGGGCCTTCGAACGCCCTTTTGACACTCTTGAAGGCTGAAAAACAGCGTGCGAAGCATGCTGCGCGCCGTTGGATCCTGAAGGACGCGAATGAACTGCCGTGTCTCGACCTTGCCGGCGCGGTCCATGGGAAGGCCGAGGCCCTCGTACACAGACTGCAGGATCGCTTGCTGCGAGGGCATGTTCCCAAAGGTGGCCGCGTGGGTCATCGCGTTCGAGCCCATCAGGGTCTGTGCGAACGTGACGGAGCTCGGTCCGCCACCTGGCACCTGGTAGCGCTTACGGTCCCAGGGCTGCGTCGCGCTGCCGTCCTTTTCAATCCATTTCTTTGCCGCCGGGATCAGCTCCGCCGGCTCGACGAGCTCGTCCACGAGGCCTCGTTCGAGCGCCTCTTGCGGGCCGAGCTGCTTCCCTTGCATGATCAGCCCGAGCGCGCCCTGCAAGCCGATGAGGCGCGGAAGGCGCTGCGTCCCGCCGGCGCCCGGCATCAAACCCAGGCCCGCCTCTGGCAGACCGACCTTGGCGTGCCGCTGGTCGACCAGAATCCTGTGATGACAGGCGAGCGCAATCTCGTATCCACCTCCGAGGGTGACGCCATTGAGCGCGGCGACCACGGGCTTGCCGCACGTTTCCATCCGTCGAAGCTGATCGAGCACCGCGCCTGTCCGCTTCAAGAGCTCGGCCGCATCGATCGGCCCGGAGCCAAGCGATTCGATCTGCTGAAGGTCGCCGCCGGCGACGAAGACGCCCTGCTTACCCGACGTGAGAACGATGCCCTTCACGTCCGCGTCTGCCACCGCCTTTTCCACGGCAGCGCTCAGCTCGGCGAGCGCATCACCGCTGAGCACGTTCATCGGGCGGTCCTTGTCGTCCCAGCTGAGGATCGCCGCTCCGTCTTCCACTCGATAGTCGATGATCGCCATTGTCCTAGACCCGCTCGATGATGGTTGAAGTGCCCATGCCAGCGCCGACGCAGAGGGTGATCAGCGCAGTGCCGAGGTCGCGCCGCTCGAGCTCGTCGACCATCGTGCCGAGAAGCATCGCTCCGGTGGCGCCCAGGGGATGCCCGAATGCGATGGCGCCGCCGTTTACGTTGGTCACCGAATGGTCGATGCCCATTTGCTCCATGAACAGGAGACAGACCGCAGAAAACGCCTCGTTGATCTCCCAAAGGTCGATATCGGACGTTTTCATGCCGGCCTTGTCGAGCGCCTTGCGAGAGGCTGGCATCGGGCCGGTCAGCATGATGCAAGGCTCGCTTCCGACGGTGGCCGACCTCACGATTCGTGCCCTCGGTTTGAGCCCCAGGCGCTCGCCGGCTCCTTTGCTGCCGATCAAGACCGCCGCCGCGCCGTCGACGATCCCCGAGGAGTTGCCCGCGTGATGCACGTGATGGATCTGCTCGACGTCCGGGTGCTTCTGGATCGCCACCGCGTCGAAACCGAAGTTTCGGCCCATCGTCTCGAAGCTCGGTTTGAGCTGCGAAAGGTCTTCGAGCGTCGTACCAGGGCGCATGTGCTCATCGCGTTCGAGCATCGTGACGCCGACGCAGTCTTTCACCGGAACGACCGACTTGCCGAAGCGATCGCCGTCCCATGCAGCGGCCGCACGGCGTTGGCTCTCCACCGCAAAGGAGTCGACGTCTCGACGGCTGTACCCGTGCTTGGTCGCAATCAGATCGGCGCCAATCCCCTGCGGCACGAACGACGTCCCCCACGCGAGCTCGGGGTCGGTTGACCATGCGCCCCCCGCAGCACCCATCGAGATACGGCTCATGCTCTCCATCCCGCCACCAACGATGAGGTCGACGTCGCCGGCCTTCACCTTGGCCGCTGCGATGTTCACGGCCTCGAGGCCGGAGGAACAGAATCGATTGAGTTGAACGCCAGGAACGCTGTCGTCGTAGCCCGAGATCAAGGCGGCCATTCGACCGACGTTGGCGCCCTGCTCTCCGACGGGTTCGACGCAGCCGAAAATCACGTCTTCGATCTCCGCGCTGTCGAACTCGGAGCGATCCGGTAAGGCCCGGAGGACGGCCTTGGCCATCTGCAAAGGCGGGGCGTCAGCGAGGGCACCATCCTTCTTTCGTCCCTTGCCGCGAGGGGTGCGCACCGCGTCGTAGATGAAGCAATCCGTCATGGAGGTTCCTTTCGGCGGTTCCGCGCGCGAGGCCCCGGACGCCAAGTCCGGCCGGCGGACCGAAACTGGAACGTGTTCTAGTTTGCGCGGGGCCGGTGCGCAAACGGGCGGGAATTCACTGCTCGACAGCCCAGAAAAAATCCGCGGAACGCCCCTGTGCCGGCAGCTTCAGCTCCGCCTTGAGCTCCTGCTTGGTCACCGGGAGGACGACGGCATACGGAGCCGCGCCACGCTTTGCGGCCCGGTCGGGAATGCCCAGGCCTCGTTTGACGTGCACGCGACCGGCGAAGACCAGCATCTTGGCAGGTCCATCGGCCCGCCCGAGCGTCTCGGCAACCCGCGAGCCCATCGTCTCGTCCCAGAGCACCTGCGCCTGGTAATAGCGATCGACGCTGTCCTCGGCAGCATGCTCCGCTATGTCGAACTCGGCGTCGAACAGCTCGCGGTGCGCATCGTTGTCGAGGTCGAGCTCCGGCAAGTCGGAGGCGAGGTCCGCAGGCAGCTCGTCCACTCCGTCCTTTGCGACCGCGAATGCGAGCTCCTTCGGCGCATTCAGCGCGACGACCTCGATGCCTCGGTTCCGCGCGTACTCGAGGATGGGTCGATACATGCTGAAGTCGAATCCCCAGCGCTGGTCGTACTCGGTATCACGCCGCAGCACGGTCTCGTCGATCTCTCCCGCGCTCCACTTGTCGAGCGGCTCCTGGAACGGAACTTGGAACATCTCCATCCCGACCGCGAGCGACGGCTCTTCGCGGTGCAGTTGCCGGAGGATCGCGTATTGGACGCCGTGGTCGCCCGGACGGTCGTGGCGTTCACCTACGTAGACCACGGCCTTCGTCCGGAGCACGGCGAGAAACGCCTCCGCCTCGATCGACTCCCCCGTCGCCGCGTCCACGAGCGAGACGGGCACCGATTGGCTCCGCACAATCGACTCGGCCGTCTCCGGATCCGGCTTCGTCGCTCCCGCGCAGCCCGCGCAGACCAGAAGCAGCAGCGCCGCGAGCTTCATGGCTCTCGAGGAAGGAACAGCGCCTTCCGATAGTACTTGAGCTCCTCGATGGACTCCATGAGGTCGTCCATCGCGCGATGGCTGCCCTTCTTCGTCGGTCGCCCCGCGTATTGCTTCGGGTACCAGCGCCGAGCGAGCTCCTTGATCGTCGACACGTCGACGTTGCGGTAGTGGAGCCAGTCCTCGACCTCGGGAAGGTAGCGGGCCAAGAACCGGCGGTCCTGATGGATCGAGTTGCCGGCGAGCGGCGCCTTGTTCTTCTGGGTGTGCTCAGAGAAGAAGCCGAGGAGCGCGGCGGACGCTTGCTCTTCGCTGAGGGTAGACTCGCGAACGCGCTGGGTCAGACCCGACTGGCCGTGATGCGAGGTGTTCCAGGCGTCCATCGCAGAGAGAACATCTTCTGACTGATTGAGCACCAAATTGGGCCCCTCGGCCACGACGTTGAGCTCGCCGTCGGTGATGAGGACGGCGACCTCCAAAACGCGATCGGTCTCGGGTTCGAGCCCACTCATCTCCATATCCATCCAAACGATAGCCGACATTTGCTGCAAACCGTCTCTTAGCATGGGGCCGCGCGCGCTGCTTCTACAAGGCCCATTCGGGATTGAACTCGCGAGAATCTCGCGTATAGACTGGCGTCCAATCGACGTCTGCCCTAGGAAAACCCGGTGCAAGTAAACGCGCGCAAACTCAGCCAGCTCCGCCAACTCGAAGCGGAGAGCATTCAAATCATCCGTGAGGCGGCGGCCGAGTTCGACAAGCCGGTCATGATGTATTCGGTCGGGAAAGACTCCTCCGTCATGCTTCGCCTCGCGGAAAAGGCATTCGCTCCGGGGCCGCTGCCGTTTCCACTTCTGCACGTCGATACCACCTGGAAGTTTCAGGACATGTATCGGTACCGCGACACGATCGAGGCCACCGTCAAGGCCGATCTGATCAAGTACACCAACGCGGAGGGAGTCGCGATGGGGATGAACCCCTTCGACTTCGGCAGCAAAAAGTACACCGACATCATGAAGACCGAGGCTCTCAAACAAGCGCTGACGAAGCATGAGTTCGACTGCGCGTTTGGCGGCGCGCGGCGCGATGAAGAGAAGTCGAGAGCCAAGGAGCGCATTTTTTCGTTCCGAGACAGCCACCATCAGTGGGACCCGAAGAACCAGCGTCCCGAGCTCTGGAACGTCTTCAACGCGAAGATCAAAAAGGGCGAGAACGTCCGGGTCTTCCCCTTGAGCAACTGGACCGAGCTCGACGTTTGGCTGTACGTCTGGCTCGAAGACATCCCGGTCGTGCCGCTCTATTTCGCGAAGGAGCGACCGGTCGTCGAGCGCTCGGGGACGTGGATTTTGGTCGATGACGACCGGATGCGGCTCGAACCCGGCGAAGAGCCGCAAATGAAGCAAGTCCGCTTTCGGACACTCGGCTGCTACCCGCTCAGCGGCGCCGTCGAATCGACGGCCGACACCGTCCCCAAAGTCATCCAGGAGATGCTCCTCAACCGCTTCTCGGAGAGGCAGGGGCGCCTCATCGACTTCGACGAAGAGGGGTCGATGGAAGTCAAAAAGCGCGAGGGCTACTTCTAGGCCCGGCGCCGGGCTCTCCCAGGGAACGCTATGACGGACGAAAAAGACCTCATTCGCGATGACATCGAGGCTTATCTCGCGAAGTACCGAAAAAAAGAGCTGCTCAGGTTCGTCTCGGTCGGCTCGGTGGACGACGGTAAATCCACGCTGATCGGACGCATCCTCTACGACACGGGGATGGTGTTCGAGGACCAGATGGCCGCGGTTCGCGCCGCCTCCCAGACCGAAGAGCCGGACCTCGCGCTGCTCACCGACGGCCTCAAGGCCGAGCGCGAACAAGGCATCACCATCGACGTGGCGTATCGCTATTTTGCAACCGACAAGCGAAAGTTCATCATCGCGGACACGCCGGGGCACATTCAGTACACGCGCAACATGGTCACCGGCGCTTCGACGGCCGACGTGGCCTTGATTCTGATCGACGCCCGACACGGAGTGCTGCAGCAGTCGCGCCGGCACGCGTACATCGCTTCGCTGCTGGGAATTCCGCATCTTGCCGTTTGCGTCAACAAGATGGATCTCAGGGAATACTCACAGAAAGTATACGAAGAGATCAGCGCCGACTTCATGGAGTTTGGCAAGACGCTCCGCTTCAAGGACATCCAGTTCTTCCCCGTGAGCGCGCTGGTCGGTGACAACGTGGTGAGCGACAGCGAGAATACGCCCTGGTACGACGGGCCGAACGTGCTCGGCTATCTGGAGACGGTGCCGGTCTTCGAAGACCGCAACTTCGCCGACTTTCGCTACCCGGTACAGTACGTGATCCGTCCCGACCTCGACTACCGCGGGTTTGCCGCAGAGGTCGCCGCTGGTGTCATCGCGAAGGGCGACGACGTGATATCTCTTCCCACCGGCAAGGCGTCGAAAGTCAAAGCCATCGACACCTACGACGGCGAGCTCGACGAGGCATTCGCGGGTCAATCGGTGACGATTCGACTCGAAGACGAGATCGACATCAGCCGCGGCGACATGATCGTCAAGCCGGACAACCTGCCGCGCGTCACGCGCCGCTTCGATGCACACCTGGTGTGGATGCATGAAAGGCCGCTCGACACCGAGAAAGCATACCTGGTCAAGCACACCACTCAGACGGTCCGCGCCCAGATCGACAAGATCTACTGCGAGATCGACATGGACACCTTGGAAGAGAGGGTGACGGACGGCATTGCGCTAAACGACATCGCAAGAGTGCGGCTGAGCTGCCATCGGGCGCTCTATGTCGACGACTATCAGCGCAATCGCGAAACGGGCGCTTTCATCGTCATCGATTCACTCACCAACAATACCGTCGCGGCGGGCATGATTTCGCTCGAAGGCGCCGATCAAGACATCGGCGAGGTCATGAAAGAGCTGCACGCCGAATCGGCGATGGAGCCCAAGACCTTCGTCAGCAACACCGAGCGAATGGAAAGGTTCGGCCAGCGGGGCGCGACGGTGTGGCTTCAAGGGCTTCCCGGCTCCGGCCGTTGGACGCTCGCCTACGCTCTCGAGCGAAGGCTTTTCGACGACGGCCGCACTGCCACCGTGGTCAACCCCGTCGGCGAGGACCTTCGTTCGATGATCTCGGCTGCGAAGGCGGTCACCGACGCCGGCCTGATCAACATCTGCGCCTTCCCGAGCCCGACGCGGACCGACCGCGACAAGCTCAAAGCGCGCATCGGCGAGGATCGCGTCATCCAAGTGTACGTGAACACCGACGAAGCCCTCTGCCGCGAGCGCCGCCCCGATGCGGACTTCTCCAAGTTCGAGGCGCCGGAGGACCCGGATATCACCGTCGCGCTCGATGAAATGAGAATCGACAAAGCGGTCGAGATCATCATGGAAGCGCTTCGAGAGCGCGGACAGTTCGAAGACTAGACGCCCGCGCCCCGGCTCTTACCGGGCGATCTGATCCAACGGCATCTCACACTCTTCCCGGAGCCGGCAGTCCGCGCACTCGGCGCCGCGCCAAATACGATCGTAGCGCTCTTGGACCTGGTCGATGGTTTGCTCATCGGAAGTGAGGATACCCATTTCGAAGTTCCGGCGGCCGTCGCCCTTGGCGCCGAGCCCCGCTCCCGTCCAGTTGGCGCTTCCGAGGTACACGAGCCTGGCGTCCACCACGACCGTCTTGAGGTGAACGCGCGGACAAACGCGCATTTCGATTCCCCCAGCAACGAGCTCCGGTTGGGCGTCGAAGCTTCGGCGAAACGCCCGCGACGGCAGGGAAGCATGTAGGATTCGCAGCTCGACCCCGCGCCGTGCAAGCTCCGCGAACACCTCGAGAACCGTTCGGTAGCTGCCGCGGCGCCCTCGACGCCGCCCGGGAACGAGCCGCGGGTCCTCGACCATCACGTCCTTGAGGTTGGCGGTCGCAATCCAGACACTCCGTTCGGCCACCAACACGGCCTGCATGACCTGCTCATAGTGATCGCGGTCAGAGAGAAGATGGAGCGGGATCGAGCGGGGCACGGGGAAAGGATACGGGAAGGATCAAAGCCATCCGAGAAACCCGCGGGCGGTGGGACACTGGCGCTGGCACTGGCGCTGGCACTGGCGCTGGCACTGGCGCTGGCGCTGTCTCCGTATGGAGGGGCGCGGAAAGCGAATGCTAACCCTCGATGCAGCGGCGGACGACTTCCATCAAGGTTTGGGTGCCCCAGGCTAGGCCGTCGACGGGAATTCTCTCGTTGTGGCCGTGGAACATGTCAGCGAATCGAAGCTCAGGCGGAAGCTTCACGGGCGCGAAGCCGTACCATTTGGCCCCGATCGATGTGAACGCCTTCGCGTCGGTGAATCCCTGCAGGACAAAGGGAACCATCGGCGCGTCGGGCGCGCGCTCGCCCATGACCTCGTGAATCAACGAATACAGGGAAGACTCCTTGGGCTCGGTGACGACCGGGGGAAGCGAATGCATCACTTCGAGATCGATGTCTCTGCCCAAGACGTCGCTGAGCTCGCGCAGGAAGTCCTCTCGACTCTGGCCTGGCAGGATCCGTCCGTCGATCTCGGCTTCCGCGACGCCTGGAATGACGTTGGTCTTGTTTCCCGCGCGGAGCACCGTTGGCGAAGCGGTGTTGCCCAGCAGCGCGCGGAAGGCGCGCCGGACACCGGGGTCGGGCAGGACATTGAGCATCGCAGGACCCAAAGTCGGGTTCGCCAGCATCTTGATCACGGGCCGCAGGGGCGCCGGCAAGTGCGACGCAATCGCCCCGATGAAGGCCTCGACAGAGGCCGAGGCGTGACGCGGCAGGCCCTGACTCCCCAGACGCGCGATCGCCTCACTCAGTCGAACCACCGCGGAGTCGTCACGCGGCATCGAGCCGTGCCCGGGCTCCCCCGTTGCGCGGGCGCGAACCCAGCAAACGCCCTTCTCCGCAACCTGCACGGTGAAGAAGCTCTTCCCGGCAACCTGGACGTTGAAGCCCCCACCCTCGCCGATCGCGAACTCGCTCTGGACCAGGTCGCGATGGTTTTCGCAAAGCCAAAGCGAGCCGTGACGGCAACCGGCCTCCTCATCGGCCACGCCGGCAAAGATCAGATCCCTCTTGGGTTTTACCCCCTCGCGAGCGAGCCGTGCCAGGATTGCAACCGACATTGCCGCCATGTTCTTCATGTCGATGGCGCCTCGACCCCAGAGGCAGCCGTCGTGCACGTCGCCACAAAACGGCGGATGCTCCCAGGATGCAGGCTCAGCCTCGACGACGTCGAGGTGGGCGGTGAGAAGCAGCGGCGGCAGCTCCCCCGAGCCACGGAGGCGGGCGACGACGTTTCCGCGCCCGGGTGCGCTCTGCATCACGACCGGGTCCAAGCCGGCGCTGCTCAGCTCGGCGGCGAGCAACTCCGCCGCGGGCCGCTCGTTGCCCGGCGGGTTGGTGGTGTCGATCCGAATCAATTGCTGGCACAGGCCAAACGCGTGTTCGGAGAGCTCCTGGTCATCTTGGCGCATCACGCGCCTCTGGTGGTAGGTCGGCGGCCGCGAGCGCGCAACTTGATCGACCGGCGACATTGGCTCAGGGTCGTCGAGTAGATGAGCCTATTCGACCAGCTCGGCGGAGAACCGAAGCTGCGAGCCATCGTCGACGATTTCGTCGAGCGATGCTTTGCGGACGTGATGATCGGCTTTTTGTTCCAGCGTGCCAAGCGCGAAAGAATCAAGCGCTTCGAGTACGAGCACGCGGCGAGAAATCTCGGAGCCGACATCGAGTACGGCGGGCGAGCCCTGGACGAAGCGCACCGTCCACACAGGATTTTCGGTGGTCAGTTCGACCGACGCCGGCAGATTCTTCTCGAAACACTCCGGGACCACGGCGCTCCCGAAGAGGTCGTGAACGCCTGGATCGCGCAGCAGGACTCGCTCCGCTCGATGATCACCCGCGACCCGGACTCGAATTGCCAGGGCTGATCATGTCCGAAACGACGGAAGGTCTCGTGGTGCGCTCGACCGCCGGCTTCGTCGACGTTCGCCTCGATGACAGCATCGTCCAGGCACGCCTCCGAGGACGGCTCAAGAACACGCCGCGAACGACCGACCTCTGCGTCATCGGCGACCATGTGCTGCTGTCTCGCCCCGACGAGCGCAGCGTCGTCGTCGAAAAGGTCTTGCCTAGGCGCAGCCGCTTCTCGAGACGCCAACCAGGCAAAGGCCCGAACAAAGAGGACGTCCTCGTCGCGAACCTCGACCAGCTGCTGATTACCTTTTGCCACGGCCGGCCGGTGCTCAAGACGCGGCTCCTCGACCGCTTCCTCGTCATCGCAGAGCACCAGCGCGTTCAGCCCATCATCGTGATGAACAAGGCGGACCTACGAGAGCCGGGGGACGGAGCTTGGCAGCGGGCCTATGAATCCATCGGGTACCCGATCTTGACCGTGAGCGCAGGGACCGGCCAGGGCTTGGAGGCTTTGGGCGAGGTGCTGCAAGACAAGATCTCGGCGTTCGTGGGCCCGTCGGGCGTCGGGAAGAGCAGTCTGATCAATCGAATCGTCCCCGGGCTCGATCTCGACATTGCGAGCGTGAGCGACCATCACGGCAAAGGCCGCCACACGACACGCGTTGCGTCACTCCATGCCCTTGCGGGCGGTGGATTTCTGGCCGACACGCCCGGCATTCGGGAGCTGGCAACGTGGGCGCTGCCCGTCAATGACCTCGATCAGTGCTTTCCAGAGCTCAGCTCCTACCGGATGCAGTGCGCGTTTCGGAGCTGCAGCCATACGCACGAGCCGGGGTGCGCAGTGGTCGACGCGTTGAACGAGGGCGACATCGACCCAGGACGGTATGAAAGCTACGTCCGGCTTCGTGAAGAAGCGACCGGCTAGCGCTTTGCGCGCGAGAGGTCGAAGCGCGCGCGAGCGACGCTATTGGATTCGACCTGGACGTTGCGGCGGACGCTGCGGCCGTCGGGAAGCTTGAACTCGAAGGTCACGCGGCCGAGCGGGGCATAGACCGTCTGCATCGGCGTCCGGCCGATCAAATCACCGGCGATGTACACATCGGAAGGCGGCGTCGTCTCGACGTTGACGCGACCAAAAGCGCCGGGCTTCGCACCCCCCTGCTTCCCGAGAAGCTTCGCGGTCACCCCGGCGGTCTCACCCTGCGCCACCTGTACCTTCGTCGACCAGGAAGCGAATCCCGGAGCTTCGACGCGCACCCGGTAGTCGCCCTCCATCAGACCGGTCAGAGCGACCGGCGCGACGCCCTGCTCGATCCCGTCGAGAAAGACCTTTGCTCCTGGCGGTGAAGACGCGAGCAAGATCCGCGCTCCGTGTTCGCGAAGGAGCGGATTCTCATCGATCGCGACCTCCGGCGGTCCCTTTTCCTCGAACATGACCGTTAGCCCGTTGACCGCCTCTTTGACGGAGTCGTTTTGCTGGTAGGCGGCAGCGGCGCCACCGATGAGCAAGATCAGAAGCGCCAAAGACTGCTTCCAGCCGAAGCGCGACGGCTTCTTCGGAGCCGGCTTCCGCTTTGGAGGCGCTTCTTCTTTCGGAGACTTGACCTCGCCCGGCTCGGTTGGGCGCTGGCTCAGGTCCAGCTCCCGGGGGGCGTCCTTGTTGGCAGGCGCAGCTTCCGGCAGGACCACCGGCGCATCGATCAGGTGGCCGAGGTCCACACCTCCTGCGTCTCCGTCGATCTCGAGGTCCCGAATCGCGCCTGGCAGCTGCGACACGTACGACTTTTGCGAATCGAGAGCGTCCGCTTGGAGCATCTCGACAGCGACCGATGCGCCAAACGGCACCGTGTCGACACGCGGCCCGCGATTGAATTCTTCCGGGAAGACTTTCTTGATGAAGTCAGCGACCTCGCGTTGGCTGGCGAGCTGATTGGTCGACTTGCCAAAGGCTTCGAGCTCCGCCGCGAGCTCCTCGGCGGTCGCGAATCGGTCGGTTGCGTCTTTCGCGAGAGCCTTCTGCAGGATTTGCTCCAGCTCGTCGGGAGCGTCCGGGAGGCGCTCTTTGAGAGACGGTACGGGGTCCATGATGACCGCGCGCATCGTGGCGGCCTCGGTTTTTCGCCGGTAGAGCGATCGACCCGTCATGCACTCGAAAACGCAAACGCCAAGCGCGAAGATGTCGAGGCGATGGTCCGAGGGAGCCGCCGTGCACTGCTCCGGAGCCATATAAGCGAACTTGCCTTTCACTACGCCGGCTTGGGTCTTGTGCGCACGATGGTCTGCCCTCGCGATCCCGAAATCGAGCAGCTTCGAAATCCCGTTGTAGCCGATCATGATGTTATGCGGCGATACGTCGCGGTGAACGATGTTGAACGGCTCACCGTGCTCATCGTTGGCGATGTGGGCGTAGTGGAGCGCCTTCGCAACGTCGACTGCAATACGGAGCGCGATGGGAAGCCCAACTCCACCGGAGTTGCGTGCTTTGCGAATCAATCGACCGAGAGGTACGCCGTTGACCCATTCCATGACGATGAAGTGCGACCCTGCGTCGGCACCGAACTGGTGGAACTGACATATGTTTGGATGCTTGAGCTGCATCCCGATGCGCGCTTCATCGAGGAACATCTGCACGAAGTCACTGTCCGCCTCGAAGTGCGGAAGGATTCTCTTGACCACCAAGAAGCGATGGTCGCCATCGGTGTCCGCGTGACGGGCAAGAAGGATTTCGGCCATTCCGCCGAGCGCCAGCCGTCCCAAGATGTCGTAGCCAGCGAACTTCCCGAGAACGGGGAGATCAAGCGGCGGCTTCGGCAATTGGCTGGCTGCGGATTGTTGCGTCAAAGCTTCCCCCAAACACTCTCCCCTGAGACTCTCTCCGCGAGGCTCGCGCGACCCCGTGGGTGACCCGATCTCCGGCTGTCCCCCCCGGAGGAAAGTGTCACATCGCACAGCATAGCGGCTCGGCGCGTTCGCTCGCTACTTAGCGAGTCGAAAATACCGAGGAAGCCCGGAAGATGTGGGGTTCATCACAAAATATGATCGGTGCGGCTGAGCTCTCTGCACATGTTTTTCTGGTGCGCTTCCAGAGTGCCGCCTCCGATTTCGAGCAGCTTCGCGTCACGCCAGAGCCGCTCGACTCCGTATTCCGCGACGTAGCCGTACCCTCCCAGCACCTGGATTGCTCGGTCGGCAACGTCTTTGGCCATGGTCGAGGTGAAGAGCTTCACTCCGTCCGAATCGAGTCGTTGGCCGGGGGTGTCGAGGCTCATGGTCGAAGCCGTCCAATACGTATAGGCGCGTCCGGCCATGTACTCCGCGTACGACTGTGAGATGTACCGCTGTATCTGACCGAACTCGCGAAGCGGTTTGCCAAACGAGCTCCGCTCACCGGCGTAGCGGTTCATCACCTCGATGGAGCGGCGCGCGATGCCCAGGCTCATTCCGGCGAGGGCGACACGCTCGAGCTCCAAGTTTCGCATCATGTGAAGAGTCGCTGCGCCCTCGCTCCCCACCAGGTTCTGCGCAGGAACTCGGCAATCTTCGAAAACGAGCTCGGCCGTGGTCGAGGCGCGCATGCCGAGCTTGCCCTTGATCTTTTGGCCGAGGGCAAAGCCGTCGAATCCTTTTTCGACGATGAACATCGAAAGCTGATTTCGGGCGCTGCCCTCCATTCGGGCGTAGACGAGGTAGGTATCACCAAGCTCGGTGTCGCTGATGGCCCCGTTCGTAATCCACATCTTGGCGCCGTTGAGCAGATAGCTGTCGCCCTTTCGGACAGCGCTGGTCTGCATGCCCAGAACATCGGTGCCGGCGCCGGGCTCGCTCATGCACATGCCGCAGACTTTCCTGCCACTGCACGCGTCAGGCAGGTATTTGCTTCGTTGCGCATCGCTTCCATTGAGCTGCAGGTTGTTTGCGAAGAGCATTGAATGGGCGAGATACGCCAGGGCGAAACCGGGATCGGCCGCAGAAAGCTCTTCGTGCGCGATCACGGCGGCAACGGGGTCCAAGCCGGCGCCGCCAAAGCGCTCGTCCACGGTGACCCCGAGGAGACCCAGCTCCCCGAGCTTTCGAAAGAGCTCGATGTTGAACCGCTCTTCGTGATCAAAGACCTCGGCCTGCGGGTCGACCTCTCTTTCGGCAAATGAACGAACGAGCTCGCGAAGCGCGCGATGCTCCGCGGACGGATTGAACAAGTCAGTCACGCTAGTGGCTTAACATGCAAGCGAGCTCATCGAAAGCGGACCCCTGGGCATGCGCTTGGCGGTGCTCCGAACGCTAGGCTGCTGACCAAGAGCCCTCAGGCGGCGTCGGCGACTGAGGAGGTGCTCAAAATGCTGGTCACGATCGCGCGCGAGGCCGTCGACGTGGCACGGTCGAGACCATCAACGCGGCCGTCGAGCTGCGCTTCGGCCAGGCCGAAGATCATGCTGACGAGCAACTCGGCATGGAGCGCCGCATCGGCGGGCGCCGCGTCCGGGCGCACCTGGACCACGATCTGACGCATTCGCTCGCGGAGGCTCCCCGTGAGCACGCTCCAACGCCGGCCGAGCGGCGAGGTTTGATCGCGGCGGTTGCTGAGGAAGACCTCGGCAACCTTGCGGTCCTGAACCAAGGAACCCGTGCACTTGCGAACCGCTTCTTCGAGCACCTCGGCGGCGCGATCGAGCTCGGCCGCTGCCTCTGGGCTGAGGCCGGAGTCGAGCTCCTGGGCAACCCATTCGGCGACCTGTTCGAGGGCCTGATCCATGCTGCGGAAGTGCACGTAGAAGGTGGGCTGTGCGACTCCGGCGAGCTGAGCGACGCGTCCCGTGGTCAGCGTCCCGAGCCCGTGCCGCTGGATCGTTTTTAGAATCGCCTGAAGGAGGCGACGCCGAGTACGTTCCTTGTTGATTTGCCGTGACATGCCGTGCCTCTAGCAGTGGAACCCACCGGGTTCCATCGAAACCTGAGCCTCGTCCGTGCTAATTACGGAAATGAAACAAATGGGTTTTACGCAAACGAAACAAATCAGCTCCGTCGAGGCGCAGAAATTGCGCACGTCAGAATGAACGAACCGTCCCCAGTGCAGTCCGACACCGAGTCAAAGGCGAATTTTGCGCCGGGTTGGTACGTCGCCGCGACCAGCGCGAATGTGACGTCGAGACCCATGTCCTTTTTGCTGAATGGATTACCACTCGTTACATTTCGCGACGCGACCGGGCGAGGCGCGGCACTTTTGGATCGCTGTGCGCACCGCAATGCACCGCTTTCCGCCGGCCGCGTGATCGACGGGAACATCCGATGCCATTACCACGGCTGGGAATTCGATGGCTCTGGGACGTGCAAGGCGGTGCCCGGCCTCTGCGGTGAACCCGAGCATCCGGGGCGTCGCGTCCCTTCGTTTGCTTGCCGAGACTCCCAGGGCTGGCTCTGGGTCTACTCCGAGCCCGACGTCACCCCGGAGCACGAGCCGTACGAGATCCCGTGCGCGGATCAACCCGGGTACCTCACCATTCGAGAGCAGCTCGAAATGCCAGGTCCGCTCGATGCCGTCGCGGAGAACGCCCTGGACGTTCCGCACACCGCCTTCGTGCACGCCGGGCTTTTCCGCAAGAACAAAGATCGAAAGGCAATCGAGGTCGTCATCCGGTCGGTCGAAGGCGGAGTCGAGGCTCAGTTCATAGGCGAGCAGCGCCCGGAGGGTCTGGCCGGTCGTATTCTCGCGCCGCAGGGGGGCGAAGTATTTCACTGGGACCGCTTCCTCTTGCCTTGCATTGCGCAAGTGGAGTACCGCCTGAGCGACCGCAGTCACATCATCGCCACGACGGCTTTGACACCGCGAACGCCGACGGTCACCGACCTGTTTGCTACGGTCGCCGTGAAGGCTCCCATCCCGAATCTGGTCTTGCGGTCGGTCTTCAAGCCGGTGGCCATGCGCATCCTGCGCCAAGACATGGAGATTCTGAGACGCCAGACGGAGCAAGTCGCGCGCTTCGGGGGGGAGGACTTCGCATCGACCGAAATCGACGTCCTCGGGCTCCGCATCAAGAAGCTCCTCAGGGAAGCAGCGAGCGGCCGAGTCAGCGGCCCACAGGACGAACGACAGATCAAAATGCTCGTTTGAGGTGGATTGGTGTACCCTATCGAATCGATGGGGTCAGGGAGCAAGTCGGACTCGACGTATCTGATCAAGAACGCGCCCTCGGACCGCGTCGACGCGGCGAATCCTAGCGACGCTCCGGAGTCGAATCCGCCGGACGGCCGTTGGCGAACGTCCAACCCGCCCCCGGGCGATAGCCTCGAGGCCAAGTGGTGGCCGGACCCCGAGCTCGGCAGGGCGTTTCGTCGCTGGACCGGGATCCCCCCAGCCCGAGGCGAGGCCGCCAAGGCCACGAGCATGAAATTCCTCGTCGAGCACCTGAGCGTAGGCTCCCTGAGCGCCGTGGGGACCGCTCCACGAAGCCTTCTGCCCCCGGAGCCGCCCGACTTCACCGCGCGGGTCCACAGCACGGTCACCCGGCTCGGTACGTACGGCCCAAATGAAGAAGCGCCCGAGCACGCCGCTCTTCTCGCAATGGGGGAAGACGTCCTTCCAATCCTCGCCGATCTTTTCCCTGGCCGCCTCTGGTTCAGTCGCTGGGAGCCGCACGTGCAGCCTCCGCGCGGCCGGAGCGTGTCGGCGCTCTGCAGGACGTTCGTGAGGTTTGGCAATGCGGCGTCGCCCTACGTCGCCGAGCTGCTGAAATCCGACGACCCCGAAGTCCGATACTATGCGACGCTGGTCGCCGCAGAGCTGCCCCATCCCCTAGTGATCGAGCCTCTCGCCGCCGCGCTGTTCGATGACGATCAGGGTGTCTCTCGGGGCGCCCTGTATGCTCTCGAGGTCTTTCAGGAGCAGGAAGGGGTGGAGGGGCTCAAGGAGTCGCTTCGCGCGCTCGCGGTGGCGTCGGATTCGGACCAGCGCTCCCGCCTCCTCGCAATGCGCGCGCTCGCGGTTCTCAGGGACGAGAGCTGCGTCGCGTCGCTCATTCCAGTTCTTACGGCCCACAGTGTCTTGGGCGAAGCGGCGTGGCGGGTGCTGCGCATGCTGACGGCGCAGGACTTCTCGGCCTCGGAAGCCGACTGGAGCGCCTGGTACTCGAAGAATCGCGACCGCGCACGGGTCGAGTGGCTCATCGACAGTCTAGACCACTACGATCGCGAGATCCGGGCGATCGCGAGCCGCGATCTCAAACGCGCATCGGCACAGGACTACGGCTACGGCGTGGACATGCCTAGCGAACAGCGGCAAGCGATCCAGGAGCGATACCGGCTTTGGTGGTCGACTCAGGACGAGCCCGGTAGCTAGGCGACTCAGTCGAGGAGCTGTCCGGCGATCGTCGCCGCAAGCTTCCCGTCCACCTGGCCGGGAAAGCGAGCTTTAATCTCTTTCATCACACGACCGAGCTCCCTCTTGGTCGACAGATCGAGCTCTTCGATGATCGCGGCGATCGCCTCGCGGGCTTCGTCTTCGCTGAGCTGCTTTGGGAGGTAGCGCTCGATCACCTCGATCTCGGCTTGCTCCTTGTCGGCGAGGTCCTGCCTGCCCCCATCGACATAGCTCTTGATGCTGTCTCGCCGCGACTTCACGGCGCGGGAAAGCACGGCGAGGACGTCGGGCTTGTCGAGCGTCAGCAGCTCGGACTTGACCATGCGAAGGGTGTCGCGAGTCACGACGTCGCGCTCGAGCATGGCCTTTTTGAGGTCGGCGTTGATCTGATCCAGGAGTGACATGAGCAAAGCCTGGGCGCGCGGGGTTAGCCGCGCAACGCCTCGATGGTGCGCAGCGCATTCCCGCCCAGGATCTTCCGAATCCGCGGCTCGGACCAGCGACGGTCGAGCATTTCTTGAACCAGGCGCGGCAAGGCCCAAATCCCCGGCAAATCCCTAGGCGGAACGATGAGCCCGTCGTAGTCGGTCCCGATCGATGCGTGGTCCTCGCCGACCGTCTCGACGATGTGTTGAAGGTGATCGACGACGGTAGCCGCCGTGACGCCGCGTCGGCCGAGAAAAGCGGAATGCATCATGACCCCGACGGTGCCCCCGCTGTCGGCTACCCGGGCGAGCTGCTCGTCGGTGATGTTGCGCCAGTGCTCGTACACGCCGGCCAGTCCCGTGTGTGTCACGAACAAGGGCAGCGTCTTGTCGTGGACTTCAACGGCATCGAAGAAACCCGGACGGCTGATGTGGGCGAGGTCCACGCCTACGCGGAGCTCGTTCAAGCGCTCTACGTAGGCCCTGCCGAAGTCGGTGAGTCCAGCGCTTCGGCTAGCCCCGGGGGCGCTCGTCGCGCCGAGGCGCGAGGAGGTCAGATGAAGCAGGGTCACGCGCAGCACCGATCGATCGGCGAGCAGCTCGAGCGCGTCGATGCCGTCGTCGAGCGCGTTTCCACCCTGGATGCCGATGAACGCCGCGTGGTCGCCTGCAGCTCGAGCGGCACGGAGCTCCGCGGCAGTCCGAACGTGCCTGACTCCGGGCGCCTCTCGCAAGAGGGTTCGAAGCACGCCGAGATTCTTCTCGAAGGCACGTCGGCGGCCCCCGGCGGACCGGGCCGGATTGGTCGAAATCACCCAAGTCGCGCCGCCAAGACCGACCTGCCGCGCCGTCGGGAAATCGGCATGCCCGAAAAAGAGTCGACCGAAGACCCCACCCCGATGAGAGCGGTTCAGGTCGTAGCCGAAGATCCGACGCCAGACGAAGGACTCGATGTGCAGGTCGATCGCATCGGAGCTGCGAAAGAGGTCGACGGCTTCCTCGCTGACACCGAGCTCCTCGGCAACGCTGCTCGTTTCCATGGGAACGCTTCCCTAACACGGCCCCGAGGGGATCGCCTCCATCCCGGCGCGTCGGTCGAGGAGCCGCGGATCAGTCATCTGTAAATCGTTTGTTAATGCCTGTTTTTGCGAGCTTTCGATTGACTTCGAGGAGCTCTGCGCCCAGATTGGCGATTCCCGGCTAGTTAAGTTGTAAACAGCCGAGGCAGCGAAAGGAAAAGAGATGTTGGCGGCGACCAGAGCAACAGGCGGCAGGTCCTCGGATCTGCTCAGCTCACGCTCGATCAAACACGTGGTGGTCCTCGGTGCCAATGGCGCGATGGGCCTCGGAAGCGGCGCGCTGTTCACGACGGCGGTGCCGAGGGTAACCTTCTTGGCGCGAACGAAGGAGAAGGCCGACGGCGGACTTGCTGCAGCGGTCAAGATGGTGCGGTCGAGCACCGTGGCGAAGCGAGTCGACACAGGCAGCTACGACGACGACTTCGATCGCGTGGTCGGAGAAGCGGACCTGATCTTCGAGGCGGTCACCGAGCAGCTCCCGCTCAAGAAGGAGTTCTTCGATCGCATCGACAAAGCGCGCCGCCCGGATTCGATCGTCGCGACCGTGACCTCCGGTCTATCGATCAATCAGCTCGCCGAGGGCCGAAGTGATTCCTTCCGCAAGAACTTCCTGGGTTTGCACTTTTTCAACCCACCGAACGTCATCGTGGGAACCGAGCTCATCGCTGGGAAGGACACCGACCCAAAGCTCGTCGACTTTCTCGACGAGTACTGCACGAAGAGACTTGGCCGTGCGATGGTTCGAACGGCAGACACCGCAGGCTTCGCCGGCAACCGAGTCGGATTCAAGCTGCTCAACGAGTGCGCGATCCTCGCCGAGGAGCACGGACCACTGCTGATCGACGAGCTGGTGGGCCCGTACACCGGACGCGCGCTGACACCGCTCGCTACGGTCGATCTGGTTGGCTGGGACATTCATCGCGCGATCGTAGACAACATCTACGAGCTCGCCCCGGACGAAGCGCACGAGACCTTGAAGCTTCCGAGCTACATGGCCGACTTGATGGCAAAGGGCGTCCTGGGTCGCAAGACGGGCGCGGGCTTTTTCGGTAAGGACGACGCGGGGCAGCGAATCGTGCTCGATCCGAAGACACAGAAATACGTTCCGAAGGCGTCGATTTCGCGACCGGACCTGAGCTTCATCGACGAGATCGCGAATCTGCATCGCGTCGGCCGTTACGTCGACGGCATGCAGGCCTTCGCGGCAGCGAGCGGTCCGTACGCCGCAATCGCACAGAAGGTGATCGCCGGGTACATCAGCTACTCGTTCCATCGGGTGGGCGAGGTGACGGACGACATCTCCGGGATCGACGGCATCATGGGCTACGGCTTCAACTGGGCGCCACCGAGCGTCTTGGTCGACACGATCGGCCTGCGACCGACCATCGAGATGATCGAAAAGGCTGGCCTCCCCGTGCCGCCTGCACTTGCAAACGCCCAAGCGGGCACGACTTTCTTCGATGACCCACAGGTGAATGTGGGCAAGTTCTTCGTCGCTGCGTGAGCGAAAGGTTTTGGTGAAAGAAATGGCACAGGTTCCGGAAGTCTACGTTCTAGGCGGCTACCAGACAGACTTTGCTCGCAACTGGAGCAAAGAGAAGAAGCACTTCGTCGCGATGATGCGTGAAGCGGTGCTCGGCGCGCTCGATGAAACCAAAATCGAGCCCGGCGACATCGAAGTCGCGCACACGGGCAACTTCGCGGCAGAGCTCTACAGCAAGCAAGGACACCTCGGGGCGTTCTTTTTGGAGATCGACCCCGCCTTCAGCGGGCTCCCGACGGCGCGTCACGAAGCAGCCTGCGCATCGGGCAGCATTGCAATCCTAGCCGCTTCGGCTGAGATCGAAGCGCATCGCTACGACTTGGCCTGCGTGGTCGGCGTCGAGCAGATGAAGACCGTCGGCGCAGGAGAAGGTGGCGACTTCCTCGGCACCGCGGCCTGGTATGAGCTCGAGGCCAAAGGCATCGAGTTCCCGTTCCCGAAGCTGTTTGGGAAGCTCGGCGACGAGTATGACAAGCGCTACGGGCTCAAGGACGAGCACCTCGCGGAGATCAGCACGATCAACTACGCGAATGGCAAGCTCAACCCGAACGCCCAGACCCGTACTTGGTACATGAACTACGAGCATGCGATGAGTCGGGACGAGTTCAACGGCAGCATTGGCGGGCGGATCCACATCTCGGACTGCTCTCAGGTGACCGATGGCGCCGCTGCCGTGCTCCTTGCCTCTCCGGACTACGCCAAAAAATGGGCGAAGCGCATGGGCGTGCCGCTCGAGTCGGTCCCGCGCATCAAAGGCTGGGGCCACAACACCGCTCGGATGCGCTTCGAAGACAAGGTCGCGGAGAGCAAGGGCGCCGAGTACGTCCTGCCACACGTCCGGAGCACCGTCACCAGCGCCATGAAGCGCGCCGGCATCGCAGACGTGAGCCAGATCGATTCGATCGAAACCCACGACTGCTTCACCACGTCCGAGTACATGGCGATCGACCACTTCGGCCTCACCGCACCGGGAGAGAGCTGGAAGGCGATCGAAGCCGGCGACATCGCGCTGGGCGGCAAGACGCCCATCAATCCGAGCGGCGGCCTCATCGGCGCCGGCCACCCCGTCGGCGCCACGGGTGTCCGTCAGGTCCTCGACTCGGTCAAGCAGGTCAAGGGTGAAGCGGGCGACTATCAAGTCGAAGGCGCCAAGAACGTCCAGACCTTGAACATCGGTGGCTCCGGCACGACCAGCGTCAGCTTCGTCGTCGGAACCTGATTCTCGACGGGAGACACCGGGGTCGCGGGACCCCGGTGGA
>SHLP01000261.1 GCA_004283055.1 Deltaproteobacteria bacterium
CGCTCCACCCCTAAAACCCGCCTCATCTCAGAGACTTAACGGCCACACCGCGAAAACCCGCACCGCGACCGGTAGAACATGGGGCCGGTTCGGTTTTCGCGGTGTGCGTGCTAACCGATTGAAATGAGGCTTCTTTTCAGGGCCTAGCGTGTCCCCTAGTCGAGTGCTTCGAAGAGGCCGGCGGCGCCCATGCCGCCGCCGATGCACATGGTGACGACGGCGTATTTGCCGCCTCGGCGCTTGAGCTCGTTGAGCGCGGTGGCGGTGAGCTTGGCGCCGGTGCAGCCGAGCGGGTGGCCGAGGGCGATGGCGCCGCCGTTGACGTTGAGCTTGTCGTTCGGGATTCCCAGCTCTTTTTGCACGTAGACCGCCTGGCTGGCGAAGGCCTCGTTGACCTCGAAGACGTCGATGTCATCGACGGTGAGGTCGTTCTTGCGGAGGAGCTTCTGCACCGCAGGAAGTGGGCCGATGCCCATGATTGCCGGGTCGACGCCGACCGTGACGAACGACTTGAAGATCGCCATCGGCGTGATGCCGAGCTTCTCGGCCCGCTTTTTCTTCATGACGATGGCCGCGGCCGATCCGTCCGAGAGGGGCGACGAGTTGCCCGCCGTGACGCTGCCCTTCGCGGCGAACACGGGGCGCAGCTTCGAGAGTGCCTCTGCGGTGGTGCCGGGCCGCGGCATTTCGTCGACCTTGAACTCGAACATCTGTCGCTCACCGCTGTTGTCGAACTTCACGCCGTGCACCGGCACGATCTCGTCGACGAAGGAGCCCCGCTCGATGGCCGCCAAGGCCTTTTCGTGGCTCCACGCAGCGAACTCGTCCTGCTGCGTGCGGCTGATGTTGAAACGGTTGGCGACGTTCTCGGCCGTGATGCCCATGGGTGTGTAGGTCGTTGGGTAGTGCTCCATGGCTTCGGGCGACGCGCTTGGCTTGTTGCCGGTCATCGGAACCATGGTCATCGACTCCATGCCGCCGGCGATCACGACATCGTCGAAGCCGGCCTTCACGGAGCCAGCGGCCATGGCGATGGCCTGCAGGCCGCTCGAACAAAAGCGGTTGATCGTCACGCCCGAGCTCTCCTCGGGAAGGCCTCCGAGCCGACCGACCACGCGCGCCACGTTCATGCCCTGCTCGCCTTCGGGGAAGGCGCAGCCGAGCACCAGATCTTCGACCGTGGCCGGATCGACCTGCGGGTTGCGCGCCATCAGGCCGCGAATGACCTCGCCCGCGAGCTCATCCGGACGCCGGTTGGCAAGCGAACCCTTTTTGGCGCGACCAACCGCGCTTCGAACCGCATCTACGACGACAATCTTACCCATGTCTTTACTCCTGATTCCTTGTTGGCTCGTGCGTCTCGGGTTGGCCTAGTTCCGCAATGGCTTGTTGGTGGTGAGCATGTGCTGCATGCGCTCTTGGCTCTTGGGCTCGCCGCAGAGGCTGATGAACGCCTCGCGCTCGAGCTCGAGCATCTGTTCTTCGGTCACCTCGTGCGCCGCGCCGGACGGCCCGCCGCAAAGGACCATCGCGACCTTGCGTGCGATCAACGCGTCGTGCTCGCTTGCAAAGCCGCCCGCCTGAAGCGAATCGATCATCATGCCAAGCGTAGCCATCCCGCTCTCGCCGGGCAGGCGGTAAGCGCGGCGAACCGGCGGGTGGTAGCCCGCTTCGGCCATGCCGATGGCTCGGCCCTTGGCCTCGGTGAGCAGCCGAGCCTGGTCGAACGAAATTCCGTCATTCTTGCGGAAGTAACCGAACTCGCGCGCTTCGCCCGCGCCCGTCGCCACCCGCGCCATCGCGATGTTCTGGAACGTACGAGAGACGAAGGGAAGGGGGTCGACGTCGGTACCGTCCGGGATGCCCTCGAGCGCCCGCCAGAGCATGTTCATGTTGCCCGCGCCCCCGGGAAGCAGGCCCACGCCGACCTCGACGAGACCGACATAGGTTTCCGACGCCGCCTGCACGGCGTCTGCGCCCATGCAGACTTCGAAGCCGCCGCCGACCGTCATGCCGAAGGGCGCCGCCACCACGGGGATGGTGGAGTACTTCATGCGCTGCAGCCCGTTTTGCAGACCGCTGATCGTGCCGCGGAGCTGATCCCAGGCCTTCTGCTGCGCTGCCATCACGACGGCGAAGAGGTTCGCGCCGACGCAGAAGTGATCGCCTTCGTTGTAAATGACCAAGCCGCGGAAGTCGCGCTCCGCGATGTCTACAGCCTCAGTGATGCCTTCGACGACCGTGTCATCGATGCTGTTGGCCTTGGTGGTGAAGGTGAGGCCGAGGATCCCGTCGCCGAGGTCCCAGGCTTGGGCCCCGCGGTTCTCGAACACCGGCGCGTCGCCCTGGCGCATGACCGTGAGGCTTGCGTTGCGCGGGTCGATGTCGCGCGCTTCGTACTCGCCTTTGATGAGATCGAAGACCCGGCCGTCGTCGGTGTAGAAGCTCTCCGCTCCGGATGCCGCCATCTCGTCGATCGAGGCCGGGAGCGACAGCCCCTCCGCTTTCATGCGGTCATAGGCGGTTTTGAAGCCGATGGCGTCCCAGGTCTCGAACGGGCCGAGGTCCCAGTTGTAGCCCCACTTCAT
>SHLP01000153.1 GCA_004283055.1 Deltaproteobacteria bacterium
GGGATGGACGCGTAGCTCAGCTGGATAGAGCGCTGCCCTCCGGAGGCAGAAGTCGGGGGTTCGAATCCCTTCGCGTCCGCTGCAAATCCTGGCAGAAAAGCGCAGCCCAGGGTTCGAGCTCAATTCTTGTGCCGGGTTGGAAGCGATCTTCGCTGGCCCGTGCGCGCAACGCAAGGCAGACACCAAAACTGCGAGTGCTTCGCCCCGACGCCCGTCGCGTCTATGCCCTGAGACTGGGAGACCGCGCTCAACGCCTTCGGCTTATTCGCTAAACATGCGGGAGGCCTTTGTAGGGCCGTGTGCTATGGTTTGGCCATGGGCGAGCCCGTTACCAAGGAGCGCATTCTGAAAGCTGTCGCAGAGCTTCCGGATGACGTAACGCTGGACGAAGCAATCGAGAAACTTTGCTTCTTGGCCAAGGTCGAGCGGGGACTGCAACAGGCAAACGCAGGGCAGACCGTCACCCATGACGAAGTCAAGGAACGCCTGCTGGGGTGATCAAGCTTCGATGGACGACCCAGGCGGTTGACGACTTAGAAGCAATCCGCAGCTTCATCGGGAACGATTCAGTTGCATATGCGGATCTCGTCGTCGCGCGCCTGCTCGAAGCCGTCAAGCGACTCGAGCACTTTCCCCGATCGGGTCGTACCGTTCCCGAGCTCTCTGATCCGCAACTGCGCGAAATCATCGAATCTCCGTACCGAATTGTGTACCGAGTGCGCAATGAGACCGTGGAGATCCTCACAGTGTTCCGCGCTTCTCGGCTCATGCCTTCAGTATTGGGAGACTAGTGGCGGGCTCCGTGACCCGTCGCTGTTCCTTGTCGGGCTGAAAAACGCGATACCGCTTCATTTGGAGCGAACGGTTCGGAGCTCGGTCCGAAGCTCCGCGATCGCGGAAACGCCGTCTTGGGCGGTGAGATCGCCCCGTTCCAGCGCCTCTGCGCGGGCGACGGCTTCGTCTGCCCAGGCCTTTTCGATCTCAGCCTGCTCCCGTTTCGACAGCCGGGGAACGCTCGTGAGCAAGAGCTCAGCCAGGTTCTCGCGCTCGGACTCACTGAGCTCCATGGCGTCGCTGAGCACCTTCTTGGCTTGGTCGTTCACAGACTCATTGTGTGCTCGGAGCCTCTGTCGGTCAAAGCTCTACCAGGGTCACGCATTGAATCGGCCCGGCCGTGCCGGAGGCTCCTGGTTGTTTGCAACGCGGGGCGCATGTACCTAGCTCTCAGGTTGGGCGGCCCCAGGTCCGTCTCCGTGTACCTCTTCGCGACCATGTTTGTTGGCGTGCTCGCGCTTGCCGTGGCGTAGTAGTTGCTGTCTTAGCGCCTGCCGCGACGAGTGAAGCCCGCAGCACGTGATTGAGCTCGTTGACGGTCCTTACTCCGCTGTGAAGGCATCAACGCCGACGAGACCGCTCGAAAGCTTCACGTTGTCGCTTCCGTCGGGTCTGCTGCTGTAGAGCTCGTACACATTTGAGTCGTCTTGCTGAGCCAGGTACACGATTCTGCTGCTGTCTGGACTCCACAAGTAGCGAAACGCCCCGTCGCCCCCGTCGACGGTCGGCCCGCTGACTTTCGCATGCTCGGTTCCGTCGGGATTTGCAGAGTAGATCGCCCAAACCTCGCTGCCCACTTCCCGCGCCCTGTAGGCGATCCGCCCTCCGTCCGGACTCCAGGACACCGCGCCCAGGAGACGAAATCCGTCTGTCGACTGACTCGCGGTTTTCCGATCTCGTCCGTCTGGCGTGCTGGTGACCAACGACGCACTCATCCCCTCGAGCAGTCGGTAGGCGAGACGCCGACCGTCCGGGCTCCAAATCGGCTCGTACACCGCCTCATTCTCGCCAAGCGTTGCGTTCACCTTGGTTGTCGACGTCCCGTCGGGCGCGCTGGTGTAGATATTCGATTTGCGGTCGCCCTCGAGCTGTGCGCGGTATGCGATTCGCTCTCCGTCAGGGCTCCAAGAGTATCCGAAGCGGACTTCTGATCCTCGGGCGAGCTTTGCATTTACCTTGACGTTGTCGGTGCCGTCAGGCGTGTTGGTGAAGAGGTCGAAGACATCGTCCACCCCTTGGTACACCCGGTAGGCAATTCGGCTACCATCGGGGCTCCAGCGAACGTCGAACTCGACCGTTCCTCCCTCCGGCAAAGGGGCGTTAATCTGGGTGTAATCTCCGCCATCCGGCCGACTGATGAAGAGGTCGAAGCGTCGGTCCGGTACTCGGCCGCTTCGAAAGGCGATGCGACTTGCATCGGGGCTCCAGAAGAACGCGGTCTCTACTTGGTGGAACTCCGCGAGAGGCGGGTGGATTCTCGAATTGTCGCTGCCGTCGGGGCGGCTGGTGTACAGCCCACGGCGATTCGGCGTGTCCTGTGCTGCGCGGTACGCGATGCGGCGACTGTCGGGGCTCCAAGAGGCATTGGTGGCGTTCGAGCCGTCGGGCAGGGGGCCGTTGATTCTGGCGATGCCAGTTCCGTCCGCGAAGTTGGTGAAGATTTCGATTGATTCCCCGCGTCTCGCGTAGGCGATTCGCTCACCGTCTGGGCTCCACTCTGGCGAGAACACACCTTCGAAGTCGGACGACGGCATCCCCGAAACCTTGGTCGAAGTGCCGCCTGTGGAAGGGACCACGAACACTTCATCCCGGAGTACTTCCTCCAGGTCTCCCTTGTACGCGACGTGTTTCCCGTTCCGGGTCGCGGAGAATTCGTCGCCCACGCCTCCATTCGTCGCCTGTGTTCGAGAGAGCTTGATCGGGTCGACACCGCCGTCCAACTCCGCGCGGTACAGCTCTCCGGGGCCGTCGTTCGTTTGGACCGTCTTGAAGAGCACGAAGTGCGTGTTCGTGATGGTCACCGTGACGGTGTCGACTGCAGTCGAGCCCCCATCACCAACGGCGAGCTCGAGCTCGACGTCGGTCGCTTCGTCCACGATCCACGGTGCCTCGAAGCTCACGGTTCGTTTGTCGGCGCCGTCAAGCATCACGGTAGGACCGCTCAGTTGGGACCACAAGAATGTCGAGCCGTTGCCACTCCCAACAAGCGATACAGTGCTGCCCTCAGACGCCTCCTGATCTGCTCCGGCATTTGCAGTGACCGAGGCGCTCCCGTCAGTGCCACAGCCGGCAGCAAAAACCGCGAGGAGACAAAGACAACAAGCGACCGGAAGAAAGCATTTCATTTTCACTCGCTAACGCGCGGCGGAGATGAGTGTCAAGAACCGTCCCGCGGGCGTTCCCCGAAACCTGGCCCAGTTGAGGCTGCCTAGGAAGTCTACGAAGCGCTCGGCGAGGAAATCCAGCATCCGGTCTGCCAAATGCAGCCCAGTGAGAACGCGACCGACACAGTCACGGGGTCACGGCAAACCGGTGCGATGCCGGCGTCGCGATGCCGGCGCATCGGGGCGCGCCGTCGTGCTCACACGACCTTGATCGCGCGCCAGGCGGCTAACGCTAGTGCTTGGCCCTCCGAAGGAACCCGGCACCGTGCCGGGTTTGATGGCGTTTCGGTGCATGTAACTGCGTCTAGCGGCACTCCGCCCGATCCACTTCGTCCCGGAAAACGCTGGATAGCAGGGCTTTTGTGATCTCGTGCCATCCCCTCCGGAGGCAGAAGTCGTGGGTTCGAATCCCTCCGCGTCCGCTAAGGATTTCGATAGGTTAGCAATCTCGTCCTGCTCGTAGAAGTCGCGCGTGTCCCAAATGGTGTCCCGAAAGCGCGCATCGTTGACGCGTTTGCCGGCTTCGAACGGAGGATGGGCGTAGCGCGAAGTCGTTTGGACATCTCGGTGCCCTGCGAGGCACGAGATCCCGGCGAGCTCTTTGCTACGCGCGGTCATGTCGGTGACCGCTGCATGCCGGAATGAGCGCGCGTTGATGTATTGCCTCGTACTCAGATAGGCCTGCCTCCAACGCTGCGGCCTGCAGCGTGCGTTCTCTTAGCTCATCGGGATGACGATGAGCGCCGAATTTCGAGGTACTAGATATTCTGTCGCGTATGAGCCATGCCGAGCTCGATGAGTCCCTGGTCCTCGACGAAGGCTACCCCGTTGAGCTAGCGGCGGACTATAGCAATTTGAAGCAAGCGATGCCGTGGCTCAACGTCTTCGGGGGTTGCTGTGGGCCGGACCTGCGGCATGTAAGCGCCGTTGGCGGCTAAGACGACACGGTGCGGACGCCCTCTCAAGCCATCCGCCTCTTGCCCGACGGTGACGTTCCCCCAGATTCACGGCGTGCTTCAGGCCGCCAACCGCCCTGCTGCCTGCAAGCCCACCACCCCGCAGGCACCAATCGGTAGCGGACATCTGTGCTTAGCAGAACCACCGGACACGAACGCCCGGTTTTGACATTCGGCTCTCAGCATGAGCCCCATGGGCCAAGAGAGCAGCTGTACGCCCGGACAAGATGGCGACCCCTGGTTTCGCCCGTGGCGGCTGCTTGGTGGGCTGTTGTCGGTAGGATCTTCCGGCTCGCGCGTTTTTGCGCGCTTCCGTGACGGAGACGCAGGATGTGCGCGTCGCGGATTCACCAGGGAGCTAACGCACAAGCACGAACGGCGCGAGAACAGACGACAAAAGAACGATTCCCGGAATTGGCACACTACCTGCACCTCATTGGTCCAAACTGGTGCGTGAAAGACGCAGGCAAGGAGGCTCCGTCATGAAGAACCGTCTCACAATGTTTGGTTTCGCTAGCTGTCTGCTGATCGTGCTCACCGGGGGGGACTGTAATACTGGCGGCCTCGAATACGCGCAGCGCGCCGGCCCTTGGGGTTCCAGCACGCTGGAGCTCGTGACCTGTTTCTACGTAAGCCAGGACGGGTCGCAGTTGCTGCCGAACGCACAGTGCAACCTCGGGGCGGTGCCCGGCAACGCCTTCGCGTTTGAGATGCAGGCAGAGGAAAGCGCGGGCGTCGACCAGGAGGGAAACGATTGCGGTTTTGGTGTCGGCTATGAAGAGCCCGTTCCCATCGTCAACGACTCGTTTGCCGTCGAGGGTTACAAGCCGTCCGTCGGCTCCGAGGAAATCTCATTCAACGGCACGTTCGACGGAAATTCCGCCTCGGGGACGACCACCAAGGTCGACGGGCAGTCGCGTTGTGACATCGAATGGACGGCGATGAAGATGCAAGGCGGCACGGGCGGAACCGGTGGGGCCGGCGACCTTGGCGCCGCCTGCGAGACCGACAACGACTGTGACCCCAATGCATCTTCGTTAGGCGTGTACTGCTGCACCGAGGACGCTGCCACGTGTGGCGATAATCTAGGTGAGTGTGTGGAGGACTGCTCCACGTTCTCGTCGGGAGGCGAGGTCGGCATGTTCGAGGGTGCGCTCTGCGAAAACAACAACGAGTGCGGACAGGGGTTTTTCTGCTGCTTGGTCCCCGATGCAGCTGGAAACTGCAACTTCGGATTGGATCAGTCGTGTACCTGTCGCAGTCGCAGCGCCGTTACGGACTGTTCAAGCGTTACACCCGGCGACGGCGGGTTCGGCGCGCCGTGCCGGAACGACGGAGATTGCAGCGAAGGCTTGCCGTGCTGCACCTCCACGGCGGTATCCCCCGCCTGCGGCGTCGAGGTCGGCTTGTGCGAATGCATCTAAGTCGACAGTGACCAACGTCGGTGCAATCTTCCTGTCGTCGATGCGTCGGCGCCCATCGCCATCGGGCGTGTTCGGGCTTTCCGACTCCCGGCGAGTTGTACAGACTCGCCCCATCTTGGAGGGAAACATCAAGCGAGCGATCTGACGGGGATGTCAAACGTGACGATCACCGCATGCGGCGCGATCTGCGACGGCCAGGCCGACACCCTGCTCATCTGCGTCGACGCCAGCGGAAACTACGACACGCTCGCCGACGCCACCTGCGGTGACGTCCCGTCCGGATGGCTCCGTCTGCTCAAAGATTGTCTCGCGGGCGACTAGCGCCCACGCAAGAGACGCGTCACTTCCGAGCAACGATGACGTTGCTGACTAACTTTCCGAGATGGGACTCGCCGCAGCTGAGCTCCGTCGCGCGCGCAGACAGCTCTTCGGTCCACCGTCGCAAGTGATCAGCGCTTCGTGCCGCTGAAGCCCGACCGAGCCGAACCCCGCTTCCTCGAAGTGCGCCTGAAGCTCGTCCTCCGGCATATGGTCGAACGGCCGTCGCATCATGTTCGCGAGGTCGGTTTCGCCTCTTAGTCCATCTTCTCTTGGCCCATCGGGTTGACGATGAGCGCCGAATTTCGCGGTAGTAGCTCGTTATGTCGCCTGGCGCGCCGCGCCGACAGGGCGTTTACAGCGACTAGCAGCAACGGGAACGCCTCAGCCGCCGTCGCAGCCTTTCGAAGCTGGGACGTTCCCCGATGGAAGCGGCCGTTCAATACGTGTTGGTAGCCGTTCCACGCCGCAATTTCGCGGCACGGCCTCCTTCCCGGTTGAGCCCAAAGAAAATGCGGAGAGAAGGCGCATCGCGATCTTAGCTCGTGATTCGCTTCACGAACTCGCCAACCTTGGTCAACTCCACGTTCGGATACGCGGCACGCGCAGCGGCGGTGTCGACCCCGTCTCCTCGGGAAATCGTAATCATCAACCCCAAGAACGACTTCATGACATCGTTGTCGGCGCCGGCCAGCTGCTCTTGCAACGCCGACTCGAGCGCGTGTTCGACTTTGAGCGGCTTGCCTGCCGCCTCAAACATCTTGGCGACGGCATTGGGCGTCACCGACTCGGGTCCGCCAACTTTCACGACGCGGTTCTTGACGGCCGCGTTGCCGGGACTCGCGACCGCGTACTTGGCGACGTCCTTGGCCGCGATGAACGCGACCTTCTGATCGCCGTCGCCGTAGATGCGGACCGCGCCGCTCGCCCAGTCGAAACCGACCGCGGCGCTGAGCCAGGTCTCATTGAAGAACGACGCTTGCAAGATCGTGTAGTCGACTCCGGACGCCTTGATTGCCTCTTCGATAGCGTTCTTCGCGTCCCCGAGAGGGAAGTGAACGTCGTCGTAACGAGGAAACGAAGTGTAGACGATGTTCTTGACGCCCGCGGACTTGGCGGCGGCGATAAGGTTCTTCTGTCCCGCGAGATCCACCGAGTGGATCTCGTCGCCCTCTTTGGGGACGGGGAGTGCGGATGCGGTCGTGTACAGATTCTCTACGCCCTTGCAGGCGCCAGCCATCCACGCGCTGTCCTTCAGGTCTCCCTCGACGACGTCCACGCCAAGCTTCTTAAGCTCGGCCACCCGTCCCGCGTCGGACTGCGGGCGGACGAGCCCGCGGACCTTTCGCCCCTCCTTGGTGAGTAGTGCGCAGATTTCACCGCCGACCGTGCCGGTCGCTCCAACAACAAAGTCCATGTGGCCCTCCTGAAAGCGGCGACGCTATCCCCCGAACAACCAGCGTGTCCACCGCCTCGGCCGCCTGACGGGGATCGTAGCAAGTTGCCTAGCATTTCTGGGTATCTACGTTCGGCCGATGAGCTTCGTCTCTCGAATTCGCGGGGAGCCTGGTCAATGTTGGCGCGTAAGATCTAACCGAGCTCGTCAACAAGGGCGGTCGCCGCCAGCCCGCCGTAGCTCGACCCAACAAGGATCGAGCCCGGGTGCTGGTGGACGAGACCGCGGAGCTGCTCAACCCGGACTGCCAGCGGCTGACCACGACCGTCGGGGGCGTGCACGGTCAGCGCGGCCGCCCGATAGGCCTGCACGTTTTCTCCCTCGGGCGATCCCTCGAGCCCGTGGGCGACGATTAGGCAACGCAATTCCACACCTCTCACCTCATCATGGCACGACTTAGGCGTCCTGCCCTCACGAAACGTGCGGCTAGAGAGGTTGCCCGTTCGGTGCGCGCCAGCGCTAGCGATCGTCGGTTTGGCGCTCGAACGCCCCAACGTCGCACGCATCGCCGCCCGTCTCTGGACGCGTTTCGCAAGACCGTCACGGAATAAGATCCGGATCTTGTGCATGGCCTTGCGGTTCGCTCGAGGAGTTCGTACCCCTCTGACTCCAGGAGAATCATATGCGAAAGATTTTGGTAACCGGAGCAAACAAAGGAATCGGCCTCGCCATTGTGCAGGCCATTTTAAAAAATCACGATGATACCTTCGTTTTTCTAGGGTCTCGCGATGCGGAACGCGGCAAGAAGGCTTGTGAGACCATCGGTTCCGACCGAGCGCAGGTGGTGGCGCTCGATGTGGCAAGCGACGACTCCGTGGCGGCAGCGGCGGAGCAAGTAAAGGCAGCCGTGAATGGGGAGTCGCTCTACGGCATCGTCAACAACGCGGGCATTGGGCTCGGTTCGGACGCGCTTGAGACCGTACTCAATGTGAATGTGCGCGGCATCAAACGCGTGAGCGATTCCTTCCTGTCTTTGCTCGACAAAAGCTCGGGGCGCATGGTGAACATCACATCCGCTTCCGGGCCCATGTACGTGGCCAAATGTGATCAGGACAAACAAAGGTTCTTTGTGGACCCGAAGGTGGAGTGGGGCGCCATCGACGCGCTCATGAGCGCCGCAGTCAAAGCGGGCGACGAGGCAGACGCCTATGGACTCTCCAAGGCTTGCGCCAATAGCCTCACCATGTGCCTTGCGCAGAATCACCCTTCGCTGCGCATCAACGCATGTACGCCCGGGTTTATTGAGACAGACCTGACCCGGCCCTACGCCGAGTCCTCCGGCAAGTCGCCCGCCGACCTCGGGATGAAGTCACCACAAGAGGGCACGCGCTCCGCCATGCACCTTCTCTTCGAAGAGCTCGATGGAAACGGTTGGTACTATGGCAGTGACGCCGTGCGCAGCCCCTTGGACAAGTACCGCGCGCCCGGCGACCCGCCTTTTGCCGGTGACTGATGAAAACGAAAGAAAAGATCCGACCAAAAAAACGCAAAAGATCCCGCAAAAGATCCGACCGACGTTGACGACGGCAAGGCGCGGGAGGCTAGCGAGAATTGATTCTGTGGCGGCCCGATCTACGGCCTGACTCGCCCCGCAGCGTCCATAGTGGCGCGGCAGAGCGCTGCGTCGCAGCCGATGGGGACACACGGGGCGGTACTCCGCCAGTCTGAAGAC
>SHLP01000154.1 GCA_004283055.1 Deltaproteobacteria bacterium
GGCGCTGGCACTGGCACTGGCACTGGCACTGGCACGGACGCTGACACTGCCGCTGACACGGACCCTACGCCGGCTCGAGGTAGGAGGCGATGATGGTGCGGGTGCCCCAGCCTGCGAAGCGGACCGCCACCCGTGGCGGCGAGCCCTGCATGACCTCTCGGACCTCCCCTACCCCGAACTTCGGGTGCCGAACCTGCATTCCTCGCCGAAGCCCTTCCAAATCAGAGAGGTCGGAGCCTTCGCTGTAATCGACGTAGCTCTCGCCGGGCTCGGGATGGAGCGCGGCGCTTGCGGACGCCGGCGGAGACGGTGAGCTCGACCTCGCGCCGATCCACTCGATGTCTTCGCTGGGAAGCTCGGTGAGAAAACGTGAGGGGATGCCGACCCGCTGCTGGCCGAAAATCCTTCGTACCGCGGCGAAGCTGAGCACGAGTCGCTGCTCAGCGCGCGTGAACGCGACGTAGGCGAGACGCCGCTCCTCCTCGAGCTCCTCCGGATCTTCCCAGGGGTCGATCCCCTTGAACGGAAACACCTGCTCTTCGAGGCCTGTCACCATCACCACCGGGAACTCCAGGCCTTTGGCGGCATGCACCGTCATCAGGGTCACCCGGTCGCCGCCAACCTGCTCGTCCGCGGAGGTCTGGAGAGTGACGTTCTCGAGAAATTCGGTGAGTGTGGATTCGGAACGCTCGGCTTGGAACTCGTCCATGGACGCGACGAGCTCCTGAATGTTCTGGAACCGCGCGTCGGCTTCCGGCGTGTCATCGTGCTGAAGCATCTCGGCGTAGCCGCTTCGGTTGACCAGCTCCGCCCCGATCTCGCCGAGCGGTGCTCCGGACGCCGCGACATCGCGAAGACCGTTCATGAGCCCCCGGAAGGCAGCGAGGCGCTTGCGTGCTGCGCTCCCGAGCTGCGCCAGCGCCGCATCATCGTCGAGGACATCGCTCAGGCTCTGTCCGTACTGCGCGGCTGAATCGAGAAGGCGCGTAACCGTCGTCTTTCCGATTCCCCGAGCGGGCGTGTTGATGATCCGGAGCAGGCTCATGTCGTCTGCCGGATTGGACATGACGCGAAGGTAGGCGAGCAGGTCTTTGACTTCGGCGCGATCGTAGAAACGCATCCCGCCAACGATGCGGTATCCGATGTTGGCGCTACGCAGCGACTCTTCGATCACGCGCGACTGTGCGTGCGTCCGATAGAAGATCGCAACGTCCGACAAGCGGTGCCCTTGCGACGAGAGCTCACGAAGGCCTCGGAGCACCAGCCGGGCCTCGTCGCGCTCGTCCATCGTGCGGACGACCAAAATGGCGTCGCCCTCGGGGTTGTCCGTCCATAGCTCTTTGGGCTCACGTTCTGTGTTCCTGGCGATGACCGCGTTTGCGGCGCGAAGGATGCGCTGCGTCGAACGATAGTTCTGCTCGAGCTTGACCAGGGTCGCGTCCGGAAAAGACGCTCGGAAATCGAGGATGTTCCGGCGGTCGGCGCCGCGCCAGCGGTAGATGCTCTGGTCATCATCGCCAACCACACAAAGGTTGCGGTGCCCCTCCGAAAGCAAACGAACGAGCCGAAACTGCGCGTGGTTGGTGTCCTGAAATTCGTCGACGAGCACGTGCTGAAACCGGCCGACAACAGCATCGCGGAACGCCTGATCCGACTCGAGCGCGCGCACGGTGCGGTAGATCAAATCACCGAAGTCGAGGGCGTTGGCCATGCGAAGTCGCTCTTCGTAGGTCGTGTAGACGCGGCGAACGACCTCCGACCAGGCGTCCGGTGTTTCGATCTCGTCCGGCCCCTGAACCTCTTGCTTCGCGCGGTTGATCCGACCAGCCATCGCTTTCGGCTGATAGCGCTTTTCGTCCAGCCCCAGGTCTCGAAGCACCCGTTTGACCAGTGCCTGCTGGTCCTGGTCATCGTAGATCGTAAAATCTTTGCGAATGCCGGAGCTCTCCCCGTATCGCCGAAGCAGTCTGGCGCAGGTCGCGTGAAACGTGCCGACTTGAACCGCCGCGCCCTGCTCGCCGAGCAAGCCCAGCAGCCGCTCGCGCATTTCGCCTGCGGCCTTGTTGGTGAACGTGACCGCGAGGATCTTCCAAGGGGCCACACCATGCGCCGCGATGCGCTGGGCGACCCGAAACGTGATGACGCGGGTCTTGCCACTCCCCGCGCCCGCAAAGACCACGAGCGGCCCCCCTTCGTGAATCACTGCCTCGCGCTGACGGGAATTCAGAGAGCTGAGGTCCAGCACCCGCGGAACCTAGCTGCCTGCCTCGGGAAAACCAGCCAAAAACCCGGTTTCCACGGGTGCTTCGGGGTCGAAAGCTGGCCTTCCCATCGTTTTGCGCGTAGAGATCGGCGGTAGGTCGCGACGGCGACTAACCCCTTGAAAACGTCGAGGATCTTGGGTGAATCAACCGCTGTCCAATGCGTCCAAAACCAAGGAGGCCTCCACGGGGTCTTCCACAAAGGGCGATCATGACCTGGTACAACGAGTACAAGCAGGAGATACGGCGGCTTTTCGAGCGCTTTTCGACAAGTATCATCGTCGTGCTTTCGCCGTGGCCATGGGCGTCGTCAAGAACGAAGATGACGCCTTGGATGCCGTTCAAGTGGCGTTCGTCAAAGTTCACAAGAACATCCACAAGTTTGAAGGGAGCTCGAGCTTCTACACTTGGCTCTATCGCATCGTCATGAATGTCTCCATCGACCACGTCAGGCGCACCAGCAGGAGAAAGAACCTGGATTTCGACGAGCGCGCGCTACACGAGGAGAGTCAGGTCGCAGGGGACGGCGCGCTAGTTCCGAGTGTCACCGATGCCAACCCTGGCAAGGCGGCCCTGCGCCGCGAGCTCGGCACCGCGATCCAAGCGGCCCTTCAGGAATTGCCCGAGCACCACCGGGCGGTAATCGTCCTTCGAGAGGTCGAGGGAATGAGCTACGAAGAGATGGCCCAAACGCTCGACGTTCCCAAAGGGACTGTGATGAGCCGCTTGTTTCATGCCAGAAAGAAGATGCAGGCCTCGCTCGCGCCCTATCTTTCAGGGGAGGCCGTTTCCGAGGACTAGTCATGGAGAGCGCAAAGACACAGGACGAGAAGCTTCAGATGCTCTTCGACGGAGAGCTCGCTCCGGATGAGGAGGCGGCGCTGCGCCGTAGCCTCGAGGGCTCGCCGGAAGGTTCGGCACAGCTGCGCGAATGGGAGCAGCTCCGGGCTGCCATGAAGAACGCTTCGGCCGACTGGGCCGGGCAAATCGACTCGGACGCTCTCTTTGCTCGGATCGAAGCCGACCTCAGCGCGCCGGTGATCCCGATCGACCGGCCGGCGCCGCAGCCCGAGCTTCGCGAGGTTCCGGGCAGCCGGGAGCGCCGCGTCTGGGGCGCCGCGGCGATTGGATTTGCCGCCGCCGCCGCGATCTTCTTGGCGGTGATCGCTGCGCCGGAGGGGGCCGCTCCAGGAGGATCGCCGGGCGTGACCCGTGGCTCGGAGGTGCTCGAAGTCGACTTCGGGGCCAACACCGGCACGATATTCGAGGTCGAGGGTGGCGCAGGAGAATCTTTGGCCGTGATTTGGATCGATGACGAAGAGGTAGGTCTCCCATGATTCTCATTCGACACCTGTTGCTTGTCGCTGTCCTGTTCGGCGCTTCGACGGCTGCCGCGCAGGGCAGCTCTTTGGCGAGGTCGGACCGAGCTGCAACCGTCTCGAGCGTGCCAGCCGAAGTGCTGGTCGTCCTCGCGAAAGAAGAGCCTGGCAAGGTCGACCCGCAGCTCAAGAAGCTCACCGCATTGCGGAGGCCTCCGTTCAATTCTTTTCGCTCGATGGCAATCTTGTCGCGACCCAAGCTGACCCTCACCCCGGGCAAAGATGCTCTCGTTTCTCTGCCGAACGGCAGGAGGGTGAAGCTCACATTGCTTCGGATCATGCCCGATGGTCGCTACAAGGTGAAAGCCGCCATCAACCGCCCCAACAAGTCGGACTACCTTCCGCTTCTGCAGGTCGTGGCATCCGCGGGCGATCCGTTCTTCGTGGCAGGGCAGACGTATCAGGGCGGAACGCTGGTCGTTGGCGTCATCGTCGACCCGAAAAAGACCGCCCAATAGGTGCGCGCCGACGATCCAGATCTGATCGAAGTCGAGGGGCCGCCGTCGCTCGAACGACCGCCAGACTTGGTCATCGAGGCGCTGACTCCGGTCGTTACGGCGGAGCGTCTGCAGCGAATCTCCGATGTCGTTCGCGCTCGCACGGACGACCTGGTCTTGGTGCTCGACCGAATTTCAGACCCTCACAACGCGAGCGCCGTATTGCGAAGCGCCGATGCGTTTGGCCTTCAGACGGTTCACGTGATTGTCGGCGAGCGCGGCTTCAAAGCCTCTAGAGGCGTTTCCAAGGGTACGCAGCGCTGGCTCGACGTCATCCGATACCAGAGCGCCGAAGCCTGCGTGAAGCGCTTGAAGCAGGACGGCTACTCGTTGTACGTCGCCGCCATGGGAAGCGATACGAAGCTCGAGGACCTGCGTGGAACAGGGCGATTGGCCCTGGTGCTTGGGAACGAGCACAGAGGAGTGTCCCAAGAGATGGCGACCCTGGCGGATGGGACATTTTCGATTCCGATGCGGGGCTTCGTCGAAAGCCTCAACGTCTCGGTGGCCGCCGCGATTGCAATGCAGACCCTCACTCGAGGAGGCCGACGGGGTCTTCCCCCGGCCCGTCAACGAGAGCTCGTGGCCAGATTCCTCATGAATTCCGTGAGGAATGCGGACCAGGTGATCGAGCAATTTTGCGGGAATGATTGAGTAGGCCCGACTGTCGTGAATTAGGGGCGAAGGCGCGAGGCAGGGGATGCTATAGGCGCCGGCGGACGAGATGGCAGGCAAGAGAACGCAGAAGAAGAAGCGCAAGGGGACCAAGCGCACAAAGCGCAGAACCGGCTCTGTTGCCCTCTTGCCCAAGTTGATTGGCGGAGCGCTCATCATTGGCGCGCTGCTGGTATTGGGTGGCTATGCTTACTTCAGCCGCGACCTGCCTTCGGTGACCTCCCTTCGTGACTACACGCCGCCGCAAACCACACGGGTTTACGACCGTAACAAGAAGGTGATTGGCGAGATCTTCGCCGAGCGCAGGACCGTGATTCCGATGTCACGGGTCCCTCGATACGTAGTTCTCTCCGTACTAGCCGCGGAGGATGCGGACTTCTACGAACATGAAGGGCTCGACTACCGCGGCATGCTTCGGGCGATGGCGCGGGATGTCGTTGCCGGTAGGGCCGCGCAGGGCGGCAGCACGATTACCCAGCAGGTGGTCAAGCTGATGCTCTTGACCCCCGAGCGCACCCTGCAGCGAAAAATCCGCGAGTTGATTCTGGCACGGCGCCTCGAGAGCGAGCTCAGCAAGGACGAGATCCTTCACCTGTACCTCAACCACGTGAACTTCGGTCACGGCCGCTACGGAATCCAGGAGGCGGCGCAATACTACTTCCAAAAAAACGCGCTGGACCTCAGCTTGGCGGAGGCTGCGCTCCTGGCCGGCATCCCACAAGCGCCGGCACGCCTTTCGCCCCGCGTGAGCCCAGAGGCTGCAAAACGTCGCCAACGGTACGTGTTGTCGCAGCTGCAGGCGAAGCGCGAAGTCTATTGGCCTGACCTGAGCGACGCGGCCATCGCTGCGGCGCGCAAAGAGAATGTGGAGCCTGTACCCCCGCCGGAGAGATCGAGCAGCGCGCCGGAGGTTCTGACGATCGCCAGGCGGGCGCTTCGCTCCGCGGTGGGAGACGAGGCGCTTGGCAAGGGCGGCTACGAGATTCACACCACGATTGACCTTCCCTTGCAGCGAAAGTCGCGGGAGGCGCTCCAGCGAGGACTCCGCGCGGTCGATGAGCGACAAGGGTATCGAGGGCCCCTTCGCCGCGCGAAACGGAGACGCGGACCAAAGGCGACGAAGCCAAAGGACGCGCTCCGAATGGGACGAACGTACATCGCACGCGTTAGGGGCGCGGACGACGGCGCCGGCAAGCTCCTGCTCGACGTTGCCGGGCATCCCGCGGTGCTGCGAATGCGCGATGCCGTGCGCTTCAACCGCGAGGGCCGCTCTGCATCGGCGTTCGCAAAGAGGGACGACCTCTTGCCGGTCTCAATCACGCAGATGGGTGAAGACGACGATCCGGCGATCGCGCGTCTGGAGCGTGGACCTGAAGGGTCCGTCGTCGTCATCGAGCCACGCTCACGGGCCGTGTTGGCCTTGGTTGGAAGCTTTGACGCGGTCAGTGGCTTCAATCGGGCCACACAGGCCATTCGCCAGCCAGGCAGCAGCTTCAAGCCCCTCGTATACGCCCGGGCAATTCAGTCGCGCCGCTTCACCGCGGCGTCGTTGGTGGTGGACGCGCCAGCGGTCTACGACGAATGGAAACCGCGCAACTACGAGCAATGGAACTACCAGGGCGCGGTTCGCCTGCGTCAGGCGCTCGCCCGCTCGATCAACATGGTTGCGATCCGGGTGGTCGAAGAGCTCGGGGTCCAAGACGTAGCGGAGTTCGCCCGGCAAGTTGGAATCACGACCAAGCTCGAAGAAGACATGGCGCTGGCTCTCGGGGCCAGCGGAGTCAGACCGATCGAGCTTGCAAATGCGTACGCGACGTTTGCGGCAGGCGGGCGCTGGGCGCCAACGCGAATCGTGAGCAGGATCGTGGCTCCGGACGGCGCACCGGTGCCTTTGCCGGCTGCCGAGCCGGCTCGCGACGTCATGGCCCCGAACGAAGCGTACGTCATGACCAGCATGCTCCGCAGTGTCGTCACGGAAGGCACCGGCTCGCCGGCGCAGCGGCTAGATCGTGCGGTCGTCGGCAAAACCGGCACGAGCAACGAGGCGCGTGACGCCTGGTTCGTGGGTTACTCGCCCTCGATCGTGGCGGGAGTTTGGGTGGGTTTCGACGACCAGCGCTCGCTCGGCAAGCGGGAGACGGGCACGAGAACAGCGCTGCCGATTTGGATCGACGTCATGGCAGCCGCCGACGAGTCGCCCAAGGAGACGAACTTCGCCATGCCGAGCGGTGTGATTCGAGCTCGGATTGACCCGGCGTCTGGCCTGCTGGCCTACGAAGGACAACAAGACGCGCTGGAAGAAGTGTTCTTGGTCGGCACCGCACCGACGGAGGTGGCGAGGTCGCCGGACGTCGCCGACCCCAATCTCTTCCTGATGGAGCAGTTCGATGAGGAAGGCGAGAGCGCCTCGACAGGGGCGCCGCGTCCAGCACGCGAGGATCGAGTTCTCGGTGGCGTAGCGCCGCCATGAACAGGTTTGGCGCGCGCATCGTCGTTCTCTTCGCGCTCGTGGCAAGCTTCCCCGTCGCGCTGACCGCGCTCGTTTGGCTAGGTGTCTCTCAGTGGGCCGCGAAGGAATCATCGACGGAGGCCGCGATGGCCCGAGTCCAGCTACGCGAGCTGGATGCACAGAGGACGGCCGCGGTGGAGCGCCTCTGCCGTGACGATCTCGCCGTCGACACCTTGCTCGATGAACGCGGACGAGAGGCGCGCCCGAGCCTCGACTACGACCGGCTGTTTCGAGGCTCGATGGACGCAGCCGGGCTCGAGGCACTTTGGGTCCTGGACTCGCTCAGTGGCCAAGTCCTCGCGACCGGGCATCGCGACCGAATCCTCGGCCAAGAGGGCGCTGAGCTGACGCGGCAGGCGAGGACCGCGGGCAAGCGCCCGTTCGTCGTGCTGCTGGGCGCTCAAGAGCATCAGCGATTTCTAGCAAGCGGCTGCTCGATTGCGCGCGGGGGCGCTCGACTGACCCTCGTGGGCGGTCATCGTTTCTCCGACCTTCGGAGCCTCGATCCTCGGCAGCTGGTGATCACCGGGCAAGCCGGCAAGGGAGACGAGTTGGTTGCGGAGCTCATGGACGCGGAGGGCGTGACCCAAAGCGTGCTCGTCTGGCGCCCTTCGATCGACCGACGAGGCCCACCGCTGCTGCTCTGGGTTGCGTGCGTCATCGTACTCGCGATCGGACTCGCCCTTCTTTTCGGGGGCTACCTGAACCGTTGGCTGCAGTCTTCGATCGACGAGCTGACCGAAGCGGCAACACGAGTCGGTCGAGGCGACCTCGACACCACGCTGCGGGAGGGCGCGGACGGAGCCTTTCCCGCGACGGCGACCGCGTTCAATCGAATGACGCGCGACCTCAGGGACGCGCGGGATCAGCTTCGTCAAACGGAACGGATTGCGGCGTGGCAGGAAATCGCAAAGACCCTCGCGCACGAGATCAAGAACCCACTCTCGCCGATTCGGCTCTCGGTCGAGACCTTGCGAAAGGCGCGCCAACGCTCATCGGAGGATTTCGATGAAATGTTCGACGAGTCTACCAAGACGATTCTGCAAGAGGTGGATCGACTGCGCGTCATCGTCGACGAGTTCAGCCGCTTCGCACGACTGCCCGCCCCAAAGCTTCGGAGCGCCGATCTTCGCGAGATCACGGCTCAGGCGGCATCTCTGCACGACAAGGGCGATGCGAAGCTGAGCACGGTGCTTCCCGAGGGGCCGTTGATGGCATTCATCGACCCCGATCAAGTCACCCAGGTGCTGCACAACCTGCTTCAAAACGCGCAGCACGCCGCGACTGCGGCCCACCCCGACGGGAGTGGCGCGGTGCGACTGAGCCTCGAACAGGGCGCTGGCACCCTCTACATCCGGGTCGAGGACAACGGTGCCGGAATCCCAGCAGACCAGACCGAGGTGATCTTCGAGCCATATTACACCCACAAGGAAGGCGGCACCGGACTCGGCTTGGCCATCACGCAGAGAATCGTGACCGAGCACGGCGGCCGGATCGACGTCGAGTCGAGGCCGGGGCGGACGGAATTCACGGTGGTGCTGCCGGGAGGGTGAGGCGCGGGTGTTGGCGCTGACGCTGGCACTGACGCTGGCGCTGACACTGGCGCTGACACTGACACTGGCGCTGGCACTGGCGCTGACACTGGCGCTGACACTGGTGTTGGGGG
>SHLP01000155.1 GCA_004283055.1 Deltaproteobacteria bacterium
GTCTCCTCCCAGCATCGTATCACCGCTCGTCGATTTCACCTGATAGACACCCTGGCTCAGTTCGAGGATCGAGATATCGAAGGTGCCGCCGCCCAAATCGTACACGGCGACGCGCTTCCCTTCTTTCTCGTCGAAGCCGTAGGCGAGCGCGGCTGCAGTGGGCTCGTTGATGATGCGCCGTACGTCGATTCCCGCGATCTTGCCTGCTGCAATGGTCGCTGAGCGCTGTGCGTCGTTGAAGTAAGCCGGGACGGTCACGACGGCCTCTTCGACATCCTCGCCGAGGAACGACTCTGCAACCTCTCTCATCTTTTCGAGCACCATCGCCGAGATTTCAGGCGGCGAGTACCGGTGGCCCTCCGCCTGAACCCAGGCATCCCCACCGTCGCTCTCGACGACTTCATACGGAACCGCGTGCCTGTGTCGCTCTGCAGGCTCCGCATCGAACGAGAGTCCCATCAATCGCTTGATCGCAAAGATGGTACTGTAGGGGTTGGTTACACCTTGGCGCTTCGCCACGCTACCCACGCGTCGCTCCCCGTCCTTCGAGAAAGAGACCACCGACGGCGTGGTGCGGCTGCCCTCGGCGTTAGGAATTACCTGCGGCTCCCCGTTGTCTACGAATGCAACACAGGAGTTCGTCGTCCCCAGATCGATTCCAATGATCTTCCCCATCTCGGTCTGCCCCCCTTTATAGCCTGAGATGGAACCCCAGTGCAGCAAAGCTGCGACTATTCATCGGTGTCGCTACCTTCTCCGCCCGGTTCGTTTTTCAGATCTGGGGCGTCAGACACGGGTTTGGCGACGACCACCATGGCTGGCCTCAGCAAGCGCTCCCCGAGGAAATAGCCTGGGACGACCTCGGCGACGATGGTTCCCGGCGCATGCTCGTTGGTCTCTTCTTGCTGCATGGCGTCGTGGCAGGTCGGGTCGAACTGATGGCCGACTGTGTCAATCCGCTTGAGCCCTAGGCGGTTGGCGATGTCGTCGAAGCCGCGCAGGACCATGCGCACACCGTCTGAAACCGCGGACACGTCGGTCGCGCCGGCCATGGAGTCGGCCGCGCGCTCCAGGTTGTCGACGACCGGCAAGACCTCGCGGAGCGTGTCTTCGATGCTTCGTCGGCGCACCTCTTCGACTTCTTTGCGCGATCGCTTGCGGAAGTTGTCGAAGTCAGCAGCGATGCGCAGGAGCTGATCGCGCATTCGATCGCGTTCGGCATGGGCCTTTTCGAGGTCGGTCTGCTCCACTTCGGCCCCGTCATCGTCTTGCTCTGGAAAGATTACTTCGCCGTCTTCGCTGGCCTGTTCGTCCTCCGGTTCATCCCCCACGTGTTCAACCATCGTCCCTGACCGTCTTTCTTTAATCGCCCTTGGAGCTGCCCGGCAGCCGTCCGTCGAGGACATCGCTTAGCACGTCGGCGGCAAATCCAACCAAAGGCACGTATTTCCTGTAGTCCATGCGCGTCGGACCCACGATGCCGAATGAGCCGACCCGGGCGCCGTCCCGCCGATAGGGGCTCGAAATCACGCTTATGTCGTCCACGTCGTCGAGCGCCGCCTCCGAGCCGATGAAGACTTGAACGCCATCGGTGAGCAAGGTCAGCTCGAGCAGCTCGAGCAGCTTCTGCTTTTCTTCGAAGGCATTGAGGTACCGCCGAATCTTCTCTGCATCGCCGAACTCGGGCCGATCGAACAGAGCCCCCTGTCCCTCGATGACGACGCGCGCTCGCTCCATTTGGCCATCGACCGTGGCCTCGACCATCTGCTGCGCCTGCTTTCGAAGGGTTTGGTACTGGACCTCTTCGCTCGCCAGCCGCACCGCGAGCTGGTCTCGGACCGCCGCCAGGGTTTGGCCGCCGACCAGCTCGTCGAGGTAGTTGTTGACGCGTTCCAGGCTGTGGTCGTCTACCGTGGCTTCGGTGACCACGACTCGGTTTTCGACCACACCGCTGCGCGTGACCAAAACGGCGAGCGTCCGGCCCCCTGCGAGCCGCATGAAGCGCAGCTGATCGAGGGTTGCTTCGGCGACTGTCGGCTGTGCGATGATCGTGGCTGTCCCGGTGAGCCTGCTCAAAAGCTGGCCCGTCTCCCGGACGGCGTCGGCGCCTGGCTCCAAGTCTTGAAGACGTCGAAGGAGGGCGGTCCGGTGGGCGTCGGAGATCTCGCCCGCCGTCGCCATGGCATCGACGAAGCGTCGAAAGCCCGCATCAGTGGGGACCCGGCCCGCGCTCGTGTGGGGCTGATGCAGCAGCTCAGCCTCTTCGAGGTCGGACAGAACGTTCCGAATCGTCGCTGGCGACAGCTTGATGGCGTACCGTTTGGCGATGCATCTCGAGCTCACGGCCTTCCCCGAGGCGATGTGCTCGGTGACGACTGCGAACAGGATTCGGCGATGCCGCTCGTCCAAGACCACCGTCACGACTTAATGAAAGTAGAAGCTGCAGGGCTCCTGTCAAGTCCGCGGAAATCGTCAGAAAATTGCTCTCCTGCCCAGCTTGCGGCAGTTTCAGCGCGTGCGTCCCAGCGCTGCGCTCCTTCCGTTCGCCCTGATGGTGATGGCCGTGATGACCGTCCCCACGCTGGTCCTCGATGAGCAGGGCCTGCCGCGCTTCCGGCACCTCCGCGCCGAGCTTCAGGAGCTACGAGAGTCCAACGAGGAGCTGGTTCGCGAGATCGCCACGCTCAAGGGCGAGATCGACGCCCTCCGCAGCGACCCCAATTACGTGGAGCGCATTGCGCGGGACGAGCTGGGGATGGTTCGGAACGAGGAGTTCGTCTTCCAGTTCCCCCGCCCCTAGGTAGCCCCAAAGGCGCGGACACCGCTGATTTCTTGCTGAACGGATGGTTCGGGGCGTAACACCGCTCTGGTATGACGGCCCTGGTTCAGGCAGCGCTTCGCGTCAGGCGCACGGCGCGGTCGACGTGGGGATCGGCCGCCGCCGTCCTGCTCGCGGCCTTCTTGCTCGCCGGCTTCTTCGCTCCGGGAAGCCGAGACCTCGGCTGGGCGCACCTGGCCTGGCTTGCCGTCTGGACGGCTCTCCTCGGCTACCGTGCAAGCAGCGCCTATCGGGAGGGCAGCGACGAGAAGTCTGCGTTTGAGCTCGGCGCCTTTCTGATCGTCGGCGTTCAGGCTCTGATTCAGTTTCGCGGTGGCGTCGGTAGCGACATCTACCCGTTGATCTACGTGACCGTCGCTCTGGTATCTTCGTTTGCGACAGGGCGGGCCGGCATCGCCCTGGTTGCCTTTGCGCTGGTCCTCGGTTTTTCCACTGCGTTGCTCGGCGAGAAGGTTCGCGACCCGATGGTCCTCGGATTGAATGCGCTCTTCATCGTCGGCTTCGGCGTCCTCAGCCACCTGTTCACCCGAGCGGAGATCGTTCGCGTCCGACGCAAGTCCGAGCTCGAGCTCGAAGCCCAAAAAGCAAAGGTACGCGACGATACCCGGCTCTTTCGTTTGGTTGCGCCTTCGTCGGGCGGGGCCAGGGACGAAGAGCGTCTCTACCAGACCAGTGTCCAAGAGGTCCGCGAGGCGCTCTACCACGCACTGCAGTTGCTCCATCGCACGCTCGACCTCCACACCTGTGTTCTCCTGATGCCTAGCTCAGCGCCCGAACAGCTTCGGATCGTCGAAATGGTGTCGAGGAGCGACGACCTCGCCGACGGCCCGTTCTCTCTCGGAGCGGGGGCGGTGGGTGCGGCGGTTCGCCGCAAGCTGACCACCAACCTCCAGCAAATTCGGCCTGGATATCGCGGTATTTGCTACTATCGCGGCCCGTCGGCCGTGCGATCGTTCATTGCGGTACCGGTCCTCGAGCGGGGGCATCTTCGGGCGGTTCTCTGCGCCGACCGAATCGTCGACCGCGGTTTCAGCTTCGAAGAGGAAGAGCTCCTACGCGACAGCACCTCCCACATCCTTCGCGCGTTCGAGAACGAACGTGTCTTCATGCAGCTCGAACGGTCCAAGGTCGAACAGGAGATTCTGTACCGCGTTTCTCAAGACCTCAGCACAGCGCGAACGCAGGACGCAGTCATGGAGGTCGGATTGAAGGCCGCAAAAGAGATCGCGCCACACGACTTCGCAGCGATCACCGAATATCAACCCGAGGGTCGCAGGCACACGGTACGCCGGGCATCGGGGGAACGTGCACTCGATTTTCATGGTCTTCGGTTTCGTGACAACGCGTCGCTGACCGCCATGGTCGTCAAGAACCGACACTATCTCCCATACCGCGGCAACTTCGATTCCAAGCAACAGGTGCTCTTCACCAAGAAGGCCAATCTCAAGGGCATGGAGTCGCTTCTGGTCTTGCCCATGGTGGTTCGCGAGGAAGCGATCGGCACCCTGATCGTTGCCGCGAAGAGGCCGGGCGCATTCGGGGCGCCGGTGCGCGCTACGCTCCAAGCACTGTCCAATCATCTTGCCGTGGCGATGGCGAGCGCGCGCCTCGTTCGCCAGCTCGAAGAGCTCGCGACGACCGACGGGCTCACGGGTTGCATGAACAAGCGCGCGTTTCTCGATCAGATGGAGCAAAAGCTCCTCGCGGCGCAGCGATTCGGCCGCAAGCTCTCGGTCATCGTGACCGACCTCGACCACTTCAAAGCGGTCAACGACACCTACGGGCACGCCGCCGGCGACCGAGTCCTTCGAGAGCTCGGCCAAGTGCTTCGGCGTGTGAAGCGCGAAACCGACATCGTAGCTCGATTTGGCGGAGAGGAGTTCTGCGTGCTCTGCGAGGAAACGGATTCGCGGGGCGCTCAGCTGCTCGCCGAGCGCGTGCGCGAAGAGCTCGAGGGAACCGAGCTGCAGACCGAGCTCGGTCCCCTCCGTGTTACGGCTTCGCTCGGGGTAGCGACCTTTCCCGACCACGCCTCTACCGCGCCCGAGCTCTTCGTCCAGGGGGACAAAGCGCTCTACGAGGCGAAGAATCGCGGTCGCAACATGGTCTGCAGCGTTTGAGCCGCGACCCGCGCGGAGGGCGTCAAGCCCGCTTCGGCTCGCGCGTGTCCGGGTCCAACATCCACTCGAGGCGGCCTCGGCCGCCGTCGCGGCTCAGCAAGCAGGCAGCCGCCGTTCGAAACGACGGAGCCTTGGCGAGCTGGCCAAGGTGTGCGGCGATGACGCCTACCTTGGGCATGTGGGTGACCATCACGATGAGGTCGTCATCGGCCGCCCGATCGAGAGGTTCGAGAGCTTGGGCGGTGCTCCCTTCTTCGGTCGACAGCGCGCTCAGCACTTCGAGCGGGCCGTCGAACCCTGGCTGAGTGGCGGCTAGGATCTCGGCGGTCTGCACCGCGCGCACGAGTGGGCTCGTGTAGACGCGGCTGTACTGCAGGCCCATGGCCGTGAGGGCCTCACCAACCTCGGTCATGGTCCGTCTACCTCCGTCGGTCAGCCAACGCTCGTAGTCGGTCCGCGCTGGGCCCGAGTCTACCGCGGCCGCATGCCGTACCAGGAGAACCTGCATGGGCAGAGCTTGGCACGTTGGCTAGCGCTCGTCCCGAGATTCATGCGCAGAAATCGCGAAAGACTCCTCGGGTGCAAGCACGAGCCTGCGCCGCGCGTAGAGCGCGAACCAAAGGAGCCCCAGCCCGTACCAAACCGCGGCGCCAATGACCACCTTCTGGTAGATGGGGTCGGTCACGAAGAGCGCGACTAGGGTCACTAGGGCGATGATGAGCGCAACGAGCGCTCCGGGCACGCCGAGCGGGCTCTTGTAGGGGCGCGCGATGTCGGGCAGGCGAACCCGCAACAAGATGTACGAAACCATCTGGAGCGCGTAGGCGATCACTGCGCCGAAGACCGCCATGTTGAGAAGCACCGCGCCGACCGGATGTTCCGGCCCAAGCGCATGGATGCCATAGGCGACGAGATAGCCGAGCGAGGCGCCCACGACGAGCGCGATGTGCGGCGTCCTGCGAGTGCGATGTGTGCGGGAGAGCCAACGCGGGAAGTATCCCGCGCGCGAGAGGGAAAAGATCTGCCGGCCGTACGCGAAGATGATGCTGTGGAAGCTCGCGATGAGCCCGGTCACGGCAACCAGAGCGAGGAGCCTCGAACCGAGGCCTGCTCCGAAAATCGTCTGAAAACCCACGAACAAGGGCTCGGCCGACGAGCCGAGATGCGCCGCGCCCGGAGCGATGCCCGCGTTCAGAAAGAGGGTTAGAAAGGCGGCAACGATCAGGGTCAGAAGGCCATAGAGCAGACCGCGCGGCAGGTCGCGAGCCGGAGCGTGCGCTTCCTCGGCGGCAAGAGGGAGCTGTTCGATCGCGAGGAAGAACCAGATCGCAAAGGGCAGGGCCGAGAGAACGCCGGCGCCGCCGTAGGGCAGCCAGCGGCTCTTGCCGGGCTCGGGCTCGATGTTGAGCGCCCAGTCGAGGTCGAAATGTGGAATCGCCGAGACCCAAAATACGACGAGAATGCCGAGAGCCAAGGCGGTGATCAAGACGGTGAAGCGGAACGTCGCCTCCACACCCGCCACGTTGAGGCCGACGAAGACGGCGTACGCCGCGAGCCACCAGACCGGCTCCATGCTTTGCGCGGTGCCGAAGATGGCGCCGAGGTAGCCACCGATGCCGACGACGATCACTGCAGGCGTCAGGATGTACTCCATGTTTTCGGCTAGCCCCGTGATATACGCCCCCCAGGGGCCCATCGCGGAGCGGGCAAACGAGTAGGCACCACCGGTGTGGGGCAGAGCGGCGGCCATCTCGGCGATGCTGAAGCACAGGCCCGCGTACATGACCGTGATAATGAGAGTAGCGAGCAGGAGCCCGCCAAAACCGCCTGAGGCCAGCCCGAAGTTCCACCCGAAGAAGTCGCCCGAAATCACGGCTCCGACGCCGAGAGCCCACAGAGACCAGACGCCTGCATAGCGCCGCAAGCCACGGTCCGCGAAGTACTCGTCGGCGACTCGATCGTAGCCGACTCCTTGCTCCTTCTTCTCCATGCCGCGGAGTGTAGCGGTTTGGCGTCTGTGGCGATAAGGTTCCGCGCATGTTGCCGATCGACCTTTCCGGGAAGCGGGCGTTCGTCGCGGGTGTGGCCGATGACGGTGGCTTCGGCTTTGCAATCGCAAAGGCGCTTGCCCAGTCTGGCGCATCGGTTTGCGTGGGCACCTGGCCGCCGGCGCTCGGGATCTTCGAGACCCTGCTTCGGCGCGGGAAGCTCGATGCTTCCCTTCGGATGCCGGACGGGCGCAAGCTCGAGCTCGAAAAGATCTACGCCCTCGATGCCGAATACGATTCACTCCTCGACGCGCCCGAAGAGCTGCGTGCGCAGAAACGCTACCGCGATCGCGGTGATTTCAGTATCGACGGCTTGGCGCAGAAGCTCCACGAAGACTTCGGCGATCGCTGCATCGACATCGTCGTGCACAGCCTCGCAAACGGTCCGGAGGTCAACAAGCCCTTGATGCAGACCAGCCGCAAAGGATATCTCGCAGCGCACGGCGCCAGTGCATATTCGTTCGTTTCGCTCGCACAGCGTCTGCAGCCTCTGATGCGTGAGGAGGGAGCGTTTTTGGGGCTCTCCTACCTCGCGAGCGAGCGAGTGGTCGCCGACTATGGGGGCGGGATGGCGTCGGCCAAAGCAGCGCTCGAGAACGATGCACGCATGCTGGCGCTCGAGCTGGGCCGCGGCTGGGGGCATCGGGTCAACGTCATCTCCGCGGGCCCGTATGCATCGAGAGCGGCATCCGCGATCGGCTTCATCCACAAGATGATCAAGTACTACGAAATGAATGCGCCCCTGCCCGATGCGCTTCGAGCCGACGAAGTCGGAAACGCCGCGGCGTTTCTATGCAGCCCGCTGGCCAGCGGCATTACCGGAGCGGTTCTATACGTCGACAAGGGTTACCACGCGATGGCGGCGCCGGCCGACGTGGGTGGTCTGATCGACACGCTAGGTGACGGGCACGGCCAAGATTAGGCGCGAGATCAGGGGCAAGACTAGGCGGCCACCATCTCGTGTCGCGCCGTTGGACGGACGCTGCTGGCCTCCGCCGCGACCTGCAGCTTCGCCGCTAGTGAGCGTTCCGTCTGGATTCGGTCGGCGAGCCAGGGGTCGAGCGCTCGCATCAGGGCACGCGCAGAAGCGTAGCGGGTTGCGGGCGCCCGGCTAAGCAGTTTTGAGACCAGGCAGTCCATCCCATCGTCGACGTGGGGCGACAGGACCTTCGCGCGGGGGGCGTCTTCGCGAATGATGCGCCGAAGGACGGCCGTCACGTCGGCGCCGGTGAACGGTAGCTTTCCGGTGAGCGCCTCGAACATCGTGATGCCCACCGCAAAGAGGTCCGCGCGGGAGTCGACATACGGGTTTCCCGCCGCCTGTTCCGGGGAGGAATAGCTTGGAGTCCCGTACACGCGTCCGCGCTCCCTCGCGCGCTCGTCAGCAGGAGCGGACTCGGCAGCGCACACGCCAAAGTCGAGCAGATGCACGTCGAGCTCGCCGTAGCCGCCTCGGTTGAGCAGGATGTGCTCGGGCTTGATGTCACGGTGGACGTAGCCGTGCCGGTGCACGCTGTGGAGGATCGAGGCGAGCCGCGCAACGATCACCGAGACCTCCGGTGCGGTGAGGGGGCCGCAGCGCCGGAGGTAGGAAGACAAACTCTCGGACCGCATGTGCCTCATCACCAAGTAGGGCGACTCGTCGTAGAGGGTGCCGTAATCGATCACCGGAACGATGCCCGGGTGAAACACACGGCGAGCGACCTCGATTTCCCGCCGAACTCGGCTTCTCAGGTCGGGATTGCCCGAGTGCGCAGGACGGAGCATTTTGATCACCACCCGCTCGAGCGTAGCGAGGCGCTCCGCCTCGAAGACGATCCCGGTGCCGCCGACGCCGATCGCGCTTCCGACTCGATAGCGGCCATCGAGGATCTGTCCTCGAAGCTCCCTGCGCTCAGCCGATGCCGCCATAGGGCTGAAGGTTCGGGTGGGACCGCCGTCTCCGTCAAAAAAGGTGCGATTCTGGGA
>SHLP01000262.1 GCA_004283055.1 Deltaproteobacteria bacterium
TCCGCGCGAGCTCCATGAGCTGATTCTTGCGCGCCTCTCCCTGGGGAAAGAGCTCGCTCATCCAGTCCGAGAGCTCCGCGGGGCCGATCAGCTCGTCCTGCGTGCTCAAGAAGCGTCGCAGCGCCTGACCCATCTCTCGCGCCGACTGCCAGCGTTCGTCGGGGTTGCGGGCCAGCGCTTTGAGGGCAATCTCGTCGAGCTCTTTGGGAACCTGAGGACGGAATTTGGACGGCGGGGCGATGTCTTCGTAGAGCAGGGCGAACATCGTATTCGCCGTCGTGTCGCGTTTGAAGAGCCGTTTGACCGCGAGCGCTTCCCAAAGCGCAGCGCCTAGCGCCCAGGTATCGATCCTCCGGTCGATGGTGCCTGCTTTGAGCTGCTCGGGAGCCATGTAGGCGATGGTCCCCTTCACATCGCCCGTAGATGTCTTGTGCAAGCGCTCCCGCGCGCTAGCCACTCCAAAATCGACCAGCTGTACGGCTCCGTCGTACGTGATGAACAAGTTTCGCGGAGAGACGTCGCGGTGGACGACGTTGAGCAGGTCACCATTGGAATCCTTGAGCTCGTGCGCCGCGTGCAGCCCTTCGCACGCGTCCGCGATGATCCGCGCCATGCGCAAGGGCAGCAGTGGGCTGCGGCGCTGCTCTGGGATCTTGGCGACCCGCGTGAAAAGGCGGGCCAGGGGCTCGCCGACGAGGTACTCCATTGCGATGTAGTACTCACCGTCTGCTTGACCGAAGTCGAACACGCTGCACACGTTCGGGTGCGTGATGCGCGAGGCGATCTTCGCCTCGTCGAGGAACATCTCGATGCAGTCGGCTTCTCTTGCCAGGTGGGGGTGGATTCGCTTGAGCGCGACCAGCTTCTCGAAGCCCGCCGTGCCATCGAGCCGCGCAAGGTAGACCGAGCCCATGCCGCCGGACGCGAGCTCGAAGCGGAGCTCGTAGCGGCCGATGCGCTCTGGCGTCGCGCGCTCCGGCGGACTGGTGTCCGCCATCGATTCCGGGGGAAGCGAATCCAGCCCTTCCCCGGGTTCCGCTTCTTTGGTGCCCAAGCTCACGATTCCCAACCCTTTTATAGCGCAGCTCAGCCGCTATTAGTAAAAGTTTTGATTAATACTTCATTTTTGCTAACTTTGCGACACAGGGTCAGATGTCTACGAAATTGGGAATCATTGGGCTTTTGGGTGTTCTTTGCCTCCTTTCGACCGAAGCAAAGGCCCATTACCTCTTGGACGACGCGATCGCTTCCTATGAGGACGCTGACTTCCGATCGGCGCTTCGTACCTTCAACCTCGCCGCCCGGGACGCGGACCTCTCGGTGGAGGAGCTTCTCCTCCTCTTCGAAATGAGAGCACTGGTCCATCACGCGATGGGCAACGAGACCGCGATGCTCCGGGACCTGGAGCGCGTCGGGGCGCTTCGCCCGCGCCATGAGCTGAGCGGGCTCGCGCCCCCTCCCGTGCGCAAGGCGTTCGACGACATGCTCGCGGCAAACGGGGGGACGCTTGGGGTAGAGCTCCTCGTCGAAGAGAGATCTTTTGACGGTAAGCCCTTCGTCGTCGCCCGGGTTGAACAGGTCCCGAGAGGCCTCGTTCATCGCATCAGCTTGCAGTGCAGGGTCCAACCGCACGGCCGGCTCGTGGCGCGCACGGCCCAAGGCACGAGCGCGAGGCTCGCGCTTTCCGAATCTGGCGCACATCAGGGATGCGATGCTACTGCGCAGACTCGGCGGGGTACTGTTCTCTTTAGCGCGAGCATCGACGGCACTTTGGCGCCGCCGTCCACTTTGGCGCCGCCGCCCGTGGCGGAGCAGCCAGCGCCCGCGCCGCTGCCATCGCCCGTGCCAGCGCAGTCGCCCAGCGTGTTCCAAATGCCTGAGTACAAGGGGCCCGTCGATGAACCAAGCGCGAAGAAGAAGAAGAAGTGGCCTTGGATCGTGGCCGCCGCTGCCGTCGTAGTCGCAGGCGGTGTGACCGCGGGTGTCCTTCTGTCCAAGAGCTCGAAGCAGAGCCAGCCCGCAGCGGGCGGCGTCACGGTGAGCTGGTGACTAAGGTTTTACAGAGATTGCGCGTCGGGACCTCGGCCTTCGGTCTGCTGGCGCTCCTCGCAGGCGGCTGCGGGGGCGATTCGGGCTCGGACGGCCTCGCTGTCGACGTGACCTTCGCGCCCGGCGTGCCTCGGGCGTCACGCGATGAAGCGATCCGCGTCGAGGTGTACCTCGTCGACTCCTGCGACTCGGTTGCCATGGGAGATCGGCCGAGCGACGCCCTCGACAGCATGTTCGTTCTACGCGACGGAAGCTCGGGGCCTGCGATCGGCATTCCCGAGCCGGGTGAATACGGGCTCTACGCCGTCGCGCAAGATGCAGACTGCGCGGTAGTGGGCGCCGGCTGCGACGATGTGAGCATCGACTCTGCCCCTCAAGCCGCTTATCCCGTCGAGCTGGGCGCATTTGCCGGCCAGGGTTGCTTCGCGAACCAGCAGTGCTCGACCGAAACCGGCGAGTGTCTCGGCGGAAACGGCGAGTGCGTGGACCTGGACTCCGACGGCCTGGGTGACGGCA
>SHLP01000263.1 GCA_004283055.1 Deltaproteobacteria bacterium
TGAGCGCTGTTCGACGTCAGGAGAAGACGCCGTAGTGGTAGGCGCCCTCGATGACGCCACTGGTGTAGTAGCCGCTCAGCCCGCGGACCCCCCCCTTGGCGAAGTAGACGGTCAGCGCCGAGTTGCGCTCCTGGGCCTCTTTGACGTTGGCGACGAGTTGTTCGTCCGCGTTGCGTACTAGGACCCCGCGGAAGCCGGCGGTCAGCGGGAAGATGTCATTGCCGCTGTCCCCGCAGAACACGACCTCCCCCTTCGGGCAGCCTTGCGCCGCGGCCACGTACTCGAGCGCGGTCTGCTTGGTCGCGCTGGCGGGTAGGAAATCGAGCAGCCCCTTGCCGTCCGCCGAATCGAAGCTGTAGACGATGACTTCGTCGAACTTCCCTTTGACCCGATCATCGACCGCTTCCAGCACGGCGTCTTTCTTGTCGTGCTCGACGTAGTAGCTTTGCTTGAACGGGTTCTGGTGCTCGCTCTCCTGCTCGCGCAGGCCGTCGATGTTGGCGACCGCGTCGCGGATCGCCGCAGCGTCCCAGCGCGGGCTCATACGCCGCACGTGCGCATCCCAGCCGGGATCAGGTTTCCAGCGGCCCTCCTCGTAGCGGCGAATCGTCGTCCCCACGTCGCCGCAGAGTACATCCGGGTGACGCACGCCGTACTCTTCGATCGCCTTCTCCGTCAGGTCGAGGTTGCGCCCCGTCACGTAGACGACGAACGTGTCGTGCTCCACCGTAAGCTGGTTGAAGAGCTCAATCGCTTGCGGGTCGGGCTCCCAGTGCCCGTTCGGCAGCAAGGTCCGATCCAAGTCTGTCGCGAGTATCTTCATGTCGATGCTCCTAGCGATACGAGAGCCGGGTCTCCGTGCCGTCGTCGTCGCGATGGGTCACGTCAAAGGTGAAATCGAAAAGGTTCGCGCTCAAGGAGGCGGTGCTGTCCCCGTTGGTCCAAGTCATCTTCAGCTCGTACTCCTCCGAAGCGTTGAGGACGAGCGTTCCCTCGAAGGCCTTCGAGTTGTTGCGCAGCCGTATCAACTGGAGCTGGTCCCGGACGAGGATTCGCCGCATTCGGGCGTCGATGCGACTCATATCCAAGCTCGTGCGGTTGATCTCCTTGTGTCCCGCCGCACCGCCACGGTCCGCCGCCCGATAGTCGTTCCGCCCGGCAAACAAGTCCAGGTACCAAACTTGGGGGATGCCCGGCATGAAGAGCTGGATCGCCCGCGCCAGACGCATCTTCGTCTCGTCCTCGCCGATCGCGCTGAAGAACGTGGCATTGACCTGGTAGTAGGCGATCTTCTCGCCGTCGGGACCGTAGAGGTTTTTGACTCGGCCCCCGCGGCCGAGAATTCGTCTGATCATCGCCTCGACGTGCTCGTCGCTCAATAGCCCCTCGCGCGAGACGCCGTCGACGACCTTGCCGGCGAGGTCGAGCACCGGAATGCCGTCGTGGCAGCCGAGCATGTTGATCGTGCGAATCCCCTTCGACGCGATCTCCCTGACCCAGCGCAGCAGGTGGACGTTCGTGCCGCGGTCGAGAGCGTCGATGACGAGACCCGGGAAGAAGAAGTCGTAAATCGGGAACCCCTCACTCGCGACCTCATCGTGGAGGCCGTGCCCGTACCGCGAGTGGATCTCGGGCAGGAGGATGAGATCGTGCCTCCGGGCCATCTCCCGGAGTCGTTCGAGGTACTCCCAGGTTTCCGGCTTGTTGAAGAAGTTCGCCGCGCCGACCTCTTTGTGCAAGTAGGCAAACGCGTCCAGTCGAACCATCCGGGCGCCGAATGCTCGCAGCTTGCCGAGGGTTTCGTCGTAGAACTTCCAGACCTTTTCGGATCTACCGTTGAGGTCCATCTGCCCGAGATACCGGCGCTTGCGTTCGACGATCCGAACGACGTCGTCGTAGCTGCACGAGAAGCGCTCGATGTCGAGCCCGTTGACCTTCCCCTGGGTTTCGAGCGACTCGTTGCAGACCCGCGCGAGCTTCACCGCCTCCTCGGGCGTCAGGCCCTCGATCTCCAGCATGTCCCTCGAAGTCAGCTCTGGATACCTCACCTCTTGATAGAAGGTGTTCCAGTAGGGACGGGAGGTGCCGTCAGGGAAGCCTACGTGGAGAATCGGCAACCCCGGCTTGCGCATGAATAGCTTATCGAGATGCTCCTTGTTCGGAAGGACGTGTCCGTCGGGGCCCATCTCGCCCTCACCCTGCCAGAACTCGTTCCAGTCGATGAAGAAGTCTTTGTACTCCGAATCGTCTCCGTGCTGCAGCAAGTCTTGGAACTGTGGAGAGCCGACCGAGAGGTGGTTCAACACCAGATCGAACTTGAGGCCGAGGCCGAGCTCCTGGAGGCGGTCGACGTCTTCCTGCGTCACGAATTCTTCATTGAAATCGTAGTCGATGATCGAGAAGCCCCGGTCGAGGTCGCTGTGGAAGAACGTGGGCAAGATGTAGAAGAGCGAGAAACAACCGTTGAGCTCCGGTCTCCCGAGGAATTTCACCGAGTCGCTGAGGTTCCGGCCAATGCTGTCCGGGTATGCATTGAACATCAC
>SHLP01000156.1 GCA_004283055.1 Deltaproteobacteria bacterium
GGCGTCGCTGCCCTCGGCGTTCAACATCATGCCGTTGGCGATCGAGGTCTGTAGTGGCGATGTGATGACTTTGGTCAATTCGGCGCAGACGTTGAGGTCCCCGTTGATGCGAACACCGCCGAACCGTGCGCCGCGTTTGCAACCGAGCATCACCTGGACGGCCGTCGCGACACCATCCAACACGTCGAAGCGGGTCGAGCCGCCGCAGGTCGTTGCGCCATCGCGGGTCGTGGCCCTCAGGGTCACGAGATACCGGTCCCCGGCCGGGATCCCGAACACCTCGATCGAGCTGGTCGACTCCGGTGCACGCGTGTCGATCACGCCTTCGATCGGGTCGATTCCATTGCCGCCGATCGAATACGCCACCTCGTCGACCTGGCTGCCATCTGCGAGCTCGAAGCCCAGCTCCAGGGACGCGACCGGTCCGCCGTCTTCCTGTGTGCCCGCGCAGCTCGCAGCCAGCACGAAGAAGCTCAGGATCCAAGCAAGTCGAATAGGTCTCATCATCGGCACATTCCGACCTTGCTAACATCGGGCTCCGACGCTGCACAAGCGAAAACAGGCTTGGTGTCGTGGCTCACAGCGGCCTACGAGAAATCGATTCAGATGAAGGCCGTCGCTCCCTGCTTCGTAGCGTCTCGCGTCCTAGTCGAGCTGCCGGCAGATTGGAAAAACAAGCGTCACGCGGTTTGCGCCGCGTCCCGATTGCGATCATCGAGCCTGGTGCGTACAACTGGCTGGTATTGCGTCTTTATTTCCTTAGTGCACTAGTCGCCGGCGTATGGGTTGCCGGCTGTAGCTCCCCCACGTGCCTTCCCGGGCTCATCGAGCTGGGGGGGCGCTGTCTGACGGCCGAAGAAGCCGCCAAAGCGTGCCAGCCCGCGTGCAACCCGGTAGCGCACGAGGTGTGCGCTGTCGGCTTCGAGTCGCCCGAGTGCGTCTGTGCGCCCGGGTACGAAGGCACTCCGTGCACGTGGTCCGGTGTGCTCGAGAGCCCAGGGTTCGACAGCGAAGGTGCATGGACCGCGAGCCGAGGTGCGACGGTCCTCCCGTCCGAGGAGGGTCCGATCGACGACGGGATCGGGGTACTGGCGCCAAGCGTCGGGTGCGGCGCAGGTGCCCTGAGCCAGCGGGTCGACATGCCCGACTACGAGGCCGCCGAACCGCTGGTCGTCGAAGTGACCTACCGCACGCTGGGCACCTTCGGGGCATCGGTCGGTTTCAATCGAGCCTGGACATTTCTTGAGTCGGTCGAGCGCAACGCTTGGGCGACGCTGCGGACCTGCCTCGGGGAGGCGGCTTACGGAGGTGCGGCGGTCGTCCAGTTCTCGGCGCCGGAGCGGCATCCGAGCTGCGACGACGAGCCAGAAGTCCGCATCGAGGTGGACCGTATGGCGGTCGTGCCGGCGGAGCCCGACGAGTGCCCAGCGCCGGGAGCGGTGCTGAATCCCGACGCCGAGCCCGACGAAGGGGGCTGGCGGTTCGTCACGTCGGACACGGCACAGGCGGGCTTCGCGGAGGGCGTCGGTAGCGAGAATTCCTCGGGCGTCCGGCTCGCGCGGGCCTCGGACGGTCGCGCCGCCGCGTGGACCCGAGTCTCCGTGCCATCGTCCGAGTCCCTGCCGTCGCCCGCGCTCCGCTTCTGGTGGCGAGGCACTCGAGACCGTCCATACACGGTCCGGCTCGGGCGCTTTGACGAGGGAGACACCTTGACGACCGCGTTCCAACTCGATGACCTCTATGGAAACAGCTCTGGCGAGAACTACGTGTACTGCCTGCCCCCTTGGACCCACGGGAATGTCTTGGATCTGATTTTCCGAATGAACGAGGACAACTCGGGCGAGCCTAGCGAGCTCGTCGTCGACGACGTCGAAATCGTGTCCGACCCGCGATGCGGCACCGCGACGGACCTACTCGACCCGGGCTTCGATGCGGGGCCGACGAGGTATCTGGGGGTGACTCAGCGGACGCCTTTCCAAGCGACCACGCTGCGAAGCGAGCCTGCGCTTTCACGGACCGGGGACGGGGGCGTGCTGGAGCTATCTTATTGGAACGAAGAAGCCGTCATGCGCGTCGATACGTGGGTGTTCGTGCCTGAGCCGAGCGGCAACGATGGGCCGGCCCTCGCGTTTTGGGCGAACGTACCCCTCGGTACCGCGAAAGTGTTCCGAACCGTGGTGGGCCGTGCAGCCGTGAATCCACAGGTGATCAATCCCGCTGGAGGCTGGTTCCGGGAGGAGGTCTGTCTTCCTCCCGAGTGGTTCGGACGCTGGTATCGGGTTCAGTGGAGGTTGGGCGAGTCCCCGCCGATGGGCACCACCTCCATCGAGCCTCCGATCCGGATCTACATCGACGATCTCGAGCTCACGACGAGCTCGGCATGCCCGGCCGATTGAGCCCGCGCTCTCGAAACGACCCCTCTCGACGTTTTCGTCGACCGCCATCATCAACAAGGCCAAGCAGGATCGCGCCGACTTCATCGCAGCCAACGTTCAGGGCGGCATCCTTCCTGTCTCGCTCGCCGCGGTGGTCTCCCTGGCGCTCGTCGCGCTTTCCGGCGAACCCACCGAGGGTCAGGCCGAGACGCACCCGGTCGTCGAGGTCGGCGCCGAGCTTGGGTGACCCAAATATAGAGCAATAGAGCCGACCGGCGTTGATGACGCCAAGGCGCCCGAGGGCCGCGAGATTCGGCTCTCCTTGACAGGAACCGACGCAGATCTACGACAACTCCCATGGCCGCGCCCGCTACCACGGACCTCGTTTGGAAAGAGATCGAAAAGCGCTCGTTCGCCGTGCTCTCCTACGTGAATCCCAAGGGCCGGGCCCGCTCGTCAGGCATCGTCTACATCCCAGTGGACCGGGTGCTCTACGTTCGCGTGGCGACGGATTCATGGAAAGCGAAGCACATCCGGCAGAACCCCCACGTCGCGCTCAACGTGACGATTGCAAAACGCGTTCCATTCATGCCTTGGATCCAGATTCCCGACGCGACCATCGCCTTCAGCGGCACCGCGCGAGTGCTTTCGATGAGCGAAGTCGAGCCAGAGCTCCTCGAAACGCTTGTGGGACAAATGATCGAACACCGCGGGGCCACGGACGAGAACTGCATCATCGAGATTCGCCCAGCCGGTCACTTCGCGACATACGGCGTCGGCGTATCCCTCCTGGACATGCGCGACCCGGAAAAGGCGCGCGGCCGTGCGCCCGTGCACTGAGGGGAAACGGACCCTGGTTGGCGTCCCGCCACGACCCGCCGTCAGCCGCCACCATCGATTTCGCAGGAGAAACGACCGGCCTGCGCACTTGCTCGCCAACCTGGGTGAGGTGGTTGGGTGAGGTGGTTCCCGGTGACGTGCCGCGCGCCCGATGCGCAGCCCGCCTATTGTGCAGCGGTCGGCTGCGTGTCGAGGTTGCCTTCGAGGATTCCGCGAAGACGACCCTGAATCAATGCTTCGGCCTCGCGCATGATTCGGTCGATGAGCTCTTTGCAGGTGGGAATGTCGTGAATGAGGCCGGCGACCATCCCACACGACCACGCGCCCGCATCCATGTCGCCTTCCATCATGATTCGCGGATAGACCCCCGCGACTTCCTCGATGATGTCTTCGAACTTCAGGTCGACGCCGAGCTCTTTCTCTTTTTCGAGCAGGCGCTCGACCGCGGCGTTGTTCATCACCCGCTCGGTGTTTCGGAGCGGTCGCATCACCAACCGCGTGTCGAGCTCGCTGGCGGCGATGATCGCCTGCTTCACGTTTTCGTGCACGGGCGCTTCTTTTGTCGCGATGAACCGCGTGCCCATGTTCATGCCCTCGGCGCCCATCGCGAGCGACGCGACGAGCGACCGCGCGTCCGCCATGCCACCCGACGACACGAAAGGAATCTTCAGCTCCTCGGCGGCGCGGGGTAGGAGGATCATGTTCGGGATGTCGTCCTCGCCCGGGTGCCCGCCGCACTCGAAGCCGTCGACCGAGACGGCATCGCAGCCGATCGTTTCGGCCTTGAGCGCGTGCCGCACCGACGTGCACTTGTGGATGACCTTCACGCCCGCTTGGTGAAGCGCCGGCAGGTAGGGCTGCGGGTTGCGCCCGGCGGTCTCGACGATGCGCACCCCCCCCTCGAGGATGGCTTTGATGTACCCGGGGTAGTCGGGCGACATCACCGTCGGGAGGAAGGTCAGGTTCACGCCAAACGGCTTGTCGGTCATGTCTCGACACTTGGCGATTTCGTTCGCGAGGTCCTTCGGCGTCTTCTGGGTCAGCCCGGTGATGATGCCGAGCCCCCCGGCGTTCGAGACGGCCGAGGCGAGCTCGGCAAAGCCCACGTAGTGCATCCCCCCCTGAATGATCGGGTGTTCGATGCCAAAGAGCTCGGTGATGCGTGTTTTCACGGTGGGGCCTTTCGAGTCGAGAGAAAGCTTGGCTTGCCGAGTCGATATCACGGGAGGCCTCATCGACAACCGGCACTGCCCAGGCAGTGTTTTTCTCGGGTCTATCCGTGTCGGCCTACGCCGTTCGCCGACGCCTTAGAAGCGGAAGCCCGATCCGGTGGGCCGGACCCTTCGGGCGCGGGGCTTGCTCTCTCGCTTCCTGTGGCGAAGCTCGCGACCCGTCGCGTAGAGCGCCCAGACGTGGAAGGGGAGGAAGACCAAGTTGGTCACGAGGAGCGAGTAGCCAAACCCGTTGCCTCGGCCCACTGCGATGGCGCCGCCGATCAAGTTCACCAATCGGAAGGTGGTGTCGACGCCGGTGAAGCCAACGTGGGTACGCGCGCGACGCAAGGTCATCCACTCTCCGGTTTGCTGGCGGTAGTCGCTCAGCGAGATCCCTGCGACCACCAGCCAGCCGAGGTTGGCGGCGGCAGCCGCAGCGGTCGCTGAGCCGATCGCGTAGCTCGTACGGCGCCACCTCAGGTTGGTTTGTCGCGGTGCGTTCGTCAGCCAGATCGAGGCGCTGAACGGCATCAGAAAGACGTTGACGGAGGCGGTGGTCACCGAGTGGCGCGATGCGCTCAACCCCCCCTCCTGTTTCTCACCCCACGAACGCTCGTCGTCCTGCGCGCCCACCGTGGCGGGGTTTGAAAGGAAAGCGAGGCACAAGAGCAAGGGCAAAAGCCGAATCCGCATGAAGCCAGTCCTACCATACTTGGTGACGTCAGCTCCAAAGCGTTCTCATTCACTCGAAGTAACGAGCGAGTACTGCGACACACCAGCTCCCGTGACCTCGCGTTGAGCGCTTCCGCGACGTCGGTCGGATCTCTTTTCTGCTGATGCTGGCACCGCGGGCAATCGGACGAGTAGCGGCCAGTTGCCTAGCCGTTGCATTCGATCCCAAAGTGTCCAAAGGGTCACGCCGCTCAGAGCGTAGAGTCTAGTTTGTTCGCGACGACTACGATCAGCGCCAATACGGACAACCCAGCGAGCTTCAGGAACCCCGGTACGAGGAAGAAGGTCAGGGCGCCGAACACGTGGGCCGCGGAGCTGTCATTGGCCCACTGTAGCAATCGCGGGGTTTCCTAACCAAGGGAAGCAACGAAGTGGGGTCGTTCCGGCACCCTAAGGCGCGGCGCACGCCTGCGATCCATAGCTGATGTGCCCATCGCGGACGGGAACCCTGATCCGATTGGCGGCCGTGCCCGGCAACCCAATTCCGACGACGCAGTCCGTCGCGGCGCCACCGAATTCGACCTCATGAACCCCAGGTGCGACTTCCACGAAGCCGCCTCGTGCGCCCCCGATGGATTCGGTGGTCGTCGCGTCGATGACCGTCGAGCCATTCCCGTCGGCATCGACGTACCAGGGCTCGCGTGCGTCACCAACGAGCGTAAACGTGACGCTCGGCTGGTTAACCCCGAGCGAGAGCCATCCCGTACCGGCGTGCGGCCAGACGGTATCGATGTCGACGGCTCCATCCGAGATCTCTTGTTCCGGGAAGAGGACGTGGCCGCGGGAGGCGCCGAACGTGAGGTCGGTGACGTCGCCATAGAGCTCGGGGACGAACCCGTCCTTCGACACGGTATAGAGAACTTCCATGTTCAAGGGCAGCTCGATCGTGGCATCGCCTTCTTCGTCGGTCGTGGCGCAGTTCTGTGTATCCGCCACGCAGATCTCCGCCCCTTCGAGCGGCCGCAGCTCCGTGCTTCGGATGTTGAAGTCGACCGAAATCGTCTCCCCGCCACCCGTGCCTGCGGTACCGCCCGTTCCTCCAGCGCCCGCACTACCTCCGCTCTCGGTTTCGCATCCGGTCACTACCGCGACCAGGGCCGAGCACACGACGCAAAAAACCAAACGTGCCATCACAGCCTCCCTTCAAGCCTGGGACAAGTGCGTCGCGCAAAAGGCTCTCCGGTTCGCCGCGTCCGGTCGACGCGGGTCCGCGTGCTTCGGCAAATACGACAGGTGGCTCCATGCCATCCTCCAGGCGAGGCCACAACGCTACGCCTCCCGCAACCGCCTGCCCATACGTAATTGTTCGACCTCCCTCTTGACTCGAGCTCGGAACACACGACGCGATACGAGCTCCGAGTCCGCGAACGGTGACGACTCGGCGTGGGCCCACCCTGCTGCCAACGGCCGGACCCGCCGCACGCGAAATAGCGACTCGTTCTGCGCAAATCCGCGCTGAGAATGGTCCCCACGAACTAGGAGGCTCAACCAGGCTCAGGCCGTGGCCGCTCGTCCGCAGCCCACTGCAGCGTTTCCAAGACGTCCTCGACGGTCGTGCTCGGGTCGCCCAACTCTTGGTGCATCCACGCTGCAGCGGATTCGAGACTGGTGTGGATGCGGTACGGGGTGCCCGCCTTGCGGACGCGGTCCAAGGTCCGCGACACGATACTGATGAAGAAGCCGGCGAAGAAGCCGGACCCGAGGATCGTGATCGCATTGCAAGCGAGCATGGGCGAGATCTCATCGAAGGACTGGCGGATCTCTTCACGCATCTCTTCGCTTGGGCGTTCGATGCCCTCTTTGATGATGACCGTGAGCGCAAGTGGCGATCCGAGCTCACTGTAGCGCGCGCGCAAGAGGCTCATCGCCTCGAGACGACCGCCGAAATGGTTGTTGGCCATACAGGCCACCACACGGCCGCGCGCGTGCCACAACATGTCGTCGTTTGTACCCAACGAGATGGGGCCTTCGATGCTCGGCGTCACCACCGCAATGGTACCGAAGCTCCAAAGGATCCCCAAAAGATCCGAACGAACGACTCGGGGATATCAAGCGCAATTGCGCGGTCGGGTCGTGCGCAACGACAGAAGCGCACGCCGTGCCGACTGCCGGTTGCGTGATTTCACGCGCTTGGCGGTACCGCGGACAGGCTTCGGATCGCAGCGTACAGCGCGCGCGAGACGCAGGTCTGGTCGTGAATCCGGGCGAGCATTGGCCAGGTCGCGCGCTCGCCGTCACCGATGTGCTGCAAGAGCTCTTCGTGCGAAATGTTCGACATCGCGCGAAGCAGCGCGACGGGCCGAAAGCGCGGATGGATATCGATGTCGCCGCCGTAGGGCTGCCCCGCGAGGGACTGCGCCACGTCGAGTGTGTTGTAGAGAGGCGTACGGCGCGTGAGGTCGCGCGCGAGCTCGAGCTGGTGGGCGACCTGTGTACGGAGGCTCGACGCGACGATACCGGACACGCCCGGCGCTCCGCGCCTGCGCGTCATACGACGAAGGGGCGCGACGTGAGGGTTCGCTTGACTCACGATGAAGTGATTGACGTTGTGGAGACGGCTTAGCCGAAGCATCGGCAGGTCGCCTTTGAGCGAACCGTCGATCCAGGTCTCGGTGCCCATGTAGGGAGCGACCTCGCCAGACGGCAATCGTTGGCGAAGCGTGGTTGCGGGGAATGCCCCGGGGATGGCGGCGGAGGCGACCGCGGCGCTGGTCATCAAGACGTTTGGGGTAGTGTAGAAGCAGAGCACTCGAGGCTTCTGGCGTTCGCGAGTGGGGGAGACGCTGATGCTGACCGTGCGCCCCGTACGCGCGTGGGCTTCTTCGAACGTGAAGTCGCCGTTGTTGTTGAGCACGACTTCCTCGAGGCGCGCCGGATCGTAGAGCGCCCTCTCCCGCGCTGCGCGCCGCGGTGGCAGCCGCTTGACCGCGTCGGTGCGAATGACGCTCGGGTCCTCGAAGAGAGCTTTGATTTCGGCGTCTGTGCGGACGCCGACGCCGCATGCGATCAGCGCACCCATCGAGGCACCCGAGAGGACATCGGGCAGGAGCTTCTGCTCGGAAAGCGCCTTTACGACGCCGAGATGGAAGAAGCCGAGCGACGCGCCGCCGGACAGCAGGAGCGCCGAGCGACCGAAGATGTGCGCGGCTCGCTTGAAGCCGGCGAGGGTGAAGTCGGGTGGGAGGCCGGTCTGCGCCGGGTCCGCGAGGTAGGCGATGCACGCGAGCGCTTCCTCGTAGAACGCTTCGACGACGTGCTTGGTCCCGAGGGGGGTCACCGCGTAGAGCCGCGGGTCGGCAAGCTCGCCAAGGTGTCGGTAGAGGGCCTCTCGAAGCAGCGGGACGAGCTCCAAGGCCTTGCCGGCTTCGCGAGCTCGGGTGAGCTCCTCGGTGTGCTCCTGCAGGAGCCGGGCGTCGTACACCGAGGATCTGGGATTTTGGCGCCATGCCTCGACGCGGCCGCGGTCGGCCTTGTCCTCGGCGCGTTGCCGCCACGCTTGGTACCGCTCGGTCACACTGCTCTCCCCAGCTCTGATAGCCTACGCGGTCGCTCATCGCAGGCACAGGCGCCGAGGCCGGTACTTGCGACGAGTGATTGCCCGTGGTTACGGCATCGCGACCTGAGCGCTGTTCGACGTCAGGAGAAGACGCCGTAGTGGTAGGCGCCCTCGATGAC
>SHLP01000036.1 GCA_004283055.1 Deltaproteobacteria bacterium
TCGCGAGCACGCCCGTCGCGAGCCGTTCTTCGATCGTACGGTTGACCGCAGCCCCATGACGCGTCTTTTCCGCGCCCCGGTTCTTACGCCGCGGACTTCACCTTCTTCCGCTTCTCCAAATGCTCCGCGTACCCGGCGCACAGCGTGCCGAAGGCTGCGTCGGTCCATGGAAAGAAGCCCGCGTAGTTGCCTTTGACCTTGGCGTGATGAAAATCGTGGTGGGTCGCGCCGTCGCTGAACGGGATCAAGTGGCTCGGGCTCCAGGGGAAGTCGTAGCCCGCGTGCCCTTCGGCGGCCTCCCATTCGCGAAGCACGATCCAGATGTAGAGAGTCACGACGTGGGCGCCTACGAAGATCGGGCCGATCAGCATGACAGTGCCCGTCAGGACGTACTCGACCGGATGCATGTAGTGACCGGTGATCGCCCAGGGCGTCATGATGCGGTGGTGCACGGAATGAACCTTCTTGAAGAGCCAGCGGCTCTCGTGGAGGCTTCGGTGCATCCAGTAGAACAAAAAGTCGTCGAGCAGGATGAAGAAGAGGATCTGCAGAGCGATGACCCACCAGGCGGGCAGTGGGCCTGCGTGCACGTTCGACAGTCGAAGCAAGGGCCACGCTCCCAGAGTGACGATCGCTAAGATCAGGTTGTTGCGAGCGACGTGCCAAAACGCGGGGCCGACGACGGAGCGGCGGCCGGTCTTTCGTGCTTGTATCCGGTAGGGCTCCGCCCATTTCGGCTGCTTCCAAGCGAGCAGTGTAAAAGGGATGGCGAAGGCGAGGAAGGCAACGAGCCCAATGACGGTTCCCGCCACCGGAAACAGCCAGAACAGCGGTTCGCTGTAAATCTCACGCAGCCACTCCCACATCGGAAGCCAACACTAGCACCAGGTGGTCAGGGTTTCACTTGGCGAGCGCCGTACCAGCTCTCGACGTCGGTCCACTTTCCCCAAGGAAATACGGCCGCGGAGAGCAGGCCCGCGAAGGCCCAGCCTGCGATGACGGCCCAGGCCCCCGTCGGGGCGAAGTCCATGCGTAGAAGGACCGCAATTCCAGCGATGCAGGCAAACGTCTTGTAGAGCACCAGATATTGGAAGAACACGAGGTAGCGAACCGGCCAAATCACGCCGAGCGCGAAGATCGCGCCTTCGCCCATGATCGCGCCGCCGTAGAGGGCCTGCACGAATGGAGCGTCGCCGACGTCCAGCCCCATCGAGCCCCATGCCGCGGCGGGGTCGACCATCATCCACGCTCCGATGATGAACGAAGAGGCTGCGAACGAAAAGCAGACCAGACGAATCAATTGTATTCGGCGATCGGAGAGGCCTTGGACGCTCATGCGTGGACCATAGGGCGGCAGCGCAGGCGCCTGCAAGCCCGTTTCACAGCCCGAGCCGCTTCGGCAGGATTTCGAGCACACCACGTTCGGCGTCGTCTTGATCCGTACCGATCGAAATGACGTCGAACTTGCCATGCTGCTCGAGGGGGCCGAGGTTGTAGAGGATAAAGCGCCCCCGGCCCATCTCGGTACGAAACACGAGGTCGCCGAGAAGTTGGAGGAGGTCGGTGAGCCGGGCCCCGACGAGCTCCGGGTACACGACGTCCTGCGCGCGGTATGCTGGTCGTGGATGGTCGAGCAATCGGTCGAGCAGGCTCATCGGCGCGCTGGTGCCGCCCCAGCGGCCGTTGCATTCCGTGAACCACACTTCGAACGCGCCGTTCGGATCGCCTGTCACCAGGTGGTCAAAGGAGCATCGCCCAACGTAGCCAAGCTCTTGAAGCGCAGCGCCCACCAGCAGCGCGTCGCTTCCGAGCTTCTGGTTCAGCGCATCGGGGAGGGTCGAGGGCCGGCTTCCCACGAACACCTTCTCCTCGCCCTTCAGAATTTGCTCATAAATCCCGTCGAGACGAGGGTCGCCAAATCCACGCGGTGGAATCCAAAGCTGGGTCGAGGGCGAAAGATCCGTGTCGAGCCAAGCGACCGTGAGCACTTCTTCTCCCTCCGGCCACTCGGTGCGCCTCAGAAACGCCTCGACCATTTGCCTAGCGTCGCGGGCCGTCCGCAGGTCCCGTGATGCAAAGACGCCGTTGCCCATGGCCGACGCGCACCGGGTTCGCTTGAGGCCAACGCGTTCGTGCCTCTGCGACAGCGTTCGCAGATCGTTTTCGATTCCCGCGACATCCCGAGAGATACGCGTTTCGACCAATGCTTCGCGTCCGAGCACGCGCTCGACGAGCTCGTCGAATAGGGACTTGTCGTTGGCGATCCATGTCACCGGCGGCGGCGGCGCGAGCACGCGTATCGGGCTGTGGCTGTCCACGCTGAGCACGGCCGCAAGCTCCCAGACCTCTTCGATGCCCATATAGGGGTGAATCGTCATGCCGCCCGAGGCGCTTGCCCTCTCGACGAGCCGCGCGAGGGTAGGCCCCTTGGTGCACGCGCGCGCCACGGCGATGGGCGGACCTACAGGGTCGGCGACCAGATGCTCCGGCGCGCCAAGCCGGAGGGTATCGTGGCAATAGGCTTCGTAGCCGGCCACGGCCGGGGTCACGGTCACATAGAGGTCGCCGTCCCCCGCCCGGAGGCGACCGCGGTGCTGGTATTCCTCGACGCCCGCGATGTCGGCGAGGAATGGAATGGCCGAGACGTCGTCGAGCTGCAGGGTCGGGTGCGGGGTATCGCCGAGGTGCCAGCGCTGCGCCTCGTAGGGTACGAGCTTGGCCGCGACGTCGATGTCCGCCCCCAATCGCCGCCCCGCTAGACGCGCCTGTTCGAGATCCACGACGGCGTTGCGGGGGTGCCTGCTCACAGCACCGCTTTAGCGCAGCTGGGCCCTGGTTCCAGCGGGTTCAGTTCGGCGCAGGCGCTGGCGTGGGCGGGGCGTAGGTCTTCAGGAAGCCGTTGACGGCCGCCCAGTATACATCGTGATCCGGGAACTTCTCCCACAGGGCGCGGGACCCGTGCTGGCCTCGCGAGGCCGGGGTGAAGAGGATCTTCTTCTCGGCGGGCGACGCGTCGAAAATCGGCTTGACCTGCGCCCTCTCTTTTTTCGAAGAGGTGACGAAGAGCGGCTGCTTGACGCGCTTGGCGAAGTTCCAGATGTAGACGGGGCTCTTTTGCTTTTCGAAGTACTCACCCGGTGCAAACGCCATCACCGCCGCGATTCCCCTTGGATGCTCGGCCGCCAAGCGAAAGACCAGTGAGGCCGAATAAGAGCTGCCCCAGACGATGATCCGGCTGGCGCCGAGATCCTTGCGCGCATAGGCAAGCGCTGCCTTCAGATCTGCGTAGGCATCGAGGTAGCTACGCGTGAGTCCCATTTTCGTGGCTCGCCGATGGGTCTCGTTCTTCACTCCGTTGACCGCGCCGCCGGAGCGCTGGTCGACTGCCATCACTTGGTACCCGGCCTGGACGAGCTTCGGAGCGATCTCCCTGTACTCTCCACGGCTCCATCCGGCCTGATGAAATAGGAGGACCAGGGTCGCCGAGCCGTTCTTCGAGGCATAGACGTCGGCACGGCCTTGGATTCCTCCTTCCGTCGGGAAGTCGATGCTCTCAGCCGCAGGGTTTGCGAGCGCCCTGCCGGCCGCCCCTTCCATCGTGGCCACCAGCACCATCATCCCCAAGGTCAACCCTCGCATCACTTTCTCCTCGCTGAAATGGTCTAGAGTCGAAGACCGAAGCTTACCTCAGTACAGCGAAACCGGGGCTTGGGCAGCGACGGCCAAACTCGTCGACAGCGGAAGGTCTCGAGAGGACGTGCCGACGTGAATCGCGTGTTCGAGCGCCTCGAGCGCCCAAGCCGAGCTGGCGACATCGTAGTACGCGAGCTGATTGACCGGCAGCGCGATCTCGACGGTCTGGCTTTCGCCGGCTCCGAGGGTCACTTTTACGAAGCCTTTGAGCTCACGCTCGGAGCGCTCCACCGCGGAGCCCGGGTAGGTCACGTAGAGTTGCACGACCTGCGCGCCCGCGGCCGACCCGGTGTTGGTGACGTCGACGCTGAATCGTACGACATCGCCGGCGACCGCGGCCGTCTGGCTGGCCTGAAGATTTTCGATGGAAAAAGTGGTGTAGCTGAGGCCGAAGCCGAACGGGAACTCGGGCGTCGCGCCGTTGCGGTCCAGATACCTGTAGCCATGGAAGTAATCGTAGACGACCTCGAGCGTAACGTTGTCGAAGGGAGGCAGCTGGTCGAGCCCGGTCGGAAATGTGATTGGCAGTTTGCCCGAAGGGTTCGCAGCGCCGAACAGCAGGTCAGCGACGGCGTGGCCGCCCATCTGACCTGGGTACCAGACCATCAGGAGCGCTTCGACCTCGGAGAGCCAGTCGCCCATCGTGATCGCACCGCCACCTTCGAGGACCACGATCGTTCGAGGGTTTGCAGCCGCTGCATCCCGAATGAGGGACTCGCGCTCTGGCGACAGGTCGAGGTCGAGCCGGTCGCCAGCGCCAATGAGCCCCTCACCTTCGTCTTCGGCGGTGAGCCCGGTCACGACGATCACCGCATCTGCCGCTTCGATGGCTGCGAGGTCATCGCCATCGAGAACATCTTTCGCGATGTGGTCGATCAGCAGTGAATCGCCGACGGCCTCCTCGATGCCCTGCAAAGGAGTCACGACGAATGCGGGCTGGACGCTGCTGCTTCCCGTATCGCCGATGTTCGCGGTGTCGGCCAGCGAACCGACGACGGCGATTCGGACGAGCGAAGCCGCGTCCAGCGGAAGAGCGCCGGATGCGTTCTTGAGAAGGACCGAACCCTCGATGGCAGCCTGTTGTGCGATTTCGAGGTGGGCTGCGCTGGCGATCACGCTTTCGTCGACGGGGCTCGGTGCTTCGAGCTCGTATTCGAGCTTCTTTCGGACCATGCGCCGGACTGCATCGTCGATCACTGCCTCGGGCAGCGTGCCGGAGCTCACCTGCTCGGCGAGATCTCGGAAGACGAACTCGACGGGCATCTCGAGGTCGAGTCCGTTCCTTGCCGAGTCGGGCTTTGTCCCGAAGGTGAAGTCCGAAAGCACGAAGCCATCGAACTGCCATTCCCCCTTTAGAATCCCTCTCAACAGAGCTTCGTTTTCACCGCAGAACTGCCCGTTGACCGAGTTGTAGGCGCTCATCACCGAAGCGGCACGGCCTTCGTGTACCGCGGCGCGAAACTGGGGCAGGTAGATCTCGCGCAGCGTTCGCGGATCCACCGTCACGTTCACATTGAAGCGTGTGTCCTCGATGCTGTTGGCGGCGTAGTGCTTCGGGTTGGCCAGCACATACTGCTGAGCGCCCTGGACGAAAGCCACGCCCATCCGCGAAAGCAGGTGGACGTCTTCGCCGTACGTTTCCTGAGAGCGCCCCCAACTCGGATGCCGGAGATTGTTGATCGTCGGCGCCAACAGAACGTTTCCGCCAATCGCGCGGAGCTCTCGGCCCATGGCCTCCCCCACCTGACGCTCGACCTCCGCGTTCCAGCTCGCGCCCCGGGCCATGGCTACCGGAAAGGCGGTAGCACCTTCGAGCACTCCGATCCCCCGAGGCCCATCGGACATCTTCAAGGGGGGGACACCGAGTCGTTCGACGCCCGGCACGCTCCAAAGCTCGTCACCGTACGGGCCCGATATGACAGTGTCGCCCGACATCTGCGCGACTTTTTCATCGAGAGTCATCTGGGCGACGAGCTCCTCGACTTGGCGTTCCAAGTCGCTGCCGACCGTGCCGCTGCTGCTGCAGCCGAGAACCAACGCGAACGGAACGCAGTAAAGCCGTCTGAGTTTCATCGCGGTCGAGCGTAGCCGATCGAGCCTTGCTGACAAGACCGGCCGGGCCGCCGGTTGGCGCCTCAGCTCGTTCAGGTCACTCTCCTCGGGAATCCAACTCAGAGCCGGAGGACTGAAACGGCCTGACAGCAACGCTGCTCTCGAGACGATTCTAGACGCGCCATGCACCAAGAAACCATCAACGGCATCGTGACGCTGGTCGCGCTCGGCGCAGGCTCCCAGTGGATCGCGTGGCGCTTGAGGATTCCATCCATTTTGGTGCTGCTCGCGGCCGGCTTCATTGCGGGGCCCGTGACGGGCTTCTTCGAGCCGGACGAGGTTCTCGGCTCGCTCGTGTTCCCTTTCGTTTCGCTGGCGGCGGCTGTCGTTCTTTTCGAAGGCGGGCTCACTGCGAGTTGGGAGGAGATCAAGGGCGTCGCGACGCCGGTCCGGCGATTGATCGTGCTCGGCATTCCAATCACTTGGGCGATTCTGTCGGCGGCGGGCCACTATCTTCTCGGCCTACGGGCCGAGCTTGCCCTCCTTCTCGGCGCGATACTCGTCGTCACCGGTCCAACGGTCATCGGCCCTCTGCTGCGTCATGCGCGTCCACGGGGGTCGGTAGGTTCCGTCCTGAAGCTCGAAGGCATCATCAACGACCCCATCGGGGCGATTCTCGCGGTGTTGGTTTTTCAAGGGATCCGCGCAGAGGAGATCGAGCGCGCATTTACGGTGGTGAGCGCTGGGATCCTGCGAGCGGCCCTGCTCAGCGTGTTGCTGGGTTTGGTCGCCGCGTATCTCTTCGTGAGGTTTCGCGAACGCGATGTGCTGCCTGAGTTCCTCCACAATGCGGTCGTTCTCCCCTGCGTGCTCGTCGTGTACGCAGTCGCAAACCAAATCCAAGAGGAATCCGGGTTGCTCGCGGTCACCGTCATGGGCATCGCCTTGGCTTCACAGAGACGGGTCAGCATGGAGCAGAGCTTGGAATTCACCGAGCACGTCCGAATTCTTCTGATCTCAACGCTCTTCATCCTGCTCACCGCGCGAATGGACCTCGGTGATGTCACCGGGCTTCCGGTCGCAACCTTGGCTTTCGTCGCGGTGGTCATCTTCGTCGCTCGTCCGGCCTCGGTGTTCCTTTCGACCGTTCGCTCCGGCGTTACCGTTCGCGAGCGCATCTTCCTCGGCGCGATGGCGCCTCGCGGGGTCGTCGCAGCCGCTGTTTCCTCGCTCTTTGCTCTCGAGCTCGTCGAGTCCGGCTACGAGGAGGCGTCCATTCTCATGCCGGTTACCTTCGCCGTCATCGCGCTTACGGTTCTAACCTCGGGTCTTTCGGCCGTCCCCTTGCTCAAAGGACTTGGGCTCGCTCAGAAGACGCCGCAGGGGGTGCTCATCGTTGGCGCCGATCGCGTGGGTCGAACCATTGCGCAGGCCTTGGCGCAGCACGGCTTGCGCGGACTCCTGGTCGACTCCGATCCGGGCAAGGTCGAAGAGGCTAGGGATCTCGGCCTCGAGGTCGTAAAGGGCGAGGTACTCTCTCGCCGTGTCCTTCGAAGCCTCGACTTGGATGGAATCGGCCATCTCGTCGCGGTGACTCCGAACGACGACGTGAACACCCTGGCGGCAGCCCACTTCCAGAGGCTTTTCGGAGCAGCCAACGTGCACCAGATTCAACCGAGCAGTCAGCGCGGGCGTCCCATGCCGGGCTATGCGAGCGAGCTCACGGCCAGAACGTTTGCGGGTGGGGCGACCCTCGGCAAGCTGCAGGCGTTGGCCAAATCGGGAGCCTCGGTGACCGTCACTCCAGTCGAAGAGACGCCGACCCTGGAAAGAATGCGAGAGCAACTCGGGGCAGACGCGGTTCCCTTGTTTGCGGTGAGTGACGACGGCGAGTTGAGCTTCATTCAAACAGACTCTCCGCTGCCAAGCGCCGCCAAGCTCGTCGTGCTGGCGCCGCCCTGAGCCGGGTCGCCCCAAGCTGCTTCAACGGAGTCGCGCCGCGTGCTTCTTGAACTCGATGCGCGCTACCGTACGCCGGTGTACTTCATCCGGCCCGTCGGCAAGGCGCAGGGTTCTGCTTTGGGCCCAGGTTTCAGCCAGGCCGAAGTCTGTGGTGACACCTCCGCCACCGTGCGCCTGAACGGCGTCGTCGAGGACCTTGAGCGCGGTCAGCGGCGCCTTCACTTTGATCATGGCGATCTCGGCGCGCGCGGCCTTGTTGCCGACCTTGTCCATCATGTCGGCCGCTTTGAGTGTCAAGAGACGAGCACATTCGATGTCGATTCGAGCGTCTGCGACGCGCTCTTCCCAGATGGACTGCTCATGAATCTTCTTCCCAAACGCCGTTCGGTTCATCAAGCGTGCACACATTTTTTCGAGCGCGCGCTCGGCTACGCCGATTAGGCGCATGCAGTGGTGAATTCGCCCGGGGCCCAGACGCCCCTGCGCGATTTCGAAACCGCGACCTTCGCCAAGCAGTATGCTGCTCGCCGGAACGCGAACGTTCTCGAACAGAACCTCGCCGTGCCCATGGGGCGCGTCGTCGAAACCGTAGACGGGGAGATAGCGCTCGACCGTCACGCCCTTCGCGTCGCGGGGAACGAGGATCATGCTCTGCTGTAGGTGTGTAGAAGCGCTTGGGTCGCTCTTGCCCATTACGATCATGACCTTGCAGCGCTTGTCCATGATGCCGGACGTCCACCACTTCCGGCCGTTGATGATGTACTCATCGCCTTCGTGGCGGATCTCAGTGCTGATATTGGTCGCATCCGAGGAGGCCACGTCGGGCTCGGTCATCGCGAACGCCGAGCGAATGCGACCCGCAAGCAAGGGCTCCAACCACTCCCGTTTCTGCGCCTCCGTGCCGTAGCGGTCGAGCACTTCCATGTTTCCCGTATCTGGAGCCGCGCAGTTGAAGACCTCCGGGGCAAAAGCGACGCGTCCCATGATTTCGCAAAGCGGTGCGTACTCCAGGTTGCTGAGCCCCGCGCCGCGATCGCTTTCGGGTAAGAAGAGATTCCAAAGGCCGGCACCCTTCGCCTTGTTCTTGAGCTCCTCGATAAGAGGCGGCGTGTCCCATCGATCGGCAAGCGAAGCGTGCTGTTCACGCACCGCTGCTTCGTTTGGATAGATTTCCGCATCCATGAACGCTTGGAGGCGAGAAATGAGGTCCTGTGTCTTGTCGCTATACGTAAAGTCCATGACTGTCCCTCAACTAGTCGACTGCCAACACGACTTTGCCGCGGGCTCGTTTGGTTTCCATGAATCGATGTGCTTCGGCGACATCAGAGATCGGGAATGAGCGGTCGACCACTACTCGGAGGCGGCCGGCGTCGATTTGTTGGCGCAGCCATTCGAGCTGATCGCGCCGCGATTTCACGATCACCAGCTTGGCCCGCTTACGGCGTACGAAGCTCCTGGCGACGTCTTTGAAGATGCGGGCGCTAGGAATGGTGTTGACGTAAGTGCCTCGCTCCGAGAGCAGCTTTCTCAAGTCGTCGAAGCAGTAGTTGCCGAACACGTCGAAGATCACGTCAAAGCGCTCGTCGAGATCGACGAGCTCGGTTTTCGTGTAGTCGACGATGCTGTCGGCCCCGAGCTCCGTCACGAGGTCGACGTTTCGATGACTGCAAACCGCGGTGACCTGCGCCCCCAGGATCTTGGCGATCTGCACGGCGAACACCCCAACACCACCTGAAGCGCCGTTGATGAGAACGTTTTGGCCTGCCTTCAACTCCGCATCGTCGCGCAAGGCCTGAAGTGCCGTCTGCGCGGCCAGGGGAACGGCGGCTGCTACCGCCAGCTCTACGGAAGTAGGCGCCTTGGCGAGCTGTTGGCAATCGACGGCGGCATACTCCGCGTAAGCACGCCCCGCGAAGTCGTTGATCATGCCGTAGACGAGGTCGCCTTTGTTGAGATCCGCCCCAGGCCCGGCCTCGACGACTTCGCCGGCGATGTCATGACCGACGATCAGCGGGAACTTCTTACCTGTCGCAATTTGGAACTTACCCTTGCGAACGATCACGTCTTTCGGGTTCACCCCTACGAAGCGTGTGCGGACCAGGACTTGGCCGCGTGTCGGGACCGGGCGAGGGACCGTCGTGAGTCGCAGCACTTCCGGGCCGCCGTAGCGGTCGATGACCACCGCCCGCATGGTCTCGCTCGGGTGCACGTGTTTCCCGTACTGCGGCAGCGCAGTCATTTGCCAGTGAACCGGTAGAGGAAGAGGCCGGAGAGAATCTTTGGCTGAAAAAAGGTGCTCTTCTCCGGCATGACGACGTCGGGGTTTTCGAGACCGGCGTCGGCCACGGCCATGAGCTCGTCGAGGCTCACCGGGTGCAGCGCGATGGCCATGTCGTAGTCGCCGCGGTCGACGGCGGCTTTCATTTCGTCCAGGGCGGACTCTGAATAATAGTCGAAGTGAGCGGGGTCGACGACCATGTCGTGGGTGAGCCCGAGCTTTGGATAGAGCTCACGTTCGAGGATCGCGCAGTCGAGCCGCCCGACCACGTCACTTGGAACATCTTGCGCATCGAGCTCGAAACAGCCGTCCTTGGTATAAATGCAGAAGCTGTGTTTTTTGGGGGTGCGGAATGAGTCCACGGGCCTCAACGCGAGCTCGCCTGCGATCTCCGCGAAGGGACGAACGCCGTTGATGACTCGATTGTAGGCCTGGATCACCGCTTCTTCGGTCACGTAGCAAAGGAAGTGACTCTGCTCGTTCAAGAGGCTCGCGTGGTAACGATGGTGACCGTCGGCGATGTACAGAGGCTCGGCTGCGAGCGCAGCTTGGAGGGCGCGCCCCGTCTCGCTAGCCTCGGGCACACGCCAGACCTTGTTCTGGATGCCCTCGAGCTCGCTGAAACCGCCGAAGCTGCTGGTGAAATCGTAGATCGGGGCCGTCTCCCGTTTCGCCCGTTCCAAAATCGACGCGATGGGCGCCCGCGTCAGAACGAACACCGGCCCGATGTGTAGACCCGTAGCGCGCCGCATGGCGATCCGACCCTTGACCTTCTCGTCGAAGGTCTTCTCGTGGCGAATGACTTGCTTCGCCTCGTACGGGGAAACCTCTGCCGCAGCGAAAACGCCCGTCCGCCGCCCCTCTTCCCAGGTCTGCTCGTACACGTAGTACGCCGGTTCGCGGTCTTCGAGCAGCGACCCGTTCGCGAGGAGACGATCTCGCGCCCCTCGCGGCTCCGGCCCCAGGATGATGTGGAAGAGCGAGCTTGGCTCTCCTTCGAGCAGCTTTTCGAGTGCTGTGCCTGGCTTGATCACGTCGTAGGGTGGGGACGCGATGCTCGACACGCGGGACGGGTCCGGACGCAAGCCGGTGAGTCCGATCGTAGCGACCATGATTGCTCCTTAGGGGCTTGCGGATCGCATATTGCCCCTGGAAGTCAAGAGCCCCGGGAGCCGGGTTCCGCCTCCGCGTGCGTGAGCGTTCCGCGGTCCCCATCGAGCGTGACCAAGTCGCCGGTCTGAATGCGGCTGGTTGCAACGCGGAGGTTCACGACTGCCGGCAGGCCGTATTCCCGTGCGACGACCGCGCCGTGCGAAACGGCGCTCCCGACGTCCGTAGCGAGTCCGGCGATCAGGCTGAAGTACGGCGTCCAGCCAACATCGGTGATCGGTGCGATCAGGATCTCACCCGCCTCTAGTGCTGCGGCCTGTTCGAGGGTCTCGACGACGCGGGCGCGTCCGGTGACCTTCCCGCGGCTCACCGGTTTACCCACGAGGGCGCGGTCGCCGTCGACGGCCGGCCCGAGCTCTAGCGGATCGGGCCGATTGCGGAACACTTCGGCGAAGTGCAGCGGCATCTGGTAGTCGATGACTCTTCGCCTCGATACCGCGACGCCCGAAAGCTCGCGCCGCCCACCAAGAAGCTCACCGAGCTCTTGATGGGTCAGGAAGAAGACCGCGTCCGGGTCGGGCAACCAGCCTTCCTGGGTCAGCTGCGAGCCAAGCGTCCGGTATGCATGCTTGAACGCCGTCGTCACCGCAACGAGCGCGGACTTGGTGTGCTCGCGCGTCCGAATGGCCGCGTGCGCCAAGGGAAGGAGTCGTCGAAGGACTGGATGGTCCTGTGCTGCGCGCTGCTTCGGGGCCGGCATTCGGTGGCGCGCGCCGAGCTCGAGGCGAGCCCGCAGGCCGGACTGCAGAGAAGCGATCAAAGGAGCCGGATCGACAGCCCATTCCTTTTGACGCAGCTCGAGCTCTCGGACCGCGCGATGACCGTGCCGGTCGAGGTACCGTCTGAACTCGTCCCGAGCCTCGCCCGCATCGCTCGAGCAAATCCAGACCAGTGCGGCCTCCGGATCAGCCGCGGCGAAGGCTTCCTTGACGCTTTCCTGGACGAGTAGCAGCTCAATGAGCCGCTCCACGCCTTCGGCGATGTCCGCACTCTCGACGTCTTTTGCTCCCGCGAGCATGTCTGCGACTTCGGCATGATGCTCCTGCGTCGGCTCCTCTCCCTTCGCCAAGATGCCGAGCAAGATGGGGCTCAGCGCGCCGGCCGAGGAGGAGGACAGCAGATGAAGCTCGTACGCTCGCCAGACTTGCGGGAGGTTTTCGTCGATCGCTCGGTACAATTGCCTCGCTGTGCCGAGCCTGCGAAGCTCGAGGCCTGCAGCGAGCGCGTCCAGATCGCTCCGATGCTTGGACGCGGAGACCAGGAGGGAGAAGTAGCGCGCTCCGTTGAGCGCTCGCCGCCAGGCGGGTTCGGGCTCCGGTTCCATGACCTCGTCGATGTCTCTGCCGCAAAGCGCGATGCACATCTGGCTCTTGGTCGACCCGGCCACCGCGGACGCGAGCTCGGACAAGCTCGACAGATTCAAGAACAGGTGTCCGTAGTACATCCCCACGTAGCGGAGGCCTTCGCCGTGCGGCACCTTGGCTCCCATTCGCCTGTAGGCTCGCTGCATACCGAGGTCGATGCCCCGCGCAGTCACGGAGAAGGTTAGCGGGGTGACCGCCCCAGGCATCATCTCTCCGATGTTGCACCAGGTATAGACGTCGTCGGGGTTCGGCTTGGTGTCCAGCTCGTTCGGGTCTGCCGGAAGCTGCGTGATCGGACGGGCCTGAAGCCATCGAAGGCCTCCGGCCCGGTCGATCGCCCACTCGATATCGAGAGGCGCGCCGTACTGCTGCTCGGCCACAAGGGCCTCGTCGACGAGTCGAGTCAGCTCCGCATCGCTCAAGACCGGCTCGTCGCCCTGTAGCTCGCGCTCGATCACCGATCCATCACGGGCGATCAACCAATGATCGGGCGTGGCGCGCCCGCTTACGAGATCGTCACCCAGACCCGACACCGCGTCGACGACGATCCTGTCGCGCCGAGCGTTGACCGGATGCGCCGTAAAGAGCACACCGGCTGACCGCGCGTCGACCATCTGCTGGACGACGATGTTCATCTCGGCTTCACGCTGTCCTGTCTGTGCATCGCGGTAAGCGAGCGCCCGCGCGTTCTCCACCGACCGAAGACAATCCTCGATGGCTGCGCGCAGAGCTTCGATCCCCTCGACGTTCAGAACCGTTTCATACTGTCCGGCGAAGGAGGCGCTCCCGGAATCTTCCCCGACGGCCGACGAACGAACGGCCACTTTTCCCGCTCCAATTCGGACGTAGTGCTCGTCGAGTTCGTCTGGGAGACGGCCAGGGCTGGCGCCCAGCACGACGAAGCCCGAAGGGACATCAAACCCTTGGGCGAGCAGGCGAGCCAGCCCCTCTGCCTTGCCGCCTACGGCCTCGTCGGAAATCGCTTCGAGCGGGATGCAGCGCGGCTCGGTCATGCGGTCTTCGAACGGCTTCGCAATTGCTGGATGACCTCGGCCGCGCAGTCCCGTGGGAGCGGGAACGGCGACGCAAAGCCGAGCCTCTCTACCAGAGTGTCGTAGCGTCCGTGCAAGATCTCGGCGACTTGGTTCGGCGTGCCCACGGCGGCGATTCGGAGCAAGAGCTCATCGTCGATCAGGTTGGCCATCTCCTGCCATCGGCCCTCCTTGGTGAGCCGGCGAAGCTCCGGCTGAAGCTCGCCATATCCCTCGGCCTCGAGCACAGTCCGATACGCCGGCGTCGATGCATAAAACGCGACCTGATTTCGCGCCATCGCCTTGGCGTTCTCGAACGCTGCTTCGTTTTCGCCGGTGACGATCAGCACCTGCGCACAGAGGGTGAAGTCCGAAAGCTCCCGCCCCGATGCCGTCAAGCCTCTCGTCAGGCTCGGCAGCATCACGTCTTGTAGCGAGCGTTCGGTGTGGAAGGGATGCAGGAGCATCCCGTCGGCGACTTCACCTGCCGCTTCGGTCATCTTCGGCCCCACACCACCGAGATAAATCGGCGGCGCGCCGCCCTTGGCCGGACCTGGATTGAAGATCGGCGGCATCAGCGTGTGCGTGTAGAACTCCCCGCGGAAGTCGAGCTTCTCTTTGTCGTTCCAGCTCGCAAGAATTGCCCGCAGCGCCTGCACAAACTCCTTCATGCGCGACACCGGCTTGCCCCAGGGCATGCTGTAGCGCGCCTCGATGTGCGGCTTGATCTGCGAGCCGAGCCCGAGCCACAGGCGCCCGCCGGAGAACTGCTGCAGGTCGTGTGCCAGGTTCGCGACGGTCATCGGGGTGCGCGCGAAGGCAATGGCGAGCCCGGTGCCGACCTCGAGCTTCGAGTGCTCGGCTGCGAGCACCAGAGGCATGAACGGTTCGTGCGGCCCTTCGAAGGTGAAGCATCCGTCGAAGCCGGTCTCCTCGAGCTCGCGAACCCGCGCAGCGACCTGCTTCATGTCGGTGACCAGCAATCCGGCGTCGATCTTCATTCGTCTGGGTTCCTGAGCAGACAGGCTCGTCGCACGAATCGCAAGAGAATGTCAAGGCGAGCAGCCTCTTGAAACCTCGTCTCAAACGGTTTACCTCCAGGCTCGGAGGCAATCGATGACCGAACGAACCGGGCTGCTCCCGTTTTGGAAAAACTACGATCGTAAGCTCTACCTCAAAGCCGCGATTCTCGCCGATGAGCTGGGCTACGATTCGTTCTGGATTCCCGAGGCCTGGGGCTACGAGATCTTCTCGCTCCTGACCGAAATCGCGGTTCACACCAAGCAAATCAAGATCGGCACCGGCATCGTCAACTGCTTTAGCCGCTCACCTGGGCTCATGGCGATGAACGCGGCTACGGTCGACGAGATCAGCGAAGGCCGTCTCATCCTCGGCATGGGTACCAGTGGCAAGCGCGTCATCGAGGGGTTTCATGCACGCCGCTTCGACAAGCCGCTGACGCAGCTCCGTGATGTGATCCGAGTGACCAAGGCCCTGTTGTCCGGAAAGCGGCTCACCGAGAGCGGCGCGAAGCTTCACGAATACCGACCCTTCGAGCTTGCGATGAAACCAGTTCGCGCCGATGTGCCGATTTACGTCGCGGCGCTCAAGCAGAAGTCGATCACGTCGATCGGTGAGCTCGCCGACGGCTGGATTCCAACGTTCTGGCCTTACGCGAAGCTCGATCAGGGCCACGCATGGATCGCCGAAGGCGCAGCGAAGTCCGGGCGCGATCCGAGCGAAATCACGACGGCGCCGTTTACCACCGTCATCCCGCTCGGCGAGGCGGGCATCCGCGAGGCACGGCAGATCATCTCCTTCTACATCGGCGGCATGGGCGACTATTACAAGGAGCTTCTCAGCGGTTTTGGATTCGCAGACGAGTGCAAACGGGTGGACGAGCTCTACAGCGACAAGAAGACCCGGTCGCAGGCCCCCGATGCGGTAACCGAGGAGATGATCGAAGCGCTCAGCATCGCGGGCGACCCCGAGCACTGTATTTTGGAGTTGAGGCGCCGTCGTGAATACGGAATCGACCTGCCGATCCTCAATCTCCCATCGAACCTGCCCTGGGAAATGATCGAGATGTTCATCCGCACGATGGCGCCGTCGCGCTAAGGCTCGTCGGCCTCAGGTGCCGGCCGTTCGGCGCTTTCGCGTCGCGTCGGCGAGGCCTTCGAGGACTGGAAGGGTGACCTCCCAACTCATGCAGGCGTCGGTGATGCTCTGACCGTACTGAAGCTCGGCGCCAGGCTTGTTGTCTTGGCGCCCGCCGACCAGAAAGCTCTCGAGCATCACCCCGAACACCTTCGTACTGCCTTCGGCGAGCTGCTGCCCGATCGCGCTCGCAACGCCGGCCTGCCTCTGGTGGTCCTTTTGGCTGTTGGCGTGACTGCAGTCGACCATGACCCGACCTTCGAGCCCAGCCGCCTCCAACATCTCGACGGTGGTGGCTACGTGCTCCGGCTCGTAGTTCGGCTTGCCAGCGCCTCCGCGCAGGATGACGTGGCAATCCAGATTGCCCTTGGTCGCAACGATCGCGGTGAGGCCCTGCTTGGTGACCGAAAGAAAATGATGCGGGTTACGCGCGGCTCTGACCGCCTCGACGGCGATCAGCACCGTTCCGCGTGTCCCGTTCTTGAAGCCTACGGGCATCGAAAGGCCGCTGGCCAGCTCGCGATGAACCTGGCTCTCGGTCGTTCGTGCTCCAATCGCTCCCCAAGAAACGAGGTCTGCGACGAACTGCGGCGAAATCGGGTCGAGGAACTCCGTGCCAGTCGGCAGGCCCATCTCCGCAAGCGTGCTCAGCAAGCCGCGGGCGACCCGTAGCCCGTGGTTGATGTCGAAGCTTCCGTCGAGCGTCGGATCGTTGATCAGCCCCTTCCAGCCCACGGTCGTGCGGGGCTTCTCGAAGTAGGTTCGCATGACGATGAGTAGGTCTTTGGCGTGCTCCTTGCGTAGCGCCTTGAGCCGCTCGGCGTACTCGAGCGCGGCGTCGGCGTCGTGAATCGAGCAGGGGCCCACGACGACCAGCAGTCGGTCATCACTGCCGTGGACGATGTCGCTTATCTCGTTGCGTACGACCGCGATCCGCGCGATCGCTTCGTCCCCCGGATGGATCTCTTCCATCAAGATGGCGGGTGGGATCAGCGGCCGAAGGCCATCGATCCGTACGTCGTCAGTAGGTGGGCGAAACATGAGAGCGGCACTCCTAGCATGGAAGGGCCGCTGCGTCTCGCTCGCCCCTGGCCGACCCATGCTGTGCTACATGGCGACCTCGTGGCTGCGTTCGTTCGGCTCTTCCCCCTTTGGGTGACCCTCGGTGCGGTCGCGGCGCTGATTCATCCGCCGGCGTTCAACTGGTTTCTCGACTACGGGCTCATCCCGCCTGGGCTGCAGATCATCATGCTGGGCATGGGGCTCACGCTCGAGCTCTCCGATTTTACCCGCGCTTTTCGGTCGCCTGCGCCCATCCTTTGGGGAGTGCTCTTGCAGTACACCGTGATGCCGTTGCTCGGCTGGGGCGTGGGTCATCTGTTTCAGCTCCCGACCGCGTTCGCGGTTGGTTTGGTGTTGGTCTGCTGTTGTCCCGGCGGAACGGCTTCCAACGTGATCGCGTACCTGGCCAAGGCCGACGTTGCGCTTTCGGTTTCGATGACGGCAGTGTCGACCATGCTCGCGGCTGCCTGCACGCCGCTTCTCACTGCGTGGATCGTCGGCAGCCGTGTCGATGTCGACGGCTGGGCCCTGTTTCTCAGCACGGCCAAGGTGGTCCTGCTTCCGGTTGGGCTGGGTCTCTTCATGCGGCGCTACGCCCCCAAGCTCACCGCGAAGCTCTTGCCCGTCGCACCCGCCGCTGCGGTGCTGATGATCGTGCTGATCGTGTCGGCGATCCTCGGTGCACGAAAAGATGCGGTGCTCGAATTCGGTCTGCAGCTGCTCGCCGCTGTCATCACGGCGCATGGTCTTGGCTTCCTTCTCGGATACCTGTTCGGCGGACTGAGCGGGGGCTTTGGGACCGTCGCGCGAACGACCTCGATCGAGGTCGGGATGCAGAACTCCGGCCTGGGTGCGGTCCTTGCGCAGGCCCACTTTGCCAACCCACTTACTGCAATCCCGAGCGCGATGTCGGCGATCACCCATTGCATTCTCGGCAGCGCGCTTGCCGCCTTTTGGTCTCGACGCTGAGCCTAGGGCGGAGCCGTGGGGCCGCACGAGCCGCCCAGGGACGGTTCGCTAACGCCTAGCCGGCGTGGAAGGACTCGCCGCAGCCGCAGTCGCCGGTGGCATTTGGATTGTTCCACTTGAACCCGTAGCTCATCAGGCTCTGCTCCCAATCGAGTACGGCCCCTGCCAAAAACTCGATGCTTCGGTTGTCGACCACCACTTTGAGACCGTCGAACTCGAACACCAAGTCCTTGTTGGGTCGGACCTTCTTCGCGAAGTCGTACACGTAGTAGTACCCGGAGCAGCCGCCGCCCTTGACCCCGAGACGCAACCCTTCGACGGGCTCGCCAGAGTCGGCGATCTTCGCCTTCGCCATCTCCACGGCTTTGGGGGTCAGCGTGATGCTCTTCGCTTCGCTCATCTTTCTTTATGTAAGGCGGAACGCCGCGTTTCGCCAGGTTCGGGGCCCTGTTACCAGTCGACCGGCTTTCCGCTGGACCTTCTTGCCCAAAGAGGGGAGCGTTCTCTGAGCCGGCTGACGGTTTCCACCACGGCGTCGGCGACCATGTCCACCTCTGCCTCGGTCGTGTGCCGCCCAAGCCCGAATCGAACCGATGCAGCGCTCTGGGCTTTTGGCACGCCCATGGCCTCGAGCACGTAGCTTGGCCCTTCGACCGCGCTGCTGCAGGCGGCGCCGCTCGAGACGGAGACGACCCCACTCAGCTCCAGAAGCAGTCGAGGGCCATCCACATAGCCGAAGGACAGATTCAGATTTCCCGGATGACGCGGGCTCGCCGCGCCGTTCAAATGGACTTCTTCGAGCTCGCCCAGAAGGCGACTGCTCATCGCGTCCCGCAGCGAGGCGAGCCGTGCGGCCTCGGTTTCGCCCTCCTTTTGCATGATGGTTGCCGCGGCGCCGAAACCAACGATGCCGGGTACGTTGAGGGTGCCGGAACGCAGACCGCCCTCGTGGCCACCGCCGTGCATCTGCGCCGCCAGCATGCCGCGCGTTTGCACGTGCTGCCGTACGTACAGAGCGCCCACGCCTTTGGGCCCGTACATCTTGTGCGCGGACAAGCTCGCCAAGTCGACCTGCAGGTCTTCCACCGAGAAGGGCAAATAGCCGACCCCTTGAGCTGCGTCGCAGTGGAACAAGACCCCGCGCGCCCGCGCAAGACCGCCGATCTCGGCGAGGGGCTGCACGACGCCGACCTCGTTGTTGGCAAGCATGACGCTGAGCAAGACCGTCTGGTCGGTGAGCGCGTCCGCGACGGCCTCGGGCGCGACTAGACCCTCGGGGCTCACCTCGAGGCGGGTCACCTCCCAGCCTTCGCGTTCGAGAGCGGCGCAGCTATCGAGGACCGCCCTGTGCTCGGTGCGAACCGTGACGATGTGCTTGCCATCGGCCTCGCGTGCTTTGGCGACCCCATGGATCGTCAAGTTGTCGCTCTCGGTGGCGCCCGAAGTGAAGATCAGCTCTCCCGGCTTAGCCCCAATCAGGCCGGCGACCTCGTTCCGGGCAAGCTCGACGGCATCCCGCGCGGCCCTGCCATGGCCATGAGCCCGGCTTGCCGCATTCCCGAATTGCTCCACGAAATACGGGACCATGGCTGCGAGGACCCGCTCGTCGACCGGGGTCGTCGCGTGGTGGTCCATATAAATCGGTGCGCCGGCCATGAGGTTGAAGCGTAGCGCCGACCATGTGCGCCTCCAATGGGTTGATCTATGCTTTCCTCATGGCAGGAGCGAGCATTTTTTGCGCAACCGATCTAACCTCAGCGGGCCCTAGAACCGTCGATCTCGCGATCGCGGCCGCCAAGGCCTTCGGCGTACGCATCGACCTGATTCACGTCGTCGATGACTCGGACTCTTGGTGGCCCGAGGGGCCTGAATTCCAGGCTGCGGCCGAGGCCGCGCGGGCAGACGCTTCGCAGTACGAGGCCGTCCTCAGCGCCGAGCTTCAAAAGGAGCGCGACCGTTGCGTCGCAGCCGGCGTCGAGTGCGAAGCATTCGTCGTTCGCGGAAGGCCATGGCGCCTGATTCCGGAGATGGCCGGCGAGCGCGGGGCGTTCCTCATCGTTATCGGGGCCTTTGGGTCGAGCGGATCTCGCTCGGTCGACGGACGAGGAAGCAAAGAGCGCGTTCTCGGGTCGACCGTCGAGCGCGTGGTCCGTGCAGCGGCCTGCCCGGTCTTCGTCGCGACTGGACAAGACCCGATTCCAGAAGCGCTCGAAGGGACGAATTGGTTCGTCGGGACCGACTTTTCGGACTCTTCGCTCGCTGCCATCACCTGGGCGAAGCGCGCCGCGGCGCGCGTGCACGGCGAGCTACACATCGCCAACGTCGTGATCCCCGCTGGCGGCGAGGACAAACCCGACGAAGAGCGCACCTGGCGCCAAGTCCTCCGCGACCAAAGCAAGCTCGAAGCTGGCGAGAAGCTAGAGGCCTACATCGACGAGCATGCACCTGGCGGACAGCCTCACCAAGTGGTTTCGGCTGATTATGCTTCGCATGCGATGTGCAAGGCGGCGCAGGGGGTGCAGGCCGACATCATGGTCGTCGGCACGCACAGGCAGGGTGTTCTCGGCCGATTACTCGTCGGCAGCACGGCCTCGCGCTGCCTCCGGATCTCACCGATGCCGGTCCTATTGGTCCCCGAGCAGGCTAGGTAGCCCGTCCAGGCTCTCCGCGTTGTTGTCGCGCTGGTATTTCACGAGACCATCCTCACCCTTCTTTTCGGCCCATCGCGAGAGCTGATTTCGTTCGCCTTTGTAGTCGTACAAGGGCACTCCGTAGCCGCAGGAATCGCTGATGCGGCGTGCGCGAATTCGGATGATCGAGCGCACGCCGGGGTAGTCGTCGAACCGCTCACGCAGGCCTGCAAACTCGTCGCTGCTGGGCTCGACCACATCGCCCACACCGTGCACGCGGACGATTCTAGGCGGGCCTTCAAACGCGCAGAACATCACACAGATGCGACCATTCTCCCTGAGATGCGCGATCGTTTCGACGCCGCTCCCTGTGAAATCGAGGTAGGCGATCGTACGGTCGTCGAGCACGGCGAAGGTCCCTGCCAGCCCTTTGGGTGACAGGTTGACGTGCCCGTCCGAGCCGAGCGGTGCGGTGGCGACGAAGAACACCTTCTGTCGGTCGATGAAGGCCCGGAGCTTGTCGCTGAATCCGTCGAATGTCTTAGCCATGGGCCAACCTTGACACCCAGGAAGCCGTACTCTAGATCTCGATATGGGACTGAAACGGTCCGATATATAAACTCTCGAAAATGTTACGAATTTCGAAAATGACCGACTACGCAGTCATGCTCGCCACCCATTTGGCAGCCGCCGATGGTGCCCAGCCTGCCCGCGACCTAGCTCTGCAGACCCAGATCCCGGAACCAACGGCGAGCAAGGTTCTCAAGAAGCTGGCGCGAGCGGGTGTCGTCATCTCGCAGCGCGGCGCAAAAGGCGGCTATGCGCTCGCTCGTCGTCCAGAGCAGGTCGGCATCCACGAAGTCATCGAAGCGATCGAAGGCCCGATTGCCGTGACCGAGTGCTCGGACGAAAGCACCGATTCATTCTGCGAATACGAAACCAACTGTGGGGTGCGGGCCAACTGGCAGCGCATCAATCTTGCGGTTCAACGCGCTCTGTCCGAGATCAGCCTCGCGGACATGGCCTTCCCCGGAGCCGCAGAGCTCGTGTCGATAGCGCTCTCGGGTAAGGACGCCGAGCGGATGCGCAGCGCCGATACGCAGGGCAACGAAGTTCACTGAGCTGGAGTAAGCCATGTCCGCAGCAACCGAACAGATCGATGACATCCTCAAGAAGAGCTACGACGCTGGTTTCATCACCGACATCGAACAGGAGTACGCGCCGCCGGGCCTGAGCGAAGAAATCGTCGCCTTCATCTCGAAGAAAAAAGAGGAACCCGATTGGCTTCTGCAATGGAGGCTCAAAGCCTATCGTCGTTGGCTCGAGATGAAGGAACCGACCTGGGCCAAGGTCGACTACCCAAACATCGACTATCAGGACATCTGCTACTACGCGGCGCCGAAGACCAACGAAAACGCGCCGAAGAGCCTGGACGAAGTCGATCCGGAGCTCCTCAAGACCTATGAAAAGCTCGGAATACCCCTCCATGAGCGGGAGGTCTTGGCCGGTGTGGCGGTCGATGCCGTGTTCGACAGCGTTTCGGTCGCAACGACCTTCCGAGAGAAGCTCTCGGAGGTCGGCGTCATTTTCATGTCGTTCTCGGAAGCCGTGAAAGAGCATCCGGAGCTGATCAAAAAGTACTTGGGCTCGGTCGTTCCCGTCTCCGATAATTTCTTTGCGGCGTTGAACAGCGCGGTCTTCAGCGACGGCTCCTTCGTTTACATTCCGAAGGGCGTGCGATGTCCGATGGAGCTCTCCACCTACTTCAGGATCAACGCCGCGAACACGGGGCAGTTCGAACGAACTCTCATCATCGCAGACGAGGGCAGCTACGTGAGCTACCTCGAGGGATGCACGGCGCCGATGCGCGACGAAAACCAGCTGCACGCGGCGGTCGTCGAGCTCGTCGCGCACGAGGATGCCCAAATCAAGTACTCCACCGTGCAGAACTGGTACCCGGGCGATGAGAACGGGAAGGGTGGCATCTTCAACTTCGTCACCAAGCGCGGCCTCTGCGAGGGCCCTCGCTCGAAGATCAGTTGGACCCAGGTCGAAACGGGCTCGGCGATCACCTGGAAATACCCGAGCTGCATTCTCAAGGGCGACGACTCGATTGGGGAGTTCTACTCGGTCGCCCTGAGCAACCACCGGCAGCAGGCCGACACCGGGACGAAGATGATTCATCTCGGCAAGAACACGAAATCCACCATAATTTCCAAGGGAATTAGCGCCGGCCGTGGGCAGCAGACCTACCGGGGCGGCGTCAAAATCTCCCGAGGCGCGACCAACGCTCGAAACTACACGCAGTGTGATTCGCTGCTCATCGGAGACAAGTGCGCGGCCCATACCGTCCCGTACGTCGATGTGAGGAACGCCTCCTCCAAGCTCGAGCACGAGGCGACCACGTCGCGAATCGGAGAAGACCAACTCTTCTACTGCCGGCAGCGGGGACTTTCGGAAGAAGACGCGGTGAGCCTGATCGTCAACGGCTTTGCGAAGCAGGTACTCAAAGAGCTGCCCATGGAATTTGCAGTCGAGGCGCAAAAGCTTCTCGGCGTGAGCTTGGAAGGAGCGGTCGGCTGATGTTGAAGATCCAGGACCTGCACGTCGAAGTGGACGGCAAGCCCATCCTCAAGGGGATCAACCTCGACATCGAGGCAGGGCAAGTGCATGCGATCATGGGGCCAAACGGCTCCGGGAAGAGTACGCTCGCGTACGTTCTCGCGGGGCGCGAGGGCTACGAGGTCACCAAAGGAAGCGTGCTCTACAAAGGGCAAGATCTGATGGACATGACGCCCGAGCTGCGCGCTGCCGAGGGCGTCTTTTTGGGCTTTCAGTACCCGGTTGCGATTCCAGGCGTGAGCAACATCTACTTCCTCAAAGCCGCGCTCAACGCGCTTCGAAAGCACCGTGGAGAAGAACCGCTCGACGCGATCGATTTCATGAAGCTCTCGAAGAAGAAGGCCGCGTTGGTGCAGCTTCCCGACGAGCTAACCAAGCGATCGGTGAATGATGGATTCAGCGGCGGGGAAAAGAAGCGCAACGAGATCTATCAAATGGCCATGCTCGAACCGTCGCTTGCGGTTCTCGACGAGACAGACTCCGGCCTCGACATCGACGCGCTCAAGGTCGTGGCCCAGGGCGTGAACGGCCTTCGCGGCCCGGACCGCGCGATGCTGGTGATCACGCACTATCAGCGTCTGCTCGATTACATCGTGCCGGACGTCGTCCACGTGCTCATCAATGGCCAAATCGTTCGAACCGGAGACAAGAACCTCGCTAAACGACTCGAAAAGGAAGGGTACAGCGAGGTTCGGGACGCTGCGCAGCTGTGACCGAAGCAAACCGCCAGACTCTAATCGCCAGTGTCCCCGACTCCTTCGACACGGGACCAGACTGGTTACGCACGCTACGTGCGCGGGCTGCCAAGACGCTGCGTCAGCAAGGCCTCCCCAGCAAGCGCACGGAGGCTTGGCGCTTCACGCCGGTTCGTTCGCTCGTGAATTCCGAGTTTGCGCAAAACGACGGAGAAGGCCCGAGTCTGGTTTCTGCCGTCCCAGCAGGTGTCACGGTCCGCGGCCTGACCGAGGTGCTCCAGTCGCAGCCCGAGCTTTTGCGAGGGCGGCTCGACTTCGGCGGGGCGCCTACCCATTTCGCCGCGCTCAACACGGCGATGTTCCGCGATGGGCTTTGGATCGACGTTCCAGCGGGCACCATCGTCGAGGCGCCGATCGAGATTAGCCACGTCGGCCCTTCATCTTCAGAGCCCCGCGTTGCCTACCCGCGCGTGCTGGTCACCGCCGGCGAGGGGGCGGAGTTGACCCTCATCGAAACCTACGCCGGAGGCCGAGCCGGTCAGCTCAGCAACTCCGTGGTCGAGGCCGAGCTAGGTCGCAACGCAAAGATGAGCCATGTGCGCGTCCACGAAAGCGCCGGACTTCAGATCGGCCGCGTGGACGTTCGCCAAGACGCAGACAGCGCCTACCGTTCGACGGTCGTTACCCTGGGCGGCGCCCTGCTGCGCTTTGACGTTCGTTGCCTGCTCCAGGGCAAAGGCGCGGAGTGCCAGCTGGACGGCGCGTATTTGACCGACGGCGACGATCACGTCGACCACCACACGTTGGTCGAGCATGAGGCGCCCGAGTGCCGAAGCGCGCAGACCTATCGTGGCATCGTGTCTGGGAAGAGTACAGCCGTGTTCGACGGTATCGTGATCGTACACCGCGACGCCCAGAAGACCGAGGCCCATCAGGAGAACCGCAACCTGCTGCTCTCCGATACGGCGACCATTCACACCAAGCCGCACCTCGAGATCGATGCTGACGATGTGATCTGCAGCCATGGCGCCACCGTGGGCGCGCTCGACCAGGACCAGCTCTTTTACCTCCGCGCGCGCGGTGTTCCCGAAGATTTCGCGCTCGCGATGCTGACCTATGCGTTCGTCGAGTCGATCGTGGACCGTGTGAGCCACGAGCCGACGCGATCCCGGATGCGGGAGGCTCTGCTTTCGCGAATTCCGTATGGTGACGAGATTCGGGAGGTGACGTGACCGAGCTAGCTCCCATCATGCCTGCTTCTGTGAAAGCGTTTGACGTCGAGCGGGTACGAGAAGACTTTCCAGCACTTCATCAGGACGTGCACGGTAAGCCATTGGTCTACCTCGACAGCGCCGCCACGACGCTCAAGCCGCAGGCGGTGATCGACGCGGTGGACCAAGTCTATGCGCGCGACTGTGCCAACATCCACCGCGCGGTTCACTTGCTTTCGCAACGGGCGACCGCCCAGTTCGAGGAGGCGCGGGAGAAAGTTCGGGCCTTCTTGAACGCTTCCAAGACCACCGAGGTCGTATTCACCCGGGGGACGACCGAAGCGGTCAACCTAGTGGCGCAAAGCTGGGGGCGCGGCTCGCTTCGAGACGGCGACGAGGTCTTGGTCACCGAGCTCGAACACCACTCCAACATCGTGCCCTGGCAACTCCTCTGCCAGCAAACAGGGGCCAAGCTCGTCGTGGTGCCGATGACCGACCGAGGCGAGATTCTGCGGGAAGCCTTCGAGCAGAGCCTCAGTGAGCGGACGCGCCTGGTGGCAATGACACACGTCTCGAACGCACTCGGCACGGTGCTCCCGGTCGCGGAGCTCATCTCGCTTGCGCACGAGCGGGGCGCAGTGGTTCTCCTCGATGGTGCACAGGCGGTTTCGCACGTCGATGTCGACGTGAACGCGCTCGACTGTGACTTCTATGCCTTCAGCGGCCACAAGCTCTACGGCCCGACTGGCATTGGCGTGCTCTACGGGAAAGAACGGCTCCTCGAAGAGATGCCGCCCTACCAAGGCGGCGGCGACATGATTCGCTCGGTAACGTTCGAAGAGACGATCTACAACGACCTGCCCTACAAGTTCGAGGCGGGGACGCCCCACATCGCTGGCGCGATCGGCCTGGGCGCCGCCATCGACTACTTCTCGTCGTTCGAAGCGGGGCTTGTTCATGCGCACGAGAACGCTGTTCTCCGCTATGCGACCGAAGCGCTGGAAGCGGTTCCTGGGCTGCGCGTCATCGGGACCGCGCCCGGCAAGGTCGCGGCCCTCTCCTTCTTGATGGAGTCGGCGCACCCGCATGACATCGGCACGATTGTCGACGCGGAGGGCGTCGCCATTCGGACAGGCCATCACTGCGCACAGCCGGTGATGGAGCATTTCGGCATCGCCGCAACCGCGCGCGCATCGCTTGGTATGTACAACAGCTTCGGGGACATCGATGCCTTGGTCGCATCACTTCGAAAGGTGCAGGAGCTGTTCGGCTGATGGACCTCCGCGAACTCTACCAGGAAGTGATCCTCGACCACGGGAAGAACCCTCGAAACCACAGGTTCCCCGAGCCGTCCAATCGAGAGGGACGCGGATACAATCCGCTGTGCGGTGACAAGATCACGCTGCGTCTGCAGCTGGACGGCGAGACGATTTCCGACGTGGGCTTCATCGGCCAGGGATGCGCCATATCCCAAGCCGCTTGCTCGACCATGACAGAGGCCATCAAAGGCAAGACGGTCCCGGAGTTCGAGGCGCTCTTCGACAAGTTCCACTCCATGGTCACGGGGGACCAAGGCAGCGAAGACGAGCTGGACGCGCTGGGCAAGCTCGCGGTATTTGCCGGTGTCCGGGAGTTCCCGATGCGCGTCAAGTGCGCAACCCTCGGCTGGCACACGCTCAAACAGGCTCTGCACGACGAGGGCGGCGAAGCAAAGACGGAGTAGCGCGGTGGGCGACGACATCGAACGCTTGAAGATTCACAAGATTCAGCCACGGACCACGTCGGACCATGTGTTCTTGCCGGTTTCGGAGCCCCACCACCCTCCCACCGAGCCGATCACGGAGGCGCTGGGCGGCAGCGGAGACAAGCCCGCCGCTCCTGTCGATCCGCCGATGGTTCAAGCCGCGATCATCGAGGCGCTCGCGACGATTTACGACCCGGAGATCCCGGTGAACATCTATGACCTCGGGCTGATTTACGGCGTGGAGGTCGACGAAGACGGACGTGCGGAGATTCGAATGACGCTGACGGCCCCGGCGTGTCCGGTGGCCGGTGCGCTGGTCGAAGAGGTCGCGGAGAAGTCGGGTCGCGTAGAGGGCGTATCTACTTCGCATGTCGAGCTCGTCTGGGATCCACCCTGGACGCCCGAGCGGATGACCGAGGCGGCAAAGCTCGAGCTCGGCATGATTTGAGGTTTCACAATGATTCGTGTACTGGTTGTTACCTCGGTTCTATGTGTCCTCGCAGCCGGGTGCAAAGACGGCTCCCCGAGCGCTCAAGCCCCGACATCGAGCAGCAGCGGCGCCTACGACGACCGTCTACCCTCGCCCGAATCGTTCGCGGCGCAGTACCCTGCTTTCGACAGCTATTGGTACCAGGGGCGCGCAGAACTGACGCGCTACGCGCTGCGGCAGGCCAGGTACGGCGAGCAACACGACGGAGAGGCGGTTCTGGTGTTCGTCACCGAGGATTTCCTTCCCGGGCGACAGGTGAAGAAAGAACACGGAGACGCCCCTGATGCGGTCTCCGTGCTCAAGCTCAACGCGTACCGGCGATTCTACACCGGCATCTACCCGTACACCTTGATGACCTCGTCGTTTACCCCAGCCCTGGCTCCAAGAGGACCTACGCTCAAGTTGAGCAGCAGCATTCAAGAATGGTGCGGGCACGTCTATACGCAGATCAACCGTCGAGAGGACGGCCTGCATGCCGTCTCGCATTCGTATTTCCAAGATGACGCCGACCACAAAACGGTGCTCCCGACCGCTCGCCTCGAGGACGGCATCTGGGCGCAAATCCGAATCGACCCCTCGGCGATACCATCGGGACAACAGGAGCTGATTCCGGCTCTCGACTACATCCGGATGCGGCACAAGGCCCTGCGTGCGTACCCCGCCGAGGTGCTACGGAAGTCGGAAGTGAAGACCGATTTGGTCGACCACCCCGTCGCGGCGGTCCAGGTGAAATACCCGGCCTTGGGCCGCGATCTGACCATCTACTACGAGCCGAAGTTCCCCCACGTGATCCAAGCCTGGGAAGAAAACGTCGGACCGCAGCGCACGACGGCCGTGCGAAGCCGGGCGATCATCGACGACTACTGGAAGCACAACTCCGCCGACGACAGCTGGTATCGAGAGGCCCTCGGGCTGACGTACTAGGTGAGAAAGCCTCGCGCTGCGAAGATCACCGGGGCACGGAAAAAATCCGCGACAGGGGGCTGCGCCGAACGGCTCGGCGTCGAACGGCTTGAGCTGCCGCGGGTGCTGGGGGGTAGGGTCTTGGATGGGTTGCCTGGTACGGTTTGATTGAAC
>SHLP01000037.1 GCA_004283055.1 Deltaproteobacteria bacterium
AGCTTGCTCCATCGTCCATCCACGGGGTGACCACCTGCGCGATGGGCAGCTGCGGCGTTGGTTTCGCGCCGGTGCGACCGACCGACCACGCCAAGCTGGTGGAGCTCATGGAGGGCGTCGAGGACATCCCGGGCACGGCCTTGGCCGAAGGGATCAGCTGGGGCTGGGAGAGCTTTCCCGAATACATGGAGGTGCTCGACCGGATGCCGCACAGCATCGATTTCCTGGCGCAGGTGCCGCACGACGCGCTGCGCGTGTACGTGATGGGTGAGCGCGCCGTACACGACGAGGCCGCGACCGACGACGACATCGCACAGATGCGCCGACTGCTTCGCGAATCCCTCGAAGCCGGCGCGATTGGTTTCAGCACGGGCAGGAGCGACAATCATCGAAGCGCGGTCGGAGACTGGACGCCAGCATCGGAGGCGGATGGCAAGGAGCTGGCAGGGATCGCCGAGGCGTTTCGCGGGCTTCGTCACGGAGTGCTCCAGGCCGTGAGTGACTTCAACATTCTGCACGGAGACGATCATTTCGATGCCGAATGGGCGGTGCTGGAACAAATGCTCCAGGCTGCCGGGGGACGCCCGATGAGCGTGTCGACGATGCAGCGTGACCACAGCCCGGAACAGTGGAGATGGATCCTCGACCGCGCGGCGACGGCCAACGAGAAAGGCTTCGAGGTTCGCTGTCAGGTGGGCGCACGCGGCATCGGCGTCATGCTGGGGCTTCAGGCGACGTTCCACCCGTTCATGGGCTTCCCGAGCTACAAGGCAATCAGCCGGCTGCCGCTCGCAGAGCGCATCGAAGCCATGCGCGATCCCGCGCTCAAGGAGCGCATGATCGCGGAGAAGAGCGAGCCTGTAGCCGGTGACGGCAGCATGCTCCCGCCCCTTGCCGATTACTTCTTGTCGAATCTCGACATGGTGGCGATGCGGCTTTTCCGGCTCGGTGAAAAACCGAACTATGAGCCCGCGCCGAGCGACAGCTTTGGCGCTGCCGCGATGCGCCGCGGCGAGCCCGTGCTGAGCCTGATCTACGACGCAATGCTCGAACAGGAAGGGAAAGCGCTGCTCTACTTCCCGGTCTACAACTACACGGGTATGAACCTCGATGCCGTCCACGAAATGCTCACCCACCCTCTTGCGCTTCCGGGCTTGAGCGATGGCGGGGCGCACGTGGGCACCATCTGCGACGCCAGCTTCACTACCTTTCTGATGACCCACTGGGCGCGCGACCGCGGCCACGGCCGAATTCCGCTCGAGCGGATCATTCAAATGCAGGCCTCTGACACCGCTCGATTCCTCGGGCTCCGTGATCGCGGGCGCCTGGCGCCCGGCCTGCGCGCTGACGTAAACATCATCGACTTCGATCAGCTCGAGCTCCTTCCCCCCACCATGCTCCAGGACCTTCCAGCCGGAGGCCAGCGTCTGATGCAGGGCGCCAAGGGCTACATCGCGACGCTGGTGAACGGCGAGGTGATCGCGCGCGGCGGCGAGCTCACCGGAGCGCGACCGGGCCGCCTGGTGCGAGCCCATTCCCAGAGGGTCTCGTGAACGAAATCCGGATAGCGAAGCCGCTAGCGCTCGTCGCACTGCTCCTTGGCGCATGCAGCTGCGAAAGCTCGACCTCCGTCGCCGACGGCGGCGCGCTGGACCCGCCTTGCAACGGCCATGAGGAGCTCTGCGAGAGGCGATTTGACGACCTGGCCATCCCGATGACGCACAATGCGATGTCGAACGCCGAGGCCGGTTGGAGCATCCCCAATCAGCGCTTCGGCATCACGCGGCAACTCGACGATGGCATTCGCGGGCTCATGCTCGACACCTACGACGAAGACGGGGAGCTGCTGCTGTGTCACGTGCTCTGCGGTCTGGGCAGCCAGCCCCTCGTCGAAGGACTCGGAGAAATCAGGCGCTTCCTCGAGGACAATCCCCGCGAACTGGTGGCGATCATCTTCGAGAACTACATCACGCACGCACAAACCGCCGACGCAATCGACGAAGCCGGGCTGATCGATTTCGCGTACGCGCACGAGGTCGACGCGCCATGGCCGACGCTCGGCGAGCTCATCGACGCAGGCACCCGCCTGATCGTTTTCCAAGAGAAGTTGCCGCAGTCGGTCGAGTTTCCGTGGCTGATGAACATCTGGGACCACGCCGGCGAGACCGACTTCTCGTTTGCCGCGCCAGAAGACTTCGACTGCGATCCCAATCGCGGCGACCCGGCCAACCCACTGTTCCTTCTGAACCATTTCCTGACGACGGCCGTGGGCGGCGATCCAGGCCTCGCCGAAATGGTCAATTTCAATCCGCTTTTCATCGACCGTGCGCGCCAGTGCGAAGAAGAGCGCAGCGCTCTGCCGAACTTCATTGCCGTCGACTTCTACGACACCGGCGACGTCTTCGCCGTGGTCGACGCGCTCAACGGCCTATAGCGCCATCAGCTTTGCCCGCGCTGCGTCGGGTGCCGATCCTGCGGAGCTGAGGTAGGCTTCGCCCGCAGCCACAGGAGGCCAAGCCATGGCAGTTATTCGCTCTTTGATGCAGACCGAAATGATCACAGTGAAGCCAGCCGACAGCGTCGCCGACGCCGCGCGGCTCATGGCGCAGAATCAAGTGGGTGCGGTGCTGGTCGTCGAAGGCGGAGCGATGAAAGGAATCGTCTCGGAGCGCGACCTGGTGACGCGGGTCATGGCCGAGGGCAAAGACCCGGCGACCACGAAGGTTTCTGAAATCTCGACGGCCGCGGTCGTCGACGCGGATGTGAACACGCCCGTCCGGAAATGCGCGGAGCTCCAGTCCGCGATGGGCGTACGGCATCTGCCGATCACCGAGAACGGCGCGCCCGTGGGGATCCTGTCGAGCCGCGACTTTCTCGCCTACGTGGTCGAAGGGCTAGAGCAGGTCATCGACAAGATCGGCTACGAAGACGCCCTCGGCAAAGGGGAGGACCCGTACGACCACATGGGTGGGTCGTACGGCAAGTAGTCCGAATCCATCGCTGATCGGCCCTATCTGCAGCACTGGCGCAGTGGCCGCTAAGAAGTCAGAGTGGCGGGGCGGTGAGAGCCCTCGATCGCAAGCTTTTTCGCGAGGTGGTTCGGCTGCGCGGGCAGGCGCTGACCATCGCCGTCGTAGTCGCCTCGGGTGTCGCCTGTTACATCGCGCTTCAAAGCGCGTGGCGCGCGCTTTATCAATCTAGAGACCTCTACTACGAAACCAACCGGTTTGCGGACGTGTTCGCACACTTGGAGCGGGCGCCGAAGTCGGTCGCGCGACAAGTCGCGGAGCTCCCGGGTGTGGCCAACGCCTATCCTCGCCTCGTCGAGCAGATTCGTCTGCCGATGGACGATCTGATTTCCCCTGCACGAGGCGACCTGATTTCCGTCCCGCCAGCCGGCAAGGCGCCGCTCAACGGCTTGGTTCTGCGCGCCGGGCGCAACCTCGAACCAGGACGCTACGACGAGGTTCTGGTCAACGAGCCCTTCGCCATCTCCCACGGGCTCGCGCCAGGCGACCACCTCTCGGCCGTGATCAACGGAAAGCTGCGCAAGCTTCTGATCGTCGGGCATGCGCTGTCGCCGGAGTACGTGTTTGCAGTGGACACGGGCCTACTGATGCCCGACGACGAACGGTTCACGCCGCTGTGGATGCTCGAGGACGCGATCGCCGCGGCGTATCAAATGGAGGGGGCATTCAACGACCTGGCGGTGAAGCTCGAACCGGGCGCCAATGTAGATGCGGTGTTGAGCGCGATCGATCGGCTGCTCAAGCCGTATGGCGGGCTCGGCGCCTATGCTCGGGAACATCAGCTGTCTCACTCGATTCTCACGAGCGAAATCCAAGGGATCGAAACTCTGGTGATCTTTCTGCCGGCCGTCTTTCTCGGCGTGGCCGCTTTCCTGTTGAACGTCGTGTTCAGCCGCCTGGTGACCTTGCAGCGCCCGCAGATCGCCGTGCTCAAGGCCATGGGCTACCGCAACCCGACCATCGCCCTGCACTACTTCAAGATGGTCGCGCTGATCGTCAGCTTCGGGGCTGTGATTGGGCTAGGGCTCGGAGTCTGGCTCGGCAAAGGAATGCTCGCGATGTACGCCGAGTTTTTTCGGCTTCCCCAAATGCCTCAGCGGGTCGATTTGGCCGTGAGCGTAAACGCGATCGTGTTCAGCCTTCTAGCCGGCGCCCTGGGAGCCTCGCTCGCCGTTCGGGCTGCGGTCATCCTCCCCCCGGCAGCGGCGATGCGGCCGCCGGCGCCCGCCAAGTACAAGACCGCAGCGATCGAGCGCTGGGGGCTTACGCGCTGGGTGAAGCAGACGTCCTTGATGGTCTTTCGCGAGATCTGGCGCCGTCCAGGGCGTACAGCTCTTTCTTCGCTCGGAATCGCATTGGCGCTCTCGATCGTGATCCTGGGGCGATTTGGGTACGACGCGTACGGACCGATGATGATGATTCAATTCGAGCGGCAGCAGCGGGAGGACCTCACGGTCAGCTTCGTCGATGCGATGCCACAGCGGAGTCTGGGCTACCTCGGCCACGTCCCAGGCGTCGAAGAGGCCGAGGGGATTCGGTCGACGGCGGTCCGGATGCGATCGGGCCACCGCTGGCGGGACACGGTGCTGATGGGCATTTCAAACGAAGCCCGGCTTCGTCGGCTTTTCGACCTCGACTTCCACCACGTCCCAATCCCGGACGAAGGCGTGCTTCTGACGAGCGTGCTCGCGGAGATCCTCGATGTCGAAGAGGGAGACACGATCGAGATCGAGCTCAAGGAAGGCGACCGCGGTGATCGCCAGCTCATCGTCGCGGGGCTCATCGAGGAGGGGTTCGGTCTTCAGGGATACATGTCGAAGCCGAACTTGCATCGGCTGCTCCGAGAGAGCCCGAGATTTTCCTCCGCGTTGCTGCGCATCGACGCACCCATGGAGAGCGAAGTCCAGTCGCGGCTGAACGACATTCCGGCGATCCAAGCGGTTTCCCGCAAGAGCGATGCGATCGCGAGCTTCGAAAAACAGACCGACGAGACGATGAAGGTGATGACCTTCATCATGACCTTGTTTGCGACGGCCATTGCCATTTCAATCGTCTACAACAACGCGCGCGTCAGCGTGTCGATGCGAGGTCGTGACCTTGCAACACTCCGCGTGCTCGGCTTCACGCGGGGCGAGATTTCGGCCATCCTGCTCGGTGAGCAGGCCGTTCAAATTGCCCTTGCCATCCCACTCGGACTGATCCTCGGAACGCTCGGCGCCAAAGCACTGATCGCGAGCTGGGCCGATCCGGAAATCTTCCGAATCCCCTTCATCATTTCGGACCAGACCTACGCCTTCTCCGTTGCGGTCGTCCTCGCGTCCGGCGTGGCCAGCGCGCTCCTGGTTCGCCGAAAGCTCGACCGTCTGGACCTCATCGGCGTTCTGAAGACGCGGGAATGATCGTGGTCCGCGCGTACGGGATCTCGCGGCATTGCCCAGGCGGCTGGGAGGCGGCCGGGAGATGTGATACCCGTTTCGCGGTTTGGCTCTGATGCATCTACGCCTGACATCGACGATGGTCCTCTGCCTCGCGCTCGGATTGAGCGTCGCGGCCCGCGCCGAGGACGCTGGCGTGGAAGAGCCGTCGACCGAACCCGAGGAGCGCCCCGAAGACCGTCCACAGACCGCCGGCGCTCTTCCCTATGAGGATCCGACCAGCCACGCGGAGGACGTTGGGGATTTGCAAGAGCTGGGCGCGTCGGAAGATGCCTCTCCCGACGCCGACACCGGGGACGAACCCGCCGAAGTGGATGAGGCTCAAACGACGGGGTCCCTTCCTCTCGAGGACCCCATGCTGCACGCGCCTGAAGAGCCCGAAGCGCCGGAGGAGGCCGAGAAGGAGGCGGAGAAGGAGCCCGCCAAGGCGCCCGCGCCGAAAGACGAAGCCGACGGCTCGGACGTTAAGGTCTACTACGGATATAGGAGCGGTCTTCTCGTCGGGGTTGACGATTGGTTCTTCTTGTCCGTCGCGGGCCTCGTCCAAGCTCGCTACACCGTCAACTACAGGACCCAGCCGCCGACCAACCCCGACACGCTCATCCGTGAAAAACAGGTGACTCAAGGGTTCGATGTGGCGCGAGCGCGTTTTCAGCTAGGGGTCGGGCTGACCGAATTCGTCGCCTTGTACATGCGCATCGGCGTCGTGGCCGGCGGCGATTTCTCGTTTCAACGTGCCTTCATCGACTTGAAGTGGAGGTGGTTTCGTATCCGTGCGGGCCTGTTCATGAACGAGCTCATCGCCGAGTCGCTCGTCAACCCCAACGACCTGTACTTTGTGGACTACTCGATCCTCGAGAACGTCTACACCCCTGGCAGCTCGAAGGGCGTGATGTTCACCTACCTCCGCCGTCGCTTCTCGATCAACCTCGGTTACTCCGACGGCCTCCGAACCGGTTTCTCGGAAATCCGGTCGCCGCAAAGAGCAGATTTCGCCGTTACACTTCGTACCCAATACGGATGGGGCAAAAACGGTCTCGCAGGGTTCAACCGGCTGACCTCTCGACGCGGCACTCCGTTTGGAGCTCGAATTGGCGCGGCCGTGCACTATCAGGACGGGGGGCGAAGCCAGGGAACCGCCCCGGTGAAAATCTTGCTAGGCACGATCGATCTCTCGATCCGGGGAAACGGCTGGAGCGCACTGGTCTCGGCAGCGGCCGGCCAAGATGGCACATCTGCCTCTGCAACGACCGAGGCGGGCGAGGTGTTCACAGGCAGCGTGAGCGCGATGGGCGGCTATTTCGTTCTGGAAAACCTTCACGTATTTGCCCAGTACAGCGTCGTGGCCAAACCCAGATTCCAGGGCGCCTTGCCCCCCAACGTCCCAGATGGGGTCATTCAGGAGCTTTCTGGGGAGCTCAGTGACGTTCACTCCTTCGGCGTGGGTTTTTCGTACTTCGTCATTCCTGGTCGGGACAACGTGAAGCTCTCGAGCGACTTCCAGTACTTCTTGGGCAACGAACAGGGCAGTCTCGTTCCCTCATCCCCGCTCAACTCGATCCAGCCCAACCTGAGCGGAAGCCAGTTTTCGTGGCGCATCCAGCTCAGCGCTGCGTTCTAGAGGAGGGCGCCATGGGACCGCTCCAAGACAGGCGCGATAGAATCGTGACGGGCGAAGTGCTCGCGCAGTGCTGCATTGAGCTCCGATGCTTTTTGAAACGTTACTCCGTGCCCTGCATCCTCGAACCGAAGCACGCGAGCATTGCGAATGCGAGCGGCGAGTCTGTCGGTCTGAGTGGGGCGTATCAAGATGTCCTTGCCCGGTCGAACCAGAAGCGTGGGGGCTTCGATCTGCGAGAGGCGGGACCCCGTCGAGTGGCGCCAAACCGCATGGAGCTGTCCAAGGACCGTGCGAAGCACGGGAGGCCGGTCCAAGCGAACGCTCAGGTGCGCGCCCATCGCCTCAGCACCGATCGACTCGAGAAACTCGGGAGGATAGAGCAAGCGCGGAAGCGATTTTATCCGAGCTCTACGGCCGCCGAAAAGCCCTTTTAAGAACAGCCCCATCCCCTTCGGCGTCGGGAGCGAGGCGATCGGCGATCCATCGTGAGTTGCGATCAAGGTAAGACTTCGACAGCGGTCCGCCGAACGAAGCGCGATCTCCTGCGCGATCATGCCGCCCATCGAAACGCCCACGACGTGGGTTCGATCCCAGCCAAGATCGTCCATGATCCGAACGGCGTCGTCGGCCATCGCAGGAATGGTTCGTAGGAACGGCCCACGATCGCTCTCACCGACGCCCAGGTGATCGTAGTGGCAGCAACGATGGTCCGCTTGGAGCTCGTCCACCTGCGGCCCCCAAACCGCACCCCCCATGCCGAAGCCCATGATGAAAAGGACGGGCGGCCCCTGCGCGCCGAAGCTTCGATAGGCCAATCGGGGCCCGGTCCTGGTCAACGAGGCGCTCAAGGTCCCCGCCGCGCCCCCGACGCTGACGCTGACGCTGACGCTGACGCTGACGCTGACGCTGACACTGACACTGACACTGACACTAGCACTGCCTCTCGAACTAGCACTGGAACTAGGGCTACTTCTGCGCCTATAACTCCCCCATCGCCCATGGCTCCCAATTTTTTTGACGACGTCAACCAATACTTCGATGCGGCCTGCCGCCACACCGAGGTCTCTTCGGACATCCTCGACCAAATTCGAGCCTGCAACTGCGTTTACCGGCTTCGGTTTCCGGTTCGGCGCGACGACGGCACGATCGTCGTGGTCGAGGGTTACCGAGCCGAGCACAGCCATCACCGGCTCCCCACCAAGGGCGGCATCCGCTACTCGCTCGATGTCTCGCAGAGCGAGGTCATGGCCCTCTCCGCGCTGATGACCTACAAATGCGCGGTCGTCGACGTTCCGTTTGGCGGCGCCAAAGGCGGTGTGTGCGTCGATCCTCGCAACGAGTCGTCCTCGTTCTTGGAGCGCGTGACGCGGAGGTACACGAGTGAGTTGATTCGCAAACGCTTCATCGGCCCCGACGTCGACGTACCGGCGCCCGATGTCGGCACGGGTGAACGGGAGATGGGCTGGATCTACGACACCTACAAGAGCCTCGGGCCGGACACCTTGAACGCCTTGGCCTGCGTTACCGGCAAGGCCACGACCGTGCACGGCGTGGCGGGTCGTCGAGAAGCGACAGGGCTCGGCGCGATCATCGCGCTCGAGCACTTCTTGCGCGAAGAGCAAGACGTGAAACCGCTCGGCCTCGAGACTGGCTTGGCGGGGAAGCGCATCATCATCCCCGGGCTTGGGAAGGTCGGGCTGCACGCCGCGCTCGCTTCGATCGAACGGGATGCCGTCATCGTCGGGGTCTCCGTGAGCGACGGCGCGCTCTACGATGAAGGGGGGCTCGACGTCGAAGCCGTTCTCCTGCACCGGGCGGAAAACGGCTCCCTTCGCGGGTTCCCAGAGGCACGCTATCTCGCCAATCCGGACGCGATTCTCGAAGAGCCTTGTGACGTGCTGATTCCATCTGCGCTCGAGCATCAAATCACCGCCGCAAACGCGCCAAAGCTTCAGGCGAAAGTGATCGTGGAGGCAGCAAACGGCCCGGTCGATCCCGAGGCGGACGCAATCCTGCGCGAGGCTGGAGTCGTGGTCCTCCCCGATATCTACGCGAACGCGGGCGGCGTCGTCGTGTCCTACTTCGAGTGGATCAAAAACCTCTCGCACGTGAGCTTCGAGCGCATGACTCGCCGCTATCAGCAAATCTCGAACAATCGGATTCTCGACGCGATTAGTCGCATGACCGGGAAGAGCCTCCCTCCCGAGGATACGGCTCTGCTGCTCCAGGCGCCCAACGAGATCGACTTCGTTCGCACCGCGCTCGAAAACACGATGGCGATTTCCTACGAGAAGATTCACGAGCGTTGGAGGCGACGATCGTTGCCCGACCTCCGCACCGCTGCCTACCTCACGGCGATCGAGTCGGTCGCAGGCGCGTATGCGCTGGACGGGATCTTCCCCTAGAGCGCCCGCATCAATGCCAGCGCGCGTCGAGAAACGCGGCGATCTCTGCGATGGCCTCGTCGGCCTCCTCGAGGATGCCAGCGTGGGTCTGGAAGTCGTGCCAAAGCCCGTCGAAGACCCGCAGGGTGACCTCTGCGCCGGCTTGACGACAGCTGGCCTCGAGCCGAATCGAGTCGTCGACGATGATCTCGTCGCTGCCCGTTTGGATCAGGAGGGGCGGCAGGTCGTGGTGGGCCGCAAAGAGCGGAGAGCAGCCGGGGTCGCCAGGATCTCGGCCGTTGCGGTACATGGCGGAGCATGCGCGTGACCAGGCTGGTCTCAGCATCGGGTCGATGCCGGCGTTTTTCGTCATCGACGGGGCGTCACAGCGCAGGTCCACCCAGGGCGAAATCAACGCAACGGCAGCAGGCGCCGGAAGCTCCGAATCCCGAATGGCGATCGCGGTCGCAAACGCAAGGCCCCCGCCCGCCGAGTCACCTGCCAGAGCAACTTGCGAAGGCGGCGCTCCCGTCCCGAGCAACCAGCGATAGGCCGCCACGGCATCCTCTAGCGCAGCTGGGTAGGGATGCTCGGGCGCCAAGCGATAATTCGGTGCGTACACCTGAGCGGCCGCGGCGACTGCGAGGTGCGTGATGGGACCGCGATGCGATTGCCAGCTGCCAACACAGTAGCCGCCCCCATGGAAGTACAGAATCGTCCGAGTCGTATCGCTTCCGCGGGGCAGCGCCCGGACTGCCGGCATGCCTTCGATTTCGAGCCGGTCCATCTCCGCGGCCTTCGAGGGCGCGTTGGCGTTCGAGGCTAGCCGAAGCCAGAACCTCTGAAAAGAGACGGGAAACGGCGGCCCGAGAAAGGGCTTCAGCGTAAGAACCAGAAGGCTTCGAAGGAGCCCAGCGGGGAGTCGGACGGCCATCATCGGGGATGTACACGAGCGCGCGGGACCTCGCTACGAGAGAAGCACTTCGCCCGCCCCGCGCCGCAGGTTGAGCTCCCCGGATTGCAGAATCGCTTGGCCATTGACAAAAACGTGCTCGATCCCCGAGGGCGAGGCGTTTCCAGTGTCATTGACGCTGTCGCGAACGTCATGCCAATCGAAGACGACGACGTCGGCCGCCGCGCCCTCGTCGAGGCGTCCCCGACCGCCCAGACGAAACCGAGTCGCGGCAGCCCCGGTCATCTTGTGTACGGCTGCCTCGAGCGACAGGCTCCCTCGCTCGCGTGCCTTCCGGAGAAACCTGGGAAACGTCCCATAGGCCGCCGGGTTTTGGTGACCTCCCAGCTCCGGCCAGGAGTCGGTGGCAAAAATCGCAGCAGGATGCTGCATGAGTCGATCGATGATCTCGTCGTTGTAGTAGTCGTGAAAGAGCACCCGCGCCTGGGCGTTGCTCTTGTCGAGGATGTCGAGCATCGTATCGAAGCTCGATTTGCGAACTCGTGCCGCGATGTCTGGAACAAAGCGGCCGTTGTGATCGTCGTATTCGGGGCAGCTCGCGTTCGTGATTTGGATCTGTGGGTAGCCGAAACCGACCAGCCGGAACCCGACCTCGGCTTCCAATCGCAAACGGGCTCGCGCGAGAGGGTTGTGCAGAGCGCCGGGCATTCGCGCCATGAACCACTCGGGAAGCAGAGTGTTGAGGAGCGTCGCGCCACAGCCATACGGGAACATGTCGAAACAGACGTCCACCCCGTCCGCGATGGCACGGTCGAAGAGCTCGAGCGCCTCATCGACGGTCTTCCAGGTTTGCGAGCCGACGAAAATCAAATGGGAGAACTGAAGCCGAACACCAGTGCGCCGCGCCAGGCCGAGCATGTCGTCGATCGCCTTGAGGTTGTGCGGCCGACCGAAAGGGATCATCGGATAGGTGCCGGAAAAAGACGAATAGGCCTTGGCATGCACCGTCAGAAGCTTGTCGTGCCGCTTCACCAATCTCGCCACGTCGTCGAGCTCGTCGAGCTTGGCAAAGACACCAGGCTTGTACTGCAGACCGAACGAAACGCCCGCGGCGCCTTCCGCCAACGCGCCGTCCAAGAGCGCGAGCAGCTGCGCGTGCTCGCGTTCGCTGAGCCGACGCGCCTCGAAGCCAGATAAGGAGGTGCGTGCCGCACCGTGGCCGACCAGGTGAACGAAATTGTGGGTGAGGCCGAGGCTGCCGAGCAGCTCACGGTATTCGGCGAAGCTGTCCCAGTCGATGGTCTCGCGCGCTGCCTTGAAGAGCGAGCCCTCGAGTAGACTTCGATACTTCGTATTTGGCGCAAAGCCAAAAGGGCTGAAGCCACAGTTGCCGGCAACGAATGTCGTCACCCCCTGCGCCGTGAACGAATCGAAGTGATGCGGGTTCTCGCTGGCGGAGAAGAAATCCATGTGCGAATGGGCATCGATGAAGCCCGGCGCGATGACCTTGCCCTCACAGTCGACTGCGGCTCCAGCGTCCTTGGGAACATTGCCAAGCGCCGCGATACGGCCTCCGTCGAGCAGAACCGAACCCTGGCGAGGGGCTCCACCCGTCCCATCGACGATGAGACCGTCTCGAAGAAGCGTTCGCTGATCCGGCGCCGTGCCCGCCATGCAGAGTGGTCGATTACATCAAACGCGCCTGTGCGACAAAGGCTTTCGTCGTACCGGCACGGCGCGGAATCGGTTATCGTAGGCTTGCGCATGGATGCCTCGGGCAGAAACCATTTCCGCATCGTGCTGACCGGCGGCCCGGGCGGCGGAAAAAGCACAGCCGCCGACCTGTTCCGGCGCGAGATTGGTGAAAAAATCGTGGTCGTGCCCGAAACGGCCACCATGCTGTTCACCGGAGGCTTTCCTCGCGTCGGCGAGCACAAGGCGCGTGCCGCAACGCAGAAAGCCATCTTTCACGCCCAAGTCGCGCTCGAGGACATTCAGGGCGCGCTCTACCCCGGTCGCGTGTTGCTCTGCGATCGCGGCACCATCGATGGCGCCGCCTTCTGGCCGGGAGCTGCGCCCCTAGGCTTCTTCGAAACCCTGGGCACCAGCCTCGACAGAGAGCTCGGACGCTACGACGCCGTGATCTTCTTCGAATCGGCCGCTGTGGGCGACATCTCCATCGAAGGCGGTAATCCGGCCCGAACCGAGAGCAACGCGGAAGCTCGCGAGCTCGACATGCGCCTCCGAGAGCTCTGGTCCACGCACCCGGCTTTCCACTTCGTGCCTCATTCGGCCTCGTTTTTTGCAAAGCTTCAGGAGGGCCTGCGACAGCTCCAGGCCATCGTAGACCAAAACGGGCTCCTCCACCGCGACTCATAAAATGGCCCGACTAACCCATCTATACTAAATGGCTTGGTCATGGGGATCTTCTCAATTTTCGGAAGCACGCGCTCCGGCTTCGCTTCGGGGCTAGCGGCGCTCTCGCTCACCCTCGTCTCGGCGCCGGCCTGCATCAGCCAAATGCAGACGGACATTGCCGCCAACCAAAAGCGACTCGATTCACTCGAAGACGACCTGGAAGCCAAACGAAAAGAGCTCGAGGAAGCGCTCGCCGAGGCGAGCCGGGTTCTTCGGCGCAACAGCGCCGACCAGGGGCTCCAGATCGAAAGAATCCAACAGCGACTCGCCACGATGGAGGGCGAAATCGCCGAGCTTCGCCATGAGAGCAGCGGGACGAGCAAAGCGCAGGCCGAACGGAGTCTGGAGCTGCAGCGCCGGCTGAGCGAGGTTGCGCGGGCCGCTGGCATGGATGTCCCCATCGACGCGGACCAGGTTCCCAAGAGCAAGAGCGCGCACTGGGAGGCGCTCACCAAGGCCTATCGCATCAACAAGTATTCTTACACGCGCGGGCTCGCGCGCGCATACGTGGAGCGGTACCCCAAAGACGAGCATGCGGACAACGCCCAGTACATGATCGGCTCGAGCTACCTGAAGCAGGGGCAGGCGGCGGCAGCGCTTGGCGAGTTCCAGAAGGTTCTGTCGACGTACCGGAGGGGCGACGCCCTCGACAAAACTCTCTACGAGATGTCCAAGGCGTTCTTGGAGGTGCGCTCGTGCAACGACGCGGCCACTGCGCTCAAGGCCTTGCTCAAGAACCACAAGCGCTCGAAGCTCGTGCCAGAAGCAAAGAAAGACCTGCGCAAGATCCGCGCGCTGGGCGCCGCGGACTGCGACGACCGCTAAGGGCTCCCGGCTTCGGCCGGGGAGCTGAGATAGATCGGCGATGACCAGGCCCGCTCTTGCGTCATCGACAGGCAGTCGTCCTCGAAGGGCGTTCGGTAGTCGCCGAAGCAAGGGTCGCAGTCATCGCCGTCACAGCGGAGCAGCGAGGCGTTGACGGCGGCCGTAGGCTCTTGGATGGCTCGGACGTAGTAGAGCACCTCTCTGCCCGCTGATGCGTACCAGGGATCGTCGAACTCAACCTCACAGACTTCGGCGTCCGCCGGGCACGGCAACGTCAACCAGGGGTCCTCGATGAGGTCTTCGACGGCCTCGCTCTCGTCTAGTTGTCGCTGGATGCGAACCACCTCCACCCGCGTGATGCTGCGCCGCTGGTCTGAAGCGTGGTAGCACTCTCCCGCGCAGATGCGGTCGACTCGCTCCGCCCCGAGAGCCTGGGTAACCTCCTCGGGGCAGCCGGGAAGCTGCGCAAAGGCGCCCGCGGCGCGAACCCGAAACCTGGGCGTCCCCTCGAAGGCAAGCTTGCTGCCCATCGGAACACGGCCCGCTGCCGCGTTGACGAGATCGAACCAGAGCAAGATTCGGTCGCCCGAGGTCCCGTAGACCTCCCGGTCGAACAAGGCCTGCCAGATTGCATCCCGGGTTCGCTCCTCGGCGTGCACCGCGACGAGGCCGCCGGTGAGAAAGAAAGACGCCTGACGCTCGAGCCACACACGCTGAAAGGGCGGCCTTGCAAACACGGCCTCCGGGGAAAGCGCAACGGACTCATCCGACTTCTCCGCATCGCCAAACAGCAGCTCCCGCCACTCTTCGCTCACGACACCTCGCGCCTCGGTCATCTTTCGACGCTCGTACTCCTTGTATCCCGTGCCAGGTCGCGCAGAGTGGTTGTCGCTCGACGCCATCAGGCCGAGCGTGGCATGCCGCGGCGCCTCGCCTTCTCCGAAGCTGCCGCGAGCTAGGATGTACTGTACGGAACCGCCAGGCCGGTACGCGTAGCTCGGCTGAAAGCAGTCGGTGCACTGACCGCAGTTCCCCCACTCGCTCAGGTCGGTGCCCGGAAGAGTGAGGAAACCGGCAACCCCGACCCGCAGGTAGTTCGCGCGGGCGGCGGCCACTCGTTCGTCGCATTCCTCGGAAAGGGGCTGGTCGCAGCGACTGCGGATGATTTCACCGGCACGCCAGCAGCAGGCCTCGAAATCCTCGGTGGGTTCGGGGCAGACCCAGCCTTCGTCCCCCTGCTCCGCCGCGCGATAGGGTCGATATTCCTCCGAGTTCCCGTGACCCGAAAACACTTCGATCACCGGCTGCCAGTTTGGATTGTCGTGCTTGGCCTCGAGCTGCTTGTCGTATTCGTAGCCGGGCGGCGTATAGAACCCCCAGGTGGTGCCGTGCGGAATCACCATGGCGTCGAAGCCCCATTCATCGAGCTTTCGAAACAGCGATTCGGGAGTATTGGCAAACTCTCGACAGTTCGCCGGGAGGTCGGGCGAGGCCAAACCCTCGGGGCAACTCGACAGGCGCGCGATCTCGCGAACGTGGCGTGCTGCGTCGTTGTAGGGCTGATTGTCGGGAAAGGCCTTGATCGGGATCTTCCAGTTGGCTCGGAGCGTCTCGCGATCGCGGAAGGCCTGCGAGGCGAGGCCCGGCGCGGCGATGGGCCGGCTCGGCAAGGCCGCGTCGGGCGTGTCTTTGAAAATCACATTCCGGTGCCCGAAGTGCGTTTCGGGCGTGGTTCCAATCTGCGTCCATTCGAAGCCGGTAAAGGCGACGACGTCCGGCTGCTCGCTCTGCGCATCGACGGCGTTGCACTGCCGAGTCGACTCTCGGACCATCTCCCAGGTGCGTGGCGTGAGCGCTTCGGCATGGTCGGTGAGCGAGTAGAAGTCGAGCTGCGAGCAGAAGCGCGCGAAGTCACAGGCGTCGGCAGGAGGATGAACGCCCTCTCCTCCCATCAAGGGCAGGCTCCACTGGAACGCATCTACAGACAGAGTCGAATGCACGTGCAAATCGCCAAAGAGCACCCGTGTCTGTAAGCTCTCCACGATGCCGCTTTGGGCATCTTCCCGCGCTTCGACGAGGTCGCGGTCGAGCGGAGTCGCGGTTATCGCTCCGTCGACGTGCAGGTTTCCTCGCCCGTACACTTGCCATAGCCCGAGAGCGGCCACTGCGAGCACCAGGACCGTTGCAAGGCAGCCCAGCTTCCAGATCGCCATGGGGCCGGAGCATACCAGATTCGTGCGTTCAGCGGGCCCAGCGAACCGTTTCGGCCACGCCGTCGATGATTTGATTTTGCTCGAGGCCGTCTTGGCCGGAAAGATAGACGCCCGGTGAACCGCGCCGATTCGACGTGAACGCGATGAGCCGGCAGTCCCGTGAGAAGGCAGGGTCCTTGTTGTCCCCCTGGCCTTGGGTCAGGCGGGTGTACTGCTGGGTCTCGACGTTGACGGTGAAGATGTCGAAGTTGCCGTCGCGTCCGCTGAACGCGATGAGCGGCTGCTTTGCATCGGCGCACCAGACAGGCGTTTGATTGTGGTTGCCTCGAAAGGTGACGCGCTGAACTTTGCTGCCGTCGCGGTTCATGCTGAAGATCTGCGGGCTGCCGTGACGGTCCGAAACGAACGCCAGCTTTCCACCGGGGCCGCAGGCCGGGCTCACGTCGATCGCTTGGCTGCGGGTCAGGCGTCGGAGGCCCGAGCCGTCTAGGTTCGAGCTGTAGATCTCGTAGTTCCCAGCCCGCGACGAAGAGAAGTAGACTCGCGCGCCGCAAATCGCCGGCGCCATGGTGATGCCCTTACCACCGATGATCCGCTTGCCGCCAAGGCGCGTGTTGGTGATGAACATTCCCTGTTTGGACATTCGTGTGTACCAGATCGAGCCCTTTCCAAAGGAAGGAAGCATCGACACCCCGCCCCCGCTCGACACCCGGCGCACGCCGTAGCCGTCCATCGCAGCCGCATAGACGCTCTTTTGCCCAGGCCCATGCTTCCGCGCGAATGCGATTTCGGTGCCGAACGGACCATACGTTCCTGTGATGACACCGATCACCTGGTTGACGAAGTCGTGCATCCATTTCCGGAGCTCGGTCGAAGGCCCTCGGTAGCTCCGACGAAGAGCAGGCACCACCCCCCCGCTCGACTGATAGAAACGAAGCTCGACGCTCATCCCGACATCGGTGCCAAAGGCCTGACCCTTGATGACGCCATTGGCGCCGAGCACCGCCCAGGCTCCGACGTCCACCTCGAGCCCTGGGCTTGCGGAGTCGTGTCGGACCGCGCTCGGCCCGATGACGCGAAAACCCGGCATCAAGCGGAAGTCGTTTTGAAGGATAGCCCCTCCAGCCGCTGCCAGATTCGTATTGTCGCCAATCAGATCCGGAATCCCAATGCGAAATACGTCTTCGTCCGGCGCATCGATCTCGACGACGATTTTCTCTTCCGGTAGTGGCGGGGCCTCGTCTTGTCCGACGACCGACACGGCAGAGCCGATGAGGAAGCCAAAGGCAATTGTGGCGATCGCTGCCCTGAGCACCCCCGGTTTGGTCATCGATCGATTTCCAGCTTCAATCCAAGTCATTTGCAACCTCAACGAGCGTGACGCCCAACGAAAACCAATGAAACCGATTGCCCCAAGATCTGCTTGGCGACCGATTCCGGGGGCTCTGGAAGCTCTGCGCCCTCTGTCTGATTCAACCTCCGACGAACGGACTCATCAAAGGCTTCATTCCCACTCGGACGTTTCACCTCGTAGTCTCCGGCGCGTCCGTCTTTGGTAATCGAAAGCTCGACCATGCAGGCAAGCTTTCGAAGCTCCTCGTCCGTAATCGCCGTCGGCACCTGCCAGCCTCGTCGAAAAAAGGAATAGAGCTTGCCGATGTAAATCTCCCGGTCGTTTCCGCTGGCCTTGGTACCTTCGATGATGCCGTCTGGGTCGCCCTCGAGCTCTGGCGCCTTCGTGAGGTCGGAAATTGCGCCGGCCCTCGCGCCAAGCTGGGACAGCAGGTCCTCGTCGCGCTTCGCTCGCTTCTTCCTGGGCTTCGCGAGCCCTTTCTCGCTCTTTCCCGTCGCGACCGCTGCGACCGGTTCGGAGTCGGGCGATTTCGGGACCGGCGCGGTTTCCTGGACGTTTGGCACTTCCTTGCTCGGCATCCTTCGCGGCGGCCGCTTCTTTCCCAGTCGGACGAAACGCGTTTCGATCACTTCGATCGGCGGCGGCGGAAGCTCCTCGACTCCGGAGCCAAAGAAGGTCCCAAGCCCCCCGAGCAGCAGCGCGCTCAGCAGCGCCAGCGAAGGAGTGAGCACGAAAGCCGCCAGCGTGAAGCCGATGCCTCCCATGACCTCGGACAGCGTAGCCTGCTCTGTCTCGAGAAGAGAAAGCGCCCGCCAGTCGCTCGCCCCGGGCATGCCTTATCTCGGCTCTCGCGTGAGCGGGTCGGTGACCAGCCCCATTTTTCCAATCCCGGCTTGACGCACGAGCGCCAAAACCTGTGCGACCGCGCCGTACGGAACCTGCTCATCCGCCTGGACAAACACTTCATCGACCTCGCGAATTCGTTCGTCTGTCACCAAACGCTGCCGCAGAACGTCGAGCGATACCTCCTCGTCGAACAAGAAGATTCGCCGGTCGCGCTGAACCGTGATCAGCGGCTGGTCCTGATCGATGTCCATCCGCGGCGCGTCGGCCTTTGGAAGGTCGACGTTGACGCCCGTCGTGAGCATGGGCGCAGCAACCATGAAGATGATCAAGAGCACGAGCATCACGTCGACCAGCGGCGTGACGTTGATTTCGCTCAGTGCGCTTTGGTTTCCGCCGCCATCGTTCGAGAAGGACATCGCCTAGTCCACCAACAAGTGACGACGGATGATATTCAGGTAGTCGCTCGCGAACGCGGCGGTTTCGCTATCGACGACACGAATACGCCGTACGAAGTAGTTGTAGGCCATCACTGCAGGAATCGCGGCGGCGAGCCCCAGAGCGGTCGCGATCAAGGCTTCGGCGATCCCTGGGGCCACGACGTCGAGCCCGGCGCTCTTCTCGCCATGAATGGCGATGAATGAGTTCATCACCCCCCAAACCGTCCCGAAAAGCCCGACGAAGGGCGCGGTCGAAGCCGTGGTTGCCAGGAACGAGACCTTGTTCTCGAGGCGGGTCAACTCTGCGCTCTGCGCCCGGCGAAGGGCTCGCTCCACGTTGCCGATGTCTGCAATGGACGGGTGCCCCCCTCGTGCAATCCGCGCGAGCTCGCGGTAGCCCGCGCGAAACACGGTCGCGATCGGCGAGCGGTCATACGCTGCCGATTGGCCGTGGATCTCGTTCATCGCCTTGCCGTTCCAGGTGCGAGCTCGCTCGTCGGCCCAAAAAAGCGCGAGGAACCCGCGGCTTTGGTCGGTCACCTGCTTCAGGCGAATCCACTTCGCGCCGATGATGTAGAGGCACATCACCATCATGAAGACGAGGATCAGCAGGACGAACTGGACGACCGGCGAAGCGCCGATCACCAGTTGCCAAGGATTGAGTTGTTCCGGTGCGCTCGTCTGCAGGAAGACCGAAAGCATCAATGTCTACCCCCTACGAGCGCCCCCCGAACCCACGTCAGTTCTCTGAGCCGCTCACGTTACGGTCGCGGGCCCAGCCAGCTTCGTCGGTGCCGCTCGCCATCTCCTCGCCTACGGAGGTGATGGAGATGCGGCTGCTGTCCAAACCGAGCGAGACCAAGTAGCTCCGGACCGACTGCGCGCGGCGCTCGCCGAGGGCGATGTTGTACTCCTCGGTACCCCGCGGATCGCAGGCACCGGTGAGCAGGAGCGAAAGCCCCGGATCGGCCTGTCCGCGGTAGCATTCCACGGCTTCTTGAAGCGCCGCTCGAGCGCTGCTGTCGAGCTCAGCCGAATCGAATGCGAAGTACACCGTCTCGACGACGCAGGGTTCTTCGACAGGAGCAACGTAAACTTCCGGTTCGGGCTCGGGAGCCTCGTAGCCGGTTGTCGGCTCGGGTTCAGGCTCCTCCGCGTCCTTCTTGCAGCCTACCAGCATCGTCGCGAAAACCGTCAAGCACAGCAGGACGGTGAAAGATGAGTTGAGATGTCTCTTCATGGAGTTCCTTTTCCTTCCCCTCTGAACTCAGAGAGCACGGGCGCCAGCATAGTCCCGAGGTAGGTACACGCAATTTTTCTTGTACCTGCGTGGGGTTAAGTAGCGCACTTTTTCGTCCCCTAAATATGCGAAGTCATTTACCCGGGTCAAAGATGTCGCTAATTGTAAGGCGAACAAACCGAGGAGTTCGGATGACCCTGAAAGCAATTCTCCTAACCGCGCTTGTGACAGCCCTCGGCACGGGGTGCAACGGGAGATCGGCCGAAAACCGCACCCAGGCACCCGTCCCCGGCGCGACCCATGAGCACTCGACGGGTTCCGAGCACGCCTTCCCCGATCCCCAGACCTATGCGGACCGCCTCGATGACCCTGGGCGCGATGACTGGCAGATGCCGGAGGCTGTCGTCGAGCGGCTGGCGTGTGGGCCGGGGATGACGGTGGTCGATCTGGGGGCGGGCACCGGATACTTCGCCGGGTACCTGTCGGCGGCGGTGGGCCGAGAGGGGCGCGTGCTGGCCCTCGACATCGACCGTTCGATGGTCGACCGGATCGAGGCACGGATCGACCGAGACGAGCTTCCGAACGTCGAGCCGGGCGTCATCGGCGCGGCCGACCCTGGGTTGGCGCCTCGCTCGGTCGACCGAATCCTGATCGTCAACACCTGGCACCACATCTCCAATCGGCTCGACTATGCCGACAAGCTGCGCGCCGCCCTGCGCCCCGGGGGCCTGGTCCTGATCGTCGACTTCACGATCGAGAGCCCGCACGGGCCGCCCCCGGGGATGCGACTCACCCACGATACGGTAGTGCGAGAGCTTCGAGCGGCGGGCTTCGAGGCCCGGCTGGTCGAGGCGCCGCTCCCCTATCAGTACCTCGTCGCCGGGCGCCTGCCCTAGCTCAGCGGACCGCGCGCTGTAGCCCGTGGCTGAGCTTGGTCCGAACAAGAGTGGCGAGCATGCCTGCGCGGCTCCGCCGCCGTCGCAGCCGCGACGCGAAGGAGGCGTCTTCAGGGAGCGAGATCCAGAGTCGCAACAGGTGGCGCTTGAGCGCCGGCTCCGGGTGGTCTTCGTAGTCGGTTCGCGCATGAAGCACGCTGTGGTTCGACAGGAGCTGCACATCGCCTGGTTCGAAGTCCATGTCGAGGTAGAAATCTGGGGAGGCTGCGATTTCGTTGTAGAGGTCGAGCACCGCGCGACCCTCGGACGAGAGGACGAGCTTTCCATCGAAGCCAGCCGCCGAACGGAAATAATCGGTGTGATAGAAGGTGCGCAGTTCGCCTTCGTCGAAGCGGCAGGGGCGAATCGGAATGTACCGGACGCCGCCCTCGCCCTTGGTATCCATCATGAATGGCTCATACAAGCGTTCGACCAAGTCGGGCCGCCGGCCCAATAGCTCGTTGTAGACCGAAACCGAGCTCGCGATTCGGCTCTGGCCTCCACGCTTGGCTTTTTGAAGGCAGAGGAGCCCGACGACGTCGGCGGCGTCGCAGTGGAAATTGATGTTCACCCGGGTTCGATAGTGGCGTACTTCATCCGGGCTCTCGCCGGTGTCGCGCACGTGTCCGAGCAGGTCCGCCTGCGGATTCTGTGCGCCAGGGATTCCAAAATGCAGGCCGAAGCACCAGAAAAAAAGCTCGCTGTCTCGCTGCGGCCAGCCCTCGACCGGAACGCCGCGGAGCACTTGAAAACCCCGTCCAGACCGGACCTCCTCTCTCCAGCGCGCGATTTTCTTCGAAAGCGTCGGCAGGGGGAAGTCGCCGCTGCTCAGCTCTCCCATCGGCTTACCGGTCCGGCGCGCCGCGTCGATCGCGCGCTCGATCTCACCGATGTCGTCGTCCGTGAGGGTCTCGCGCCAATCGTCACGCTGGCGGAGCTCCCTGCCCTTCCATGCCGCTGCGACGTCGAGCGGCTCCCGCAAGATGCGCTCCTGGGGCCGGGCGAAGTAGTGGAGGGTTTGGGCGGTGAGGGTCTTGTACACGTGGAGACCTTTGCGCGGCCTGGTAGCAGAGTCTGGGGCAGCGTTGGCTTCTCTACAAGCAGGTCCTATAAGGCAAGGAGGAGGCAGACGATGAGGGATCCAAGCTACGCGTTTTCCAAGCAGCTCGATGGCGTTTCGGTCGACGAAGCACTCGAGAGGGTCTCCGAAGCCCTAAAAGCGAACGGCTTTGGTGTGCTCACGAAGATCGACGTGAAGGAAACCTTGAAGAAGAAGATCGACGTCGACTTCCGGCCGTATGTGATTCTCGGCGCTTGCAACCCCAAGCTCGCACACAAGGCGCTTCAAGGGGAGTCCTTCATCGGGCTGCTCCTGCCGTGCAACGTGGTGGTCCAACAGTCAGACGGAGGTGCACTGGTCTCCTTCGCCGACCCCAAGGCGATGTTCGAGCTCGTGCCGGACGCGCCCATCGAAGAGGTCGCTGCCGAAGCGCGGCGGCTCTTGGAAAGCGCGAGAGACCAGCTTTGAGCTAGGCGAGGGCTTCGATACGCGCCGCAACGTGCTTGTGCCAGGGAGTTCCCGCTAGCCAATCGCGGTCCTCGCTGGCGGTCAGCTCGTTGGGCGCGACGCCGGTTCGAACGCGGCCGCCGCCGTCGGTCGTGTGGTCGAGACCGAGTCCGTTGGGCAGAGACACATGCCCCGCTTGCATCATCTCGGAGACTTCGACCGGCACCTCGGCCGACCCTCGCTTCGTGGTCAACCTAACCCGGTCGCCGTTTCCAACGCCGAGCTGTGACGCGTCGTGCGGACTGATGCGGAGCGAGCCCTCGGGGTCTTTCTTTCGCCAGTCGGGATTCCGAAGGATGGTGTTGGCTGTGAAGGAGCGCCGTTCCCCTGCCGACAGGACGAACGGAAACGCCGCGTCCGGGGCATCGGCGCTCGTCTCGCCCAGACGCGCGAGCTCGTCGAGCAGCTCGGGGATCGCGGCCTGGATCTTGCCATTCGGAGACTTCACTCGGGCCCAGGTTTCGTCCTGCTCGTCGACGGCGAAGATCACCCCCGACGGGCTCTCCAGGATCGCGTCGAAGAGCTTCTCGGCCGGCTCGAAGCCTTCGCCGTCGAAGCCAGCGCGACGGAGCGAGCCCGGATTCGCCCTCGCGGTTTGATGCGCGAGCCCCCAAACGACCGCCGCAGATTCGAGCCCAGCGGGCAGATGTGGGCCCAGGGTCCGATACAAAATCACCGGGGCCATTGGCGCGAGCTTGGGATTGCTGAGGACCGAGCCGAAAAACACGGGCAAAAGGGCGGCTCGGCCCTGCTTGGCCGCGGCGTGCAAGGGCGCCAGATCTTCTTCGGTATATGCACCGAGCGCCTCGCAGAGCCGAGCGTGGATCTCGGCTTCGGGAAGGACTCCTTCGGGCGCCTCGAACACCGGCCGGCGGACGTGGAAGTAGTTCTCCGGGAACTCGAAGTTGAAGAAGGTCGCCTCGGCCTTCTCGTACTGCGTTGCCGAGGGCAGGATGTAGTCGGCCAAGCGCGCCGTTTCGGTCATGGCAATGTCGATGACCACCAGCGTGTCGAGAGCTCCGAGCGCCTCGCGCATGCGCTGGCTGTCGGCGAGCGAGTGCGCCGGATTGCCGCTTTCTACGATCATCGCGCGATAGCGCTTCGGATGATCGCTGAGGATCTCGTCGGGGATCGAGTTGCAGGGCGTCAGGCCGGAGATGATCCGATCGCCGGTCACGGGCGTCCGCTTGCATTCGGCCCCGGCGGCGAGCTTGTCGAGCTTGCCGGTGATCGGCACGATGCTCGCAGGAACATACTGCGCGCCGCGCTTCGCGAAGTTTCCGGTGAGCACCCAGAGCATTTTGTTGAGGTAGCTGTTGAGCGTCGAGTGCCTGTTCATCTGGATGCCCAGGTCCTCGAAGACCGCCAAGCTCTCTGCCGCTCCGATGCGGCTGGCCGCGTCGCGCAGCAAAGCCTCGGACACTCCGGAGATTCGGCAGTGCTCGTCTACGGGAACGTCGCGAAGGGCGGCGATCACGGCCTCGGCGCCATCTACGTGAGCGTCGATCCACGGCCGGTCGATTCTATCCTCTTGAACGAGAACCGCCCCGAGCGCGGACAGTAACCAGGCGTCGGTTCCCGGCTTTACCTGCAGGTGGATGTTCGCTAGCTCGGCGGTTTCGGTGCGACGCGGATCGATCACGATGAGGGTTCGCTTCGGGTCCTTGGAAAGCTCCTTGAGGGTGACGCGCGCGCGAGGGATGCCGTGGGACTGCCAGGGGTTCTTGCCGATGAAGAGGCCGACTTCGCAGTGCTCGAAGTCGGCTCGCGTCATGTTCCCCATCAGGCGTCCTCCCACCCAAAACTCGCCCGTCTTCTCCTGGGCCAAGGCGCTCGAGCGGTAGCGCGAACCGAGAGCGCGGCGCGTTGCCGTCGAGTACGCACCCGGCAGGTGGTTCCCCTGGCCACCGCCCCCGTAGTAGAAGATGGTTTCGCCACCGTGCGCGTCGCGCACCGCCGAAAGGCGCGCTGCGACTTCGCGAATCGCGGTGTCCCAGTCGACCTCTTCGAAGCTTCCGTCGTCTCGACGTCGAAGCGGCGCGGTGATGCGGTCCGGCCCGTTTTGATAGTAGTCGAGCCGATGCGGCTTCTCGCAGGCGTAGCCCTTCGACGAAGGGTGGGCTTTGTCCCCGCGGATTCGCGTGAAGTGGCGATTGCCCGCTCCACCGATTTGCACTTCGAGGCCGCAGTTGCACTCGCAGAGAATGCACGCTGTTTTTTCCCAGGACCCGGACATCGCTGAACCTCGCTCTCCCGCCGACGCGCCGACGTAGCCATCCTAGTCGCCGCCGCTCCCGAGCGTAAGGCTGCGTTTCGTCCGCCGGTGCTGCGGACGCTCAGGCGGACAGAGACACGTCGAATTCGCTACAGTAGTCGGCGAAGCGCTCTCGAATCTCAGCGAGGTCTAGCTCGAAGTCCTCGGGCGTGTAGCGGTGGACGCCGCGACTGCCGCGGGGATGCGCAGCTAGGAAGGTCGCCATTCGCTCCCGCGCGGCGCCCGTGAATTCGAGGCCGAAATGCCCATACGCACGTCGCAAAAGGTCGACCGGATCGCGCAGGGTGTCCTCGAAGTGCGCGTCGAAGAATTGAGCTGGCTTGTCGCTATGCTTCCGCCGTGCGTCGACGGCCCGCTGCAAGTAGAGCGACCAGACATCCAGCACGTTGCGTCCGATTCGCGCGGGGTCGACCGCATCGGAGCTCATGCACCGAAACGCGTAGTGAAGGCTCGAAAGCGACGCCATCACGGGGGCGGGGTCGCGGTGGGTATGAATGATGAGCGCATCGGGGTAGACCGCCAGTAGCTCGTCGATTGCGGGCAGGTGAGCGGGGCTCTTGAGCACCCAGCGGTCCAGCGCGTACTTGCTCTGCAGATGCTGCAGGAACCTCTTGTGAAACTGGTAGCTGCGCAGCAGGTTCTGCTGGTTCAGCCAGGCTTGGTAGCTTGGAACGTGAAACGTGACGTTGAACTGGACCGTGAGAAGCTCGTGCGCATTGATGGGCACGCACTCCTGAGGAAGCAGCGCACCAAACTCGTGAATCGAGGGTAGCGTCGGGATGACGCGGTCGAGATTCCCGAAGAGCTTCTGGGCGTCTTTGATTCGCGGGTCGTCGTGATAGCTCTCGGCTTCGGGCGGCGGCACGGGCCACTCGACTTCCCAGCTCAGCGGCGCGCGGTTTCCTGGGTCCTGAGCCAGCAAGTTGAACAAGATGGTGGTCCCCGTCCGGGGTAGCCCGATGATGAAAACGGGCCGCTCGATCACTTCGTCCGAAACCTCCGGGTGCGCCGCCCGGTACTCCTGTAAGCGCAGGCGATTGGTCAGGTAGCGGAGCAAGGTTTCTCGGCAGCTGATGCGGCCGAGGGTGCTCAGCTCGCCCTCCCTCTCCACCGACTCGACGAATACCTCGAGCCCTTCGCGAAATTCCTCGCCGCCGAAGTCGTTTGAGCCGGCGCGACGGACGGCGGCGTCGATCAGCTTGCTCGGCTCGAGGGATGGAGGATTCCAGCCGATGCCCCTCAGACCCGCGCCCAGAGCATTGAGTGCTTTGATGCCGAAAGGCCGGTGTGGTGGAGGCAGCGACATGAGCGTGCGGCAGATCGCGCTTGACGGCGCAGCGCGCGGGCGTGCTAGCACGCGACCATGGGGACGGTAAAGAACCGGTGGATTCGTTGGGGCGTGCCCTTGGCGCTGGCCGTCATCGTGGTCGGGCTGCTGAGCCAGCGCAGCAAGAAGAACGAGAGTGAGCTGCCGCGGCCGATTCTCGCCGACGGGCCGCCCGCCTTCCGCCAGAGCAAGACCGAGTCGAACCTCAGCCCGCAGTATTTCGACAGCGTCTGGCCTGCCGGGCACCGGGACAGCTCGAACACCGACTTCGTCCCGCTCGAGCTAGGCGCCTCGTTCGAGCTCGAGAAGCACCTGCTGCAGGGGCACCCGATCTTCTGGCCGCCCACCGTGGGGCTCGACGGCACCTCGTACGTCGTCACCGGCGCGCCGCCCGGCAACAGCCACCTCTTTGCGATCTCGGTTCAGGGCGAGGTGCTTTGGTCCGCGAAGCCGCAGGAGTCGCTCGACGATCTCGACTCGTTTGCGATCATGAACGCGCCGACCATCGACGCAGAGGGCGACCTCTATGTCGGAGACCGGGACCAGCTCTGGGCCTTCAAGCCCAACGGCGACGTCAAATGGGTCGTCGATTTGAAACCCTACGGCGTGACCTGGGGTTTCATGAGCGTGGTGCTCAGCCGGCAGCGCTACGTCGGCGGGGTCACGACCGATGGCAAGGTCTTGTTCTTCTGGTCGCACGACGGCGAGCTCGCGATGCCGCCGCTGGACCTTCCAGGTGGCGTGGGCCCTGCCGCCGAAGACGAGCCTCCCGAGGCCCTGTGGAAAGGCTTGATGGACCCGGAGCTCGTCCCATTCCTTTTCAACTTGATTCAGGGCTGGGAGCTCGAAGTTGCGAACACCCCTGCGCTTCATCCGGAAACTGGGCGGCTCTACATCACTGGGGCCGGCCCGAGTCCCGACACCGGCATCCTCTATGGCATCGACATCAGCGATGACGCCCTGCGCATCGTCTTTCAGGCGCCGATGGGGGGGGGAAGCGGCACGAGCCCCGCGATTTCGCACGACGGGAGCGCGGTCTACGCCGTCGACGAGCTCGGTCGAATGGTCGCAATCGATGCGCAGACCGGAAGGCGGCTCTGGCAGAGCGCGGAAGGCGGAGGTGGTTCGGCGTCGCCGAGCGTCGGACCCGACGAAACGATCTACACGCCCTTTCAAGACCAGATCACCGCCTACACCTCGGACGGCGAGCTGCGCTGGTCGAGATCCTACGATGAGCTTTGCAGGGCGCGCTTGCCCGAGCCGGGCGGCATCTGGGGGTACCTGCTCTCCGGGCCGGCGGCTTTCGTGGACAGCATTCTCACGGTCGGCTTTCGGCGAGGCTGGATGAACGTCGTCTGCGGCTATCACCTGCCGAAGATCTTCTCGCGGAGCAAGCGAACTCGGGTTCCGATTCCGCAGGAGTCGCTCTTCGTGACCTTCGACCTCGCAGACGGCAACCGCGTCGGTGCACCGCTCCCGCTCCCGGAAACCAGCGAAGGGTTCGTCACGCCGCTGCCGGATGGCAAAGCGATGATCACCACGTCGGGCGCGATTAGCTCGATCTTCTACGACAGGCTCAACCCCTACCTGCCCGAGCGGCTTCAGGTCGCTGGGCCGCCGAAGGCCGGGCTTCTGCTATTGAAGCCTCGATGACCGAGCTCCCACCGCACGTGCTCTTCTACGATGGCGTCTGCGCGATGTGCAACGGCATCGTCAAAGGCATGCTGCGGGCCGACGCCGAGCGCATTTTCCACTTCGCGCCGCTGCAGGGTGAAACCGCAGCGCTCGCCCGGTCGCTTCATCCGGACTTCCCAGGCGACATCGAGACCGTGGTCTACGTGCGAAGGGGCGAAGTGTTCGTCCGTTCCAGCGCCGCGGCCCTCGCCATGCGGGAGCTTCCGTACCCGGCCAGGGCACTCTCATGGTTTCGTTTCTTGCCCGTCTGGCTCACCGATTTTTTCTACGGAATCATCGCCCGCGTCCGCTACCGCGTCTTCGGCAAGTACGACCGCTGCCCTTTGCCTCCGCCTGAAGACCGAGACCGATTCCTCCCTTGATTCGCGCCGAGCAACTCGATGTAAGGAAGTGTCTCACCCATTTGGGCGAAGCTTCATCGATTGCTAGCTTGAATGAAGGATGGGGACTCGATTCTTGCTCGCGGCGCTGCTCCCGCTGACATTGGGCTGCGAAGCCGCGATCGCAGAGGAGCCGCCGAGGACGTTGGACGGGGGCGCGGACGCTGGCGCGGACGCGGGCACTGACGCTGGCACTGACGCTGGCACTGACGCTGACGCTGGCACTGACGCTGACGCTGGCACTGACGC
>SHLP01000264.1 GCA_004283055.1 Deltaproteobacteria bacterium
GCGCCGGCCCAATCGCTGTGCTGCCCATCCCGAGCCGTTCTTCTATCGAATGGATACGAATAGAGGAACACCGCCTCGCCCCATGGCAGGCGGAAGCGCGAGCCGGAACGGCGAAGCCCGGCGCGAATGCGCCGGCAAGGCGGAGCGCAGCGACCGCCGCGCCAGGCACGCTGTTCACTCGCGTGAGAGTGACATCAGCAATCCGGGTGGGGGTGGGCGGGTGGTGTAACCAAGCCAAACCAACCCAGGCAAGCCCTACGCGAAGTCGCGCTCCATTCGCTCCTCGTCCTCTTTGCAGCGGATGCAGAGCTCGGTTTCCGGACGCGCTTCGAGGCGTTTGATGCTGATGGGCTCCTCGCAGTCCTCACAGACCCCAAAAGTGCCCTCGTCGAGCTTTTTGAGGGCCTTCTCGATCTTTTGAAGGAACACCCGCTCGCGACCCCGAAGGCGGAACGTGAACGATTGCATGTACTCGCTCGAGGCGAGGTCCATTTCGTCGGGCAGCTCGGACGCATCGAGGGTCATGTCCTGGTCCATCGTTTCGCGTGCGCGGCGAATGACGGCGCCCCGCTTCTCTTCCAGGTCGGCCCGAAATCTCTTCAGCTCGCTCTTCTTCATTCTTCTGACCCCTTTGAGGGAGCGCGATAATAGTGAGGGTCGCTCCCGAGTCAAGAAGCCAACGCACAAACCTCTAGAATCACCCGGGAAAGCGCTATGCAAGGACGTCGAATGGGGAGCGTTCGGACGTCAATCCAGCGCCCCAGAGGATCGCCTCGACCCGCTCCCCGGCTGCCAGCTCGGCCTTGTCCGAGGGCAGCAGGACGAGCGCGTTGACACCCACGAAGGACGGCAAAGAGCCCGATCCCTGGCGGTCGTGGAGCGCCACGACGATTTCGTTCCCCTCGCGTGTCGCCACGGCCCGCGCGATTTCGACGCGGCCCGGGCGCCGTCGATACGAATCCCGGAGCCGGGCGAGCACCGGCTGCGGGTGCGGCCTCGGGTCGCCGAGCATCTTTCGAAGGCAAGGCGCGACCAGAATCTCGAAGGTGACCATCGCGCTGATGGGGTTACCCGGGACGCCGATGACGGGCTTGCCTCCGAATTGGGCAAAGGCCAGTGGCTTGCCGGGCTTGATGCGGACTTTCCAGAAGCCGGGCTCGATCCCGACGTTCACGAAGGCCTCATGGACGAAGTCGTAGGCTCCGACGGAGACACCGCCCATGGTGATCACGACATCGGACTCGAGCGCCTTTCGGAGCGCTGCTTCGATCTCAGGAAGGCTGTCGGGCGCAGCGGGGAGCGGGACTGGGATGACGCCAAGGGCGCGCAGCATTTCGGTCAGCGCGTACACGTTGGAGTTGACGATCGCGCCCGGCCCCAGGGCTTCGCCAAGCGCGCGGAGCTCGTCGCCGGTCGAGAGAAGGGCGACCTCGGGCCGTCGATAGACCTCGACGTGGTCGATGTTTTGACTCGCGAGGAGCCCGATTTCGCCGGGCCCGACCCGGTCACCGGGATGCAGCAGGACCGCCCCGCGCGACACGTCGCTGCCCTGAGCGCGCACGTGCTTTGCGCTGCGTGAAGCCTCGAGGATCTGCACGCGGTCGCCCACACGCTGGGTGTCCTCCTGAATGACCACGGTGTCGGCGCCAGGGGGCATCGGCGCTCCGGTGAAAATGCGGCAGGCCGCGCCCGGCTCGAGCGGACCGGGAGGCGGCACACCGGCCCGCGATTCCCCGCGCACAGGTAGCTCCACGGCGCGACCGGGGCCTGCGGATTCTACGTCGCTGGAGCGGACGGCGTATCCGTCCATCGCGCTGTTGTCGAAGGGCGGGGAATCGAACCCGGCCCTGACTTCTCGAGCGATGTACCGCCCTGAGGCCTCGACGAGATGCACCCGTTCGGCTCCCAGAGGCTCAAACGCCGGAAGCATGGAAGAGAGCGCCTCTGCGATGGAACGCATGCAGCGGCGAGCCTAGCACGTCCGAGGGACGCGCTTGGCTTAGCTAGGGCAGACGCAATTGCGGCCGGCCCTTTTGGCTTCGTAGAGCTGCGTATCGGCCGCGCGAACGAATTCGTACGCGCGCCAGCCCGGCTGAAGCTGTGCGACCCCGCAGGAAATCGTCACGCCGATGCAGTCATCCTCGAAGGCGAAGGTCTCCTCGTCGATCATCTGCCGAAGCTGGTCGGCGATTCGAACGCCCCCGTTGAGGTCCGTCTCCGGCAAAACGATCGCGATCTCTTCGCCACCGTATCGCGCGATGACGTCATCGGGGCGAATGCGGCTCTTCGCGAGCTGCGCGACTTCCTTGAGCACGTAGTCGCCAGCCAAATGCCCAAACTCGTCGTTCACCAGCTTGAAGTGGTCGATGTCGCAAATCACCATACTCAACGGGCGGCCGTGCCGAGTTGCGCGCGAAAGCTCACGATCGAGCTGCTCGACGAGGTAGCGCTTGTTGTGAATGCCCGTGAGGCCATCCACGATCGTCATCCTGTAAATCGTCTCGTGGTACTGCGACTCGAG
>SHLP01000038.1 GCA_004283055.1 Deltaproteobacteria bacterium
AGTCGACGTCGCAAGTGACAATCCGCAAGACAGCAACCACCACGGATTGGCGCGCGCGCCGAGGCGAGGCTTGCCTGGTCCCCGCCCCCAAGTCCAACCGACCAGATTTGCAAGCCGAGCCGTTCGATGGAGCCCCGTGTCGCGGGTTTTTCAGAGCCTCGGTTGCAAGGCGCCCCGTTCGATGGAACCCCGTGACGCGTTTTTTCCGCGCCCCGGTTGTCAGACGATCGACAGCCAGCTCTCGTCCGGCACCTTCACACCGCGCACCGCGTCGAAGTACGCGCTCTGCACCATTTCGGTGATGGGTCCGCGGGAGCCTATACCGATACTCCGGTCGTCGAGCTCACGCACCGGCGTGACCTCGGCGGCGGTGCCGACCATGAACACCTCGTCGGCGATGTAAAGCTCGTCGCGCGAGATTAGCCGCTCGTGGATGGTGAGCCCCAGGCCCCGCATGACGCGCATCACCGAGTTGCGCGTGATGCCGCCCAGGATCGAGACGCCCATCGGCGGCGTGGCGATTTCGCCGTCGCGGACCACGAAGATGTTTTCGCCCGAGGCCTCGGAGACGTAGCCCTGCGCGTCCAGCATGATCGCTTCGTCGTAGCCGATCGCCTGGACCTCGCGCTTGGCGAGGATCGAGTTGACGTAGTGGCCGTTGATCTTTCCCTTGGACATCAGGGTGTTGACCCCGGCGCGTTGGAACGAGCTCACTTTGGCGCGAATTCCTCTGCGAAGGCCTTCCTCTCCCAGATAGGCGCCCCAACGCCAGGCGATGACCGACACTCGCGTGGCATTGGACTTCGCTCCGAGTCCCATTTCTCCGTCACCCATGAAGGCAATCGGCCGCAGGTAACATTCGTCGAGGCCGTTGGCCCGGACCGTTTCGAGGCAGGCCTCGACGATCTCCTCTTGGCTGTACGGAATGGGCAGCATGCAGATGTGGGCGGAATCGAACAGCCGTCGGATGTGTTCCTCCAGCCGAAACACCGCGCTGCGCCCGTCTTCGAGCTTGTAGCAGCGAATACCCTCGAAAACGCCCAGCCCGTAGTGAAGCGTGTGCGTCAGAACGTGGACGTTCGCCTGGTCCCAAGGAATGAGCTTCCCGTCGAGCCAGATCTTGTCCACTTTGTCCACCATTGCTGCTCCTTACACCCCCACCAATCGAGGGTCGCGAGTTTGTAGCATAAATACACAATTCCGGTGAGTTGACCTGATCGGGGGCATGGAGTAGAAACGCCGGCGCTCGAGGGGCCCGGTTTGCGACGTGCATCCGGGCTCGACGCGCATCGAGGGTTAGTGGTGCTCTACTCTTTATTTCACATTTTGCTTCAGCCCGACGTGACCGGCGGTCCAGCTCCGGTGGCTCCCACTGGCGGTGGAGGACCGGCCCCAGGGCCGATGGGCTGCGGTGGCGGAGGAACCGAGCAAATCGGTTTTCTTCTGCTGATGTTCGCGGTGCTCTACTTCCTCATGATTCGCCCGCAGCAGAAGCGGGCCAAGCAGCACGATGCGATGATGGCCGCCCTCAAAAAGGGTGACATCGTTCGGACCAATGGCGGAGTGCGCGGCGAGATTACCGCTCTGGACGACCGCGATGTGACGATCGAGATCGCGGAGCGCACTCGAATCAAGGTGCTGCGGTCTCACGTTGCCGGGTTGGACCAACCTCCCGAACAGAAAAACTGAACGCACAGGCGAGGATCATGGATCGAGGCTGGTATTTTCGTTTGGCAATCGTTGTCGGCTCGTCCGTCTTGGGCTTCCTTGCCCTGTGGCCGAGCGTCGACCGCTGGTTGCCCTGCCCGGACGTCGTCAAAGAGGTATTCGACAATCAAATCAACCCGGGCCTCGACATCAAAGGCGGTCTGCGGTTGATGTACGAAGTCGAAGTCGATGAATACATTCGAGACCGTCGCGACCGAATAGCCGAGCAGGTGCAGCGACAGTGCGGCGTTCTGATCGGTGTCGTACCCGAAGAGGAAATCGACGACATCGACCGGGCCAAGCTCGACGAGATTCGACAAAGATGCAAGGTCGAGCGCGTCGACAAGGAGGGCGGCGCCGTCCGTGCCATTCGAATGACGTTTTCGAATCAAGAAGACGCGCGCAAGCTGTCGAAGAGCTGGGTCAAGGACTACTTCCGTGACCTCCGCGTCGCGAGCGGTGTCGGTGACCTCGTAGTGGACCTTCACATGCGAGAAGAGCAGCTCGCCAACATGCGAGAGACGGCGGTCCGCCAGTCCGAACGCACCATCACCAACCGAATCGATACCATGGGCGTGCTCGAACCGACGGTCATCGCACGACCCAATGACGGCGATATCATCATCGAAATCCCGGGCGCTCAGGAGAGCTCGTTCGAGCGCATCAAGTCGATCATCAGTCGAACCGCGCAGCTGAGTTTCAAGATCGTCGATGATGAATCGGACTCGAGGTCGATCTTCACGAGTCCACCGGAGGGCATCTACCTGAATCAGGGCGCCCAGACCTTTGCGGAGGCCTTCGGCGAGGATGCCCGCGACAGCCTGCGCACGTACATCGCGACGCTTGCGGTTCCGGACGACCACGAGCTGTCCATCGGTCGTCAGGAGCCCGACCCCGAGCGGGGTGGTGAGGGTTGGCGCACCTATTACATGTACCGGGTTGCGGATGCGACCGGCGAGGACCTCGATGACGCGTCCGTCGGCTTCGACCCCCAGAGCGGAAGCCCCGAGGTCGATTTCACGATGAACAGTCGCGGCGCGTCGCGCATGGCCGACCTGACAGGCCGAAACATCGGCAAGCGGATGGCGATCGTTCTCGACGACCGCGTGGAGTCCGCACCGGTCATCCAGGGCCAGATCGGCGGACGCGGTCGAATCACGCTCGGCGCATACCAGGATCGCAACGAGCTTCTGCAAGAGGCCAAAGACCTGGTCGTCGTACTTCAGGCCGGCGCGCTGCCTGCACCGCTTCGACCCGCCAACGAGCAGCTCATCGGCCCGACGCTCGGTCAGGACTCGGTCCGAAAGGGCGCGGTCGCCGCGCTGGTCGGGGTCATCCTAGTGGTCGTGTTCATGGCTCTCTACTATCAGGTCGCTGGCCTGGTCGCGGACGCCATGGTCTTGTTGAACCTGCAGCTTTTGCTCGGCGTCATGTCCGGCATTGGCGCGACGCTTACGCTCCCGGGGGTCGCAGCCATCGCGCTCACGGTCGGTATGGCCGTCGACGCGAACGTGCTCATCACCGAGCGCATCCGCGAGGAGTTGAGGCTCGGGAAGTCGCCGCGCTCCGCGGTGGAGCAAGGTTACGCCCGCGCGTACTCGTCGGTTTTCGATAGTCAGCTCACGACAGCGATTGCCGGCGTCGTCCTTTGGCAGTTTGGCACCGGGCCGATCAAGGGCTTCGCCACGATGCTGCTGATTGGTATTGGTACTTCCCTCTTCACCGGCACGTTCTGCTCGAAAGTGCTCTTCGACTGGCTCGTGCGCGGGATGCGCGTGCAGCGACTGCGGGTGGGCTGACATGGAGTTCATTAAACCCGGCACCTATATCGACTTCATGAAGTACCGCGGGCCGGTGATCACGGTCCTCGGCATCATCGCCACTCTGAGCCTGGTTTCACTGTTCTATCCCGGGCCCAACTACGGCATCGACTTTGCCGGCGGCACCGAGGTTCAGCTTCTTTTCAAGGGCGATACGAGCCCCGCCGAAGTTCGGAAAGCCCTCCAGGATTCGGGGTACGCGCGCCCGGATGTCATCAGCGTCGAAGACCAGCCCAACGAGTACATCATTCGTGTGCAAGAGGTGTCGTCTCTGCCCGACGCGCAGGTCGAGAAGATTCGAACATCCGTGGCGACTGCCCTTGGCGACGGGGTCCTACAGGAGATGAAAGTCTCACCCGGAGGCGACAAGATTACGCTTCGCGTTTCGGGGCCCGTCAACGAGCAGCAGCTCCAGGAAGCTCTCATGACCGGCGGGGCGAACGTGCGCTCGATCAACGCGCTGACGGGCAGCCGCGACCCGCGTTACGAGGCCCAACTGGTCGGTGTCGCGGACGAGCTCATGACCCAACTTCAGAGGCGGTTCGGGGAGCGTGCGCCGGCCAGTGCGCTTCGCGTCGAATGGGTGGGTCCAAAGGCCGGCCAGCAGCTTCGTGATGCCGCCATTCAGTCGCTCCTGTACGCGATCGCGTTCATCATGTTGTACGTCGCCTTTCGTTTCGACCTACGCTTTGCGCCGGGTGGCGTGATCGCGATGCTCCATGATGCGCTCATCACGCTTGGCATCTACGTTCTTCTCCAAAAGGAAGTAAACCTCACGACGGTCGCGGCACTGCTCACTATCATGGGCTACTCGATCAACGATACGATCGTCGTGTTCGATCGGATTCGGGAGAACATGGTGCGCGTCCGTGACAAGAGCCTACGCGAGCTCATCAACATCAGTACCTCCCAGATGTTGTCCCGAACGCTCGTAACCTCGCTCACGACGCTCTTGTCCGTGTCCGCGTTCTTCTTCCTCGGCACGGGTGTCATTCAAGACATCGCCTTCGCCCTGGGCATCGGCATCCTCATCGGTACCCTGTCTTCGATCTTCATTGCGGCGCCGATCACCGAGTTCATGGATCGGCGTCTCTTCAGTCGTTCGCGGGGCTAGCGTCGTGGATCGGTACCGCGTGCGGCCCGCCGACGAACTGGCGGCCGGCATGCTTGCCGACGCCTCTGGGTTGGGACTGAGCGCGGCCCAGGTGCTTCTCCATCGAGGCATCCGCAGTGCGGAGGAGGCTTCACCCTTCCTCGACGCCAGGCTGCGGAGCTTGAGCTCCCCCGACGACATGGCCGACCGAGGCTTGGCGTCAGAGCGAGTTGCTCGGGCGATCCGGGCCGGGGAGCGCATCGTCGTCTTCGGTGACTACGACGTCGACGGCACCACCTCGGCGGTGATTCTCAGTGAGGTCATCGTCGCGCTGGGCGGGGAGGTCCGGACACTCATCGCCGACCGCTTCAAGGGCGGATACGGGCTCAGCGCGGAAGCCGTCGATCGCTGTCTCTCCGAGGGGCCCGGCCTCTTGATCACCTGCGATTGCGGCTCCAGCGATCATGAGCGTATCGCCACGGCCAACGCGGCCGGGGTCGACGTCATCGTCGTCGATCACCACCTGGTGCCCGAAGAAGCCCTGCCTGCCTTCGCGTTTCTCAACCCGCATCGCCCGGAGTGCGGGTTTCCGTACAAGGGCTTATGCAGCGCCGGTCTCGCCTTCTCGCTAGGCGCTGCGCTTCGCGCCGAGCTCGGGGCCGCGCTCGACCTGCGCGCGTGGCTCGATCTCGTTGCGATTGGAACCATTGCGGACGTCGCGCCGCTGACAGGGGACAACAGGCGTCTCGTTCGCGCCGGCCTCAAGGCGATTGGCACCCCCAAGGGCAGGCCGGCGCTCGCTGCGCTCCGGCAAGCAGCAAAGATCCCCGAGTCCGCCCACCTCACCGCTCGCGACGTTGCGTTTCGGTTCGCACCCAGGCTCAATGCCCCCGGCAGGCTCGGCGCCGCAGACCTCACCCTTCGTTTTTTGACCGCAAAGAGCGCGAAGGAGGCCTGGCGCACGCTCGAGGAAGTCGAGGCGCGAAACGACGAGCGCAAATTGCTCACGCAGAAGGCGACCGACGAGGCCCACGCGCAGGTCGTCGAGCTCTACGGCGAGGCGCCCGAGGAAGGGGTGGTCGTCGCAAGCGAGTCCTGGCATCGCGGGGTGGTCGGGATCGTGGCCGCCCGGCTGGTGGATGCGTTCGGGGTCCCGGCGGTGGCCATCGCCTTGGATGGCGAACACGGTCACGGCAGCGCCCGGACGATCCGCGGCGTCGACGTGTATCGCGCGCTCGCCCACTGTGCCTCGCATCTGAGCGGATGGGGCGGGCATCGAGCGGCGGCCGGGCTTTCGCTCTCGAAGCGAGACCTCGACGCCCTTCGTGCCTCCTTTCTAGATGCGACGCAGGGCGCCGGGGGCGCTGAAGCACGAGAGGTACCTGTCGACGTGGCCCTCGGCGGGGCGTTCCGAGTGCCGACGGTCGAGGACCTGCAGCGCCTCGGTCCGTTCGGCGAGGGCCATCCGGTGCCCACGTTCATGCTCGACGCCCAAGTGCTCGAAGCGACCGGAGTAGGGGAAGGCCGCACCCACGGGAAGCTGAAGCTGCGCGTCGGAGAGGATTCCATTCGCGCGTTCGCGCCTGGCATGTTTGCCCGCCTCCAAGGGCGTGAGCAGCTCAAGCTGATCGGCGAGTTTCAGCCCGATCATTGGATGGGCGGGCGCTCCGTCGAGCTTCTGGTAAACGACGTGCTCGACTAGCGCCCCGACCACTGAGGTTCGCGCTTCTGAAAAAACGCCGCGAGCCCTTCCTTGGCGTCCTCGCTCGCAAGCACTGCATACAGCTGTTCGCGAAGGTAGGGCAGCGCGTCTTCAACGGACATCTTGCGTTGCTCGTTGTAGGCGTTGAGGCCCATTCGCATCGCGGTTGGCGACTGCCTGGCAAGCTGGCCAGCGAGCTCGGCGACTCGAGCGTCGAGCTGATCGTCGGGCACCACCTCGCTCAGCAAGCCGATTTCTTTGGCCTTCGCGGCGCTGATCTTGTCGCCCAGCAGCATCAGCTTCAGCAACTCGCGTGCGTGGACGACGCGCTGAAGCACCGCCATGATCATCATTGGAAACAGTCCCCGCTTGATCTCCGGCGTTCCGAGCAGGGCACTCTCACACGCGATGGCGAAGTGACAGCAGGCGACGATGCCCATCGCGCCACCCATGACGTATCCTGGAATTCGCGCGACAACTGGCTTCTTCATCGCGTCGAAGCGAAGCAGCAAGTCGTCGAACTCACCCTTCTTTTCGAGCTTGCCGCGTTCTGCAGTCATACCCTTCAAATCGGCGCCGGCGCTGAACGCGTTCCCGGCGCCCGTCAGGACGATGACCCTCACCTCGTCGTCGGCTTCCGCATCGTCGAGAGCCCAGAGCAGCTCATTGACGAGCTCCTGGCTCAGAGGGTTTTTCTTTTCGGGCTTGTTGAACGTTAAGGTGACGATGTGGCCGTCCTGCTCGACGCGCAGGGATTGGAAGTCGCGCTCCTCCATTTCGGGAGTCTTGGGCGGGCATCCGGCGAATTCAAGGCAAATGATTGCCCGCGTCAGGCCGCGTGGTTGCGACGCTTTCGGCCTGCGTGTAATCTGGCGGTTGGACGAGGCAGTGGGGGATTTGAACGTGCGACGAATCGGAGGTGCTCTTGCACTGCTGGCGGCCATTTCGCTGTTGGCCGAGCCCCGCGCCGTCGAGGCCCAGGACTCGCCCGTGGTCTTCGAGAACCTTCGGGCTACGCCTAAGGGCACCATCGGCTTGGGCCTGGTCGGCGCCGAGCTTGGGCTGATCATCCCGTCCGTGTCGGGCCTCAACAAAGCCTGGGCCCTTTCGGTGTTTCCAATCGTCGGCGCTACCGGTGGCGCCCTGGCCGGTTACTTCGCTCTCGACAAGCCGGGCCGCGCCAAAGGTTCGGTGGCTGCGCTCGTGGTAGGCCTGGCCGGCGTGATGCCTGCCATCCTGGTGACCGTCAAAGGCGTCCGAAAAGAGCGGCAAGACCGATGGGAGCCAACGCAGCAAATTCAGCTGCGAAGCGAGAAAGAGAAGCGAGCCTTCGAGACCGCGGAAGCGGGGCCGGGGCTTCTTCGGCGTTCCCGTTCGGGCTTACGCGTCGCGGCGCCCGCTTTGTCATTTTCGAGGCGGGCCGTCCAAGACGCTGAAACCGTGCGAATGGGCGGACTCCGCGACCGAACGGAGGTCCGGCTTTCCCTCGCGTCGGGCGTGTTTTAGCGTCCCCTCATGATCACCTCGACGGTGCGGCGTACCGTTCGCGAGCGCGACCTGATTTCCGCTGGAGATCACGTGCTCGTGGCCTGTTCGGGCGGGCCGGATTCGACCGCTCTGTTGCACGTGCTCCATCGCCTCCGCATCGAGCTGGGCATTACGATCTGCGCCGCGTCGATCGATCACGGTCTCCGGCCTGAATCGGCATCCGAGGTCGAGCAAGTAGCGGCGCTCGCGGGCGACCTTGGCGTCCCCTTTTACGGCGCACGCGTCGACGTGCCCAAACCAGGGGCGTCGATCCAAGCCCGAGCCCGCGAGCTCCGCTACGACGCGCTTCGTGAGCTCGCCCGTACACACGGAGCGACCTGCGTCGCGGTCGGTCACAGCCAAGACGATCAGGCTGAAACGGTGCTCGCTCGGATTCTGCGAGGAACCGGGATTCGTGGCCTCCGTGCGATCGAGCCGCGGCGGGCGGACGGGGTGATCCGGCCGCTGCTCGACTGCCGCCGCTCTGATCTCCGGGCCTATGCTCTCGATCGCGGTCTTCTTTTCGTCGACGATCCTTCGAATCACCAACGCGACTTCGAAAGGGTTCGGATCCGCCACGAGGTCTTGCCCGTGCTCCTCGGCGAGGACCCTCGCGTAGTCGAACACCTGAGCGCACTCGGCGACGAGGGCGCCGAGGTCAACTCCTACCTCGACGCACAGCTGCCCCAACTCCCATCTCAGGGCGAGCGAACAATTGCGATCGACGCCTTGACGCAGCTCGCGCCGCCCATTCGGATTCGCTGGCTGCGGCGCTGGATCGCGCAAGAAACCGGGTTAACCCCGAACCGCAGCCACCTGGTCGACATCGGCCGACTTCTAACGGGTCAGGGGGAGGTCCTGCTAGGATTGGGTTGGTCAGCCCGCCGTCATCGTGGCTGTCTTTCGTTGGAATATCGTGAGCATCGAAGAACACGAACCAATCGGTCTTGAGCCACCCTCTAGACGCTCCACGGGGCGAAGGTTGCCAAGTGGGCTCTGCGGCCTCACAAAGACATCTAGGGCGCGTGGCGCCAAGCTACCTCTGCAGCTCGGCCTCCTGTCCCGACTTACCATATGAAGCAAAGCCAAAAAACACTGCTCTTCTGGGTCCTCGTGATCCTGATGTGCATCGTCATCTTCAACTTCGTTGCCCGAGAGGAGCAGCCCCGAAGCGTTCCGTTCAGCGAATTCGTGACCGACGTCTCGGCGGGCAAAGTTCAGAAGGTCAAAATCCGTCCCCAGGACAACAGCGGCGAGTACACGTACTGGCTCAAGTCTGCGGATGAAAGCACGCAGGGTCAGCGCGGCGTCCGCAACGAAAAGGTCACCGTCGGGATCATGGGCGAGCAGATCAATCAGCAGCTGCTCGAAAACGAAGTGAGCGTCGAGTATCTGCCCGAAGACCAAAACAGCCTCTGGACGAGCATCCTGGTGACCTGGCTGCCCATGATTTTCCTGGTCGGCATCCTTTTGTTCTTCATGCGGCAGCTGCAGGCGTCCGGCGGCAAGGCGATGAGCTTCGGGAAATCGCGCGCGCGCTTGCTCAACGAGTCGCAGAACAAGGTTACGTTCAAGGACGTGGCCGGCATCGACGAGGCCAAAGACGACTGCGAAGAAATCATCGCATTCCTCAAAGACCCCAAGAAATTCCAGCGCCTCGGGGGCCGCATTCCGAAGGGGGTGTTGCTCATGGGCGCGCCAGGCACGGGCAAGACCCTGCTCGCACGCGCCATCGCCGGTGAGGCCGGGGTTCCGTTTTTCAGCATTTCCGGCTCCGATTTCGTCGAGATGTTCGTTGGCGTCGGAGCGTCGCGCGTGCGCGACCTGTTCGAGCAGGGCAAAAAGCATGCGCCCTGCATCATCTTCATCGACGAGATCGACGCCGTTGGCCGTCATCGTGGCTCGGGCCTCGGAGGCGGCCACGACGAGCGTGAGCAGACGTTGAACCAACTCCTCGTCGAGATGGACGGCTTCGAATCGAGCGAAGGCGTGATCATCATTGCGGCCACCAATCGGCCCGACGTTCTCGACCCGGCGATCCTTCGTCCGGGTCGATTCGACCGCCGCATCATCGTGCCCCGGCCCGACTTGAACGGCCGTCAGGGCATTCTGGCGGTGCACACTCGAAAGGTGCCCCTGGGCGATGACGTTCAGCTCGACATCATCTCGCGCGGTTCGCCTGGTTTCTCGGGCGCTGACCTCGAGAACCTCGTCAACGAGGCTGCGCTCCTCGCGGCGCGTCAGGACAAAGACGTCGTCTCGATGTCTGACTTCGAAATGGCCAAAGACAAGGTCATGATGGGCTCCGAGCGCCGCTCACTCGTCATCAGCGAGCACGAGCGCAAGACGACGGCATACCACGAAGCCGGTCACACCCTGGTTGCCTGGAAGCTGCCGCACCACGACCCCATTCACAAGGTCACCATCATTCCGCGGGGCCCCGCGCTCGGTCTCACCATGGCGCTCCCCGAGGAGGATCGCCTCAGCTACAGCGCCGACTGGGTGCTCGACAGAATCGCCATGGCGCTCGGCGGACGTCTGGCCGAAGAGGTGGTTTTCGGCCAGCTCACGACCGGCGCCGCCGACGACTTCAAAAAGGCCACCCAGCTCGCCCGGTCCATGGTGACCGAGTGGGGCATGAGCGCGTCTCTCGGCCCGCTTTCCTACGTCGAAAAAGAAGAGTCCGGCTTCCTCGGTCAGTCGTACCACAAGGACTACTCCGAAGAGACGGCCAAGGAAATCGACGATGAGGTTCGCAGCATCATCAACGCTCAGTACGATCGCGCCAAGGCGATCGTCGAAGAGCACCGCAGGGAGCTCGATGCGGTCGCCGAGGCCCTCCTCGAGCGCGAGACACTCGGTCGCGAAGAGATCGAGGCCATCATGTCGGGCAATGACTTGCCGCCTCCAGTCACCGTGAGCGTCCCTACGTACGCCGAGAAGCGACGCGAAAACGAAGAAAAGCGAAAGGGCGCCATCTTTCAGCCACGTCCGCGCGAGGTGCCCAGCGCAGGGTAGACGACGGAGGTTCTGATGCCCGAGCTGTGGGGCGTCCTCAATGTGACGCCGGATTCATTCAGCGACGGGGGCAAGTTCCTGAAGCCTGCACAGGCCATCGAGCACGGTCGAACGCTGCTCCAAGAGGGCGCGGATGTTCTCGACGTCGGTGGCGAGTCCTCGAGGCCGGCCGGCCGAACGTACGGTCCCGGCTTCGAGCAAGTGCCGGCCGCCGAGGAGGTTCGGCGGGTCGTGCCGGTCATCGAGGCACTGGCGGGTCGACTGGGGGCGCAGGTGTCCATCGACACCGTCAAGCCCGAGGTCGCCGCGGCAGCGTTAGCGGCGGGCGCTACAGTTGTAAACGACGTGCACTGCGCCGAGGACCCAGCCTTGGCCGAAGCGGCTGCGGCGAAGGGCGCCGAATACGTCATCATGCACAATCGCGGCCGAGGCGAAGTGCGCTCGCCGAACATCGACTATGGAAACGTCGTCGAGGAGGTTCTTGCCGAGCTCCTGGCTGCTGCTGAACGCGTGGAAGGCGCCGGGGTCCCGCGGGCCTCCATCTGGCTCGACCCTGGACTTGGATTCGCAAAGACGGCGGCCCAGTCGACCTCGTTGCTAAGTTCTCTTGGGCGTTTCCGCAAGACCGGATACCGTGTACTAGTGGGGCCTTCGCGGAAATCCTTCATCGCCGAGCTTGCGCCCAATCCGGGCGGAGAGCCGCCGCCTGCTGACGCCCGACTCGGCGGCACAGCAGCCGCAGTCGCCATGTGTGTGGCTGCAGGAGTCGACGCCGTGCGTGTCCACGATGTCTTCGTGATGCGCCAAGTGATTCGCGTGACCGAGGCCCTGCGAGACGCGGGTGGAGGCGCACGGTGATCGAAGTGCTCACCAGCGTTTTGAGTGAGATCAGCACCGGCTTCGCGAGCTTTTTTCAGCGGAGCCCTTGGGACGTCCTCCACGATGTCCTCGACATCGGGCTCGTCGCGGTCCTCATCTACTGGGCTCTGGTCATTTTGCGTGGGACCCGGGCGATGCAGGTGGCGATCGGACTCTGTCTAGTCTTCGTCGGCTACCTCTTCGCGCGTCGCGTTGGCTTGGTGACCGTCACCACGATTCTAGACTCGGTGCTCGCCTATCTGGCGGTAATCGTCGTCATCATCTTCCAATCGGACATTCGACGAGCGCTTGCCCGGATGGGCCGACGACCTCTGCTGCGAGGGCAGCGCACCGCCAAGGAGACGCAAACGATCGAGGAAGTGATCAAAGCTGCCGGGACGCTCGCGCAGAAGCGCATCGGCGCTTTGATCGCGTTCGAGAGGAGCGCGGCACTCGATGAGTTCATCGAGCGGGGCACCGAGGTGGATGCGGCGGTGAGCAAGGAGCTGCTGCACAGCGTCTTCGTACCGAGCTTCGAGAACCCGATGCACGATGGGGCAGTCGTGATCCGTGAGGGCCGGATCTGGCAGGCGGGGGTGTTCTTACCGATGGCTGGCTCCGCAGGCGGCGATCGTACTCTGGGCGCTCGCCACCGCGCTGGAATAGGCATCACCGAGGAGACCGACGCAGTCGTCGTCGTCGTCAGCGAAGAGCGGGGGGCGATTTCGCTCTGCTTCGATGGCAACATCGTTCGAAATCTCGACGTTGGGTCGCTCCGTGATGCGCTTTACGGCCTCTTCTACGCGCCCAAGAGCAATCGCCGTAAAGCCGCCGATCGTCGCAGTACTTTGGCGCCTCCCGAGGCCTCCCGTTCGCAGAGCCCCGACGCGGTCATCACGGTGAAGAAGGCCGAGGAAACGCGGTGAGCACGGTGGTCGAAGCGCTGAATTCCATGCGACTCTTCGTCACGGAGAACCTCGGGCTCAAGGCCAGCGCGCTCGGCATCGCGATCCTCATGTTCTCGCTCGTTCACGGGGCAGAGGACATGGAGCGGAACATCTATGTCGACGTCGTCGTTCGTCCGCCACCCGACGCCAAGGACATGATCCTCGTCACCGAGACCCCGGATCGGGTCCGCGTTCGTGTCAAAGGCAGCCGTGCCCGATTGAATTCACTCCGCCAAGAAGTGCTGCCAGCAGTCGACGTAGAGCTCGAGTCTCGTGAAGAGACGCGGTTCTATTTCGAAAAAGAAATGTTCGATTTGCCTGCGGGTGTGTCGGTCATGCAGGTCGTGCCGCCTTCCTTGGTTTTCAAATGGGTGCCGCGGGCCGTTCGCGACGTTCCAGTCGAGGTCTTTCTCGAGGGCAAGCTGGCTCCGGGCCTCGAGTGGGCCGGGGAGCCTGAGGTGTTTCCAGAGGCCGTCGAGGTCGATGGACCGCGAGATGTCGTCAACTCGATTCGTACGGTTCGCTCGATGCAGTTTGAGGTTTCCGAGCTGGAAGAAGGAGTGGTGCAGCGCGAGATTCAACTCGTCAGCGCGCCCGCCAACACGAGCTTCGATACGCAAAGCGTTCTGGTAACGCTGAGGGTCCGCGCCAAGGTGAAGGTTCGAGTGCTCTCGCCGCTGCGGGTCGATGCCGAGGGTGTCGTTCCTCGCGCTCTTCGACCCCGCGCGGTTGCAGCTCGCATCCGCGGCCCGGAGGCCCTGGTCGACGCCTTGAATCCGGCGTCTGTGCTGGCGATCGTGAGCCTGAGCGAGGCGTCCTCGAAGAAAGGCCCCGTCGCGGTTCCGGTCGAGCTTCGCGGTCTGCCGGACGGCATCGAGGTGCTCGGAGTCGAGCCGAGGTCCGTCACGGTCTTGTTCAACGAGCAGCTCGTCCCCCCATGAAACCGCTTCGCCCTCGGGAGGGCTTCGCGGCTCTCTCGCTAACGGGCGAGCTTGAACTCTTTCTTTGCCTCGGCTGCGATTCCGTTGGCCATGGCTTCGATGCGGTCCTGCTTGGGGCCCTCGATCATCACACGGAGCTTCGGCTCGGTCCCGCTCCATCGCACCAGCACCCGGCCGTTCTTGCCCAGCGACTTCTCGGCCCGCGCAATCGCATTCTGGGTCTTGGGCAGCTCTTGGAGGGCGCGTCGATCGGGGAGGGTGACGTTCACCAGAACTTGCGGCACACGCTCCATCGCCTCGTTCGCCAGCTCCGAGAGCGGCCGCCCCTCGCGCAGCAGGATGGCGAGCACCTGCATGGCCGCGACGAGGCCGTCGCCGGTCGTTGCGTGATCGAGGAAGATCAGGTGTCCGGACTGCTCGCCTCCAAAATTGAGACCCCGTTGCCGCATCGCATCGACGACGTAGCGGTCGCCTACCTTGCACCGGAGGAGCTTGCCACCATCCTCCTCGATGGCGCGCTCGAGGCCTAGGTTGCTCATCACGGTCGTCGCCAGGGTTCGACGACGAAGACGCTTGGCGCGCAGCATGCGTGTCGCGCAAAGAGCCATGATCGCGTCGCCGTCGATCTGGTTGCCCTTTTCATCAATCATGATGATGCGGTCGGCGTCCCCGTCGAGTGCGATCCCGAGGTCTGCGCCACGCCGACGGACCTCTTTGGAGCAGGCGTCGGGGTGCAGGGCTCCAACCTTGTGGTTGATGTTCTTTCCGTTGGGGCGGACCCCGATCGCATGGGTCGCTGCGCCGAGCTCGGAGAAGACCAAGGGCGCAGTCCGGTACGCTGCGCCGTGCGCAGCGTCGACGACGATTCTGACGCCTTCCAGGGTCAACTCGTTTGGAAAAGATGCTTTGACGAAGGCGACGTAACGCCCCGGTGCGTCGTCTAATCGCTCTGCACGCCCCACGCGCAGGCCGGTTGGCCGCTTCTTGTCGAGATCCGAACCGAAGATCAGCGCCTCGATTTCGAGCTCCACGGAATCGGGGAGCTTGAAGCCGTCCGAACCAAAGATTTTGATTCCGTTGTCCTGGTATGCGTTGTGCGATGCGCTGATGACCACACCCGCGTCCGCCCGCATGCTCGTCGTGAGATGCGCGATGGCCGGAGTGGGCAGGGGACCCGACAGAAGCACCTCGCCGCCAAGAGCGCAGATGCCCGAAGCGACGGCCGTCTCGAAGAGGTAGCCCGAGAGGCGAGTGTCCTTACCGACGACGACCCTCGGCACGTGCTTCACCCGCTTGCCAGCCTGATACGCGATGGCGGCCCCGATGCGAAAGGCAACCTCGGGGGTCATGTCGCCGCGATTGGCTAGACCGCGAATTCCATCGGTTCCGAATAGTTTGCGACTCATGCTTGCCTCAGGGCTCCCAGGTGATGTCGATGCTCCAGTTGGACGGCGGAGCAAAGGTGCCGGTAGTCACGAAGTTTAGTGGCCAAAGTGCCTCGATCAAAAAACCAGGGCGCTGGGCCTGTGCGGTGGTGTTTGGGCCGCCTTCGGCACGCCGCGCCACGAATTGTCCTTCGACGTAGAGCCCGCGGATCGGGATGTTGTCCGGAAGAACGCTGTCGACGCTGAAACCGACTTGTACGGCGGTGTCGCCTTCGGTGTCGTCGGCGGAAGCTTGTCCTTGCGTGATGCCGAACGTGGGCGCGAAGCCGCCAAACTGAGACTGCAACGAAGCGGAAAATAGGCCGGCTGCGACACCGCTGAGAAAGTCCGTCGTGTCCTGAGATGCTTGTGCGGTGGACGTATTCACGCCGCGCTGCTGACGGGTGGTGCCGGTGACCAACAGGGCGATGACCTGTGCTTGGCTAGTCGTTGGCACGCTGGACTTGAACTCGATCGTCGGGTCGCTGAGCCGACCCGAGACGATCACGGTCACATCGTCGTTGCTACCGCGTAGGGAGTGGCGCGCGACGAGATCGACTTTGGCGTCCATCTCGGGATCGCCGTCGAAGATCATGTTCCCGGAGCGCACTTCGAATCGCTTCCCGAAGACCTTGAAGTTCCCGGAATGGAGGGTAACCGTGCCCTTGACGGAAAGCTCGTCGGCTAGGGTCGTGTCCAAATTGGCCGACGCCTCGACGTAGAACCCCTGGTCCTTGCTGCGGATGACGAGCCGGTTGTCCGAGCGCACGCTCAGATTCACGAAGTAAGCGCCAGATTTGCGAACCGGCTCGCTTTCCTCTCCGATGAAGAAGACCTCCGGATGTGGTTCGAGGTCTTGCGGGGTCGCTGAGGCTTCCGGAATGTCGAGCACCAGATTGCTGAGCGTGACCGCTCCATCGATGCCTTCGTCTTCGAATGCTGCCCTGAGACGGGCCGTGCCGGCGAGGCGCGCGATGATGGAGCCCTCCTGTCGGAGAGGGAAATCCTTCGCTTCGATCACGAAATCCGCTTCGTCGAGGCTCAGCTTTTCGATGCCAACGCGCCCGCCGAGCTTTGCAGAGCCATTGGTGTCGGTCATCGTCAGATCGCTGATAGCCACGCCATCCTCGTCGAAAATCGCACGGCCAGACACGTCCTCGAGCGTCTGACCCACGGTCCGAACATCGACTCGACCATCGGTGAGGTCGACGCTTCCGACGAGCGTCGGGTCCTGCACGCGCCCCTGCGCCGTGACGCTGCCTTGAAGGATCCCTTCGACGTTGACCACGCCGGCCATCCAGGCGAGCACTGCTTGAAGGGGCATCCGGTCGAAGTTCGCCCTCGCGTCTACGTCGCCTCTTTTTGCGAGCGTGGGTACCGGGTGCGCGCTGTCCCAGGTGAGAGGCACTGCCGCAGTGATCTCCGAGGACCCCCCGTTCCACCAGCGCATATCCATGTCGATCGTTGCCAAACCGTCGTGGTATCCGCCTGAAACGCGGTTGATCGACGGCGGCGTTTCGACGATGGTGTTCACCATGCCAGCCCGCCGGCCCGGCTCGAGGCGACGCGCGCGAAGCTCGTCGGAAGTCATCGAGAACGAGAGATCCGGATCATCGCTGAAGAGATCCGTGGCCTTGAGCTGTGCGGAGAGGACGCCCGCAGCGTACCGGCAGAGGTAGGGCAAGTTCTCCATCGGCGCATCATAAAAGTCTGCGCTGATTTGGGTTACGGGCAGCAGCGGGAACTCCGCCCTTTGCAGCCAATCGTCCAGCGGTGTCAACATCGAGGCCCGCAGGTCGAGCACCTTCGTGTTTCCAACGACGCCGTCCATGGTCAGCTTGGTGACCCCGTCCTCGAGTTGTGCGCTGACCGTCGCACGCGGGTGGGCCTCACTTCCACAGAGCCCTTCCGAAGAGTCCGAGAGCCAATCGACGCTCGAATGGAAGTCGCCCCGAGTTCGGAATGCGCCGCCGGCAAGTGTGAAGCTGGCGGCGAGGCGCAGGCGGTCGGCGTCTGGTACGAGGGGCTTGATCATCTTTTTCGGATATGCGCTCAATCGCCGTGGTGGCATACGCACCGAGAGGCGCCACGGCGACGTCGCGAGCGCTTCCACAGCCTCGCTCGGGTTCTGGGCCAAGTTGACCAAGTCGACGAGCAGGCTGCCTTCGCCTTCGATCAGCTCACCTTCGTCATCGGCCATGCGAACTTGAGCGAGCAGAGCACCGTACTCGTACCGGAAATCAGAGGAGAGCCCCACTGGGCCCCAGCGCTCGATGATGAACCCGGGGATCTCGACTGTTCCCTCGAATGCAGGCGCATCGATGGGACCGGAAAAGCGGATGCTGGCATCGGCGTAGCCACGAACGTTGGGCATGTCATCCTGCAGAATCAGCTCGAGCAGCGTCAGGTCCATCGCCCCGGTGCTCAGCGTCGTCTCGTAGACCCCCTCGCGCAGGGACTCCCCAACCCCGCCAGGCATGGGGTCCACGAAGCCGCTCGTGCTGAGCGTGAAATTCCCGCGCCCGCCGAAATCGACCTGAGCGTCGGCGTCGAGCAGCCCCTTGTCGTAGTGGATCAGATACGCGGCGTTGACCGGCGAGACCTCCCAGAGAACGGCATCGGTGAGTGTGCCTTCCGCGACAATTGTCGGGTCTCGGTCGAGGTCGCCGCGAAACTCGAAGTGCAGGTCGACGCCTCCGGTGAAGTCCGGCGCAGTTCGAGGATAGAGAATCTTCAACACGGCCAAATCGAAGTTCTCGAGGTCAGCGCGGATGTCATCCGGCCCATCGAAAAGCCACACGCCCGCGGCGTCGAGACGCTGCGGCCCATTTCCCATCAAGATGCGATCGAACGAGAGCCCCTCGTTCGGGTCTAAGGTGGCGTTGTTGACCGATCCCTTCCAGAAGAGGTCGCCGACGGCTAGCTCCACCTCGTCGACATCGAGCCGATAAATGCCTTCGTTGGCCGCCACGCGAGCTTGAAATTCGGCGCGGCGATCGCCGGGCGCGGAAAATTGGCCGTTCGCCGTGTACTCCTTCGGCCCGCCCTTCAGAAGCGCCTGCCCGTTCCCAATGGGGTATCCCGCAACGCGGAGCGCCGCGCCGTCGAGCGCGAGGTCGAGCCTCGGCTTGAGAGGATCACCCCATACGCGCCCTTCGAGGATCAGGAAGTGTGCGCTGAGCGCCCCGTAGCCGAAATGGTCGAAGCGGACGCGGCCCTTAGCCTCGAAGTCGTCGCTCACGGTTTGGCGAATACGCAAGTTGAACTCTGCGGCGCCCTCGATGCCGGAAGCGAATCGCTCGAAATTGGGATCGCCGCTCACCTCCGGGATGTTGCCCACCACGTGGATGTCCGTGATGCCCGCGTATTCCACTTTGCCGTCTAAACGAAGGTCACCGCCTGCGTATTCGGCCTCGACCGAGTCGATGTCGAGTCCGTCGTCCCGCGCTCGGATCTTTGCGAGGAGAGCAGGGATTTGGATGTCTTCGTAGGCAAAGCCCTCCGTTTCGATCTCGACCCCGAGGACGTCCGGGTTTTTCGGATCGCTCTTCATCTCGATGCGGCCGCCCACCGCGATCTCGGGTACGCCTCCCATGACCTCGTCCAGCTCGAGGCGAGGGCTGGCGATTTCGATTCGCGTTACGCCGACCGACGGAAGGTCCCCGTTGATTCGTGCACGGCCTCCCGCCGTTGCTACGTCCGCCCGGAGCCTATAGTCCTCCTCGGGTCCCCACAGCCGCACCCAGCCGGTCGCGTCTCCTTTGAGCGACTCCGCCCAGTCGAAGCCAACTTCGTACAGGGTTTCCGCCCGAACCGGTTCCACCCGCACGAATAGATCGAGGTCCCAGGGGTCCTCGGGGGCGCTGCCTTCGTGTGGTCGGTAGACCAACTCGGCGGTCAGCCTCTCCAACCCACGGCTCGCCTCCGCGGTGACCTGAGCTCCTCTGGCATCGGTGTGCACGCTGCCGACGATGTTGTCGATGCTCGCTTCGAACGGGAAGGGCCGGATCATACGGCCCTCGGCCGACCAGACCTCGATATCGGTGATCCAGTAGAACTCCATTCGGCCCTTCGTGTCGAGGTCGACGACTCGTATGTCTTTCAAGCCGAGCAGCTCTCCGGTCACGTCGAGGTTGCGGAGGTCCATGTTGTCGACGATCGCATGGAAGGGCTCTCCCACCGTGGGAGTTTGGTCAGCCGCCTCGAACGCCGCTAAGAACGTCGGCGCTCCTTCACCGTCGTCGACGAGGTCGACCCAGCCATTGGTCAGCTCGGCATAGTAGAACCGAAGACGCCCACGAAGCGCCGCAATGGGATCGATGCCGAGCTCGACCGTCTCGCCGTAAATGATCGCCCTGCCGTCGGGGTCGTAGACGAACGTATCTTTGACGATTGTATGCCAGAGCCGGAGCTGCGTGATGTAGCCGGAGTGCATCGTGCCGACCATCTGGTCCGAGACGAACTCGTTCAGCATGTCACGACCGATGCGCCGGCCGAGGTCGGTATCGAGATGAAACAGAACGCTCGAGAGCACCGAGACGATGGCGAGCAGCGGCCAACCCAAAAACCAGCTCACCAGGCGCGATATCCAGCGCATCAGTAGGCCTCACCGATGGTGAAATGGAAGGCCCCCGGGACGCCCCCGCGAATGAATCGGAAGATGTTGAACGCGTTGGGCGGCGGCTGGCCGCCGACGACCTGCCACTTGGGAATCAGGAAACCGAAATCGAGGCGAATCGGGCCCACTGGCGTCTGGTAGCGGAACCCGAAACCCGCCGCCGCCCGGATGTAATTGAACCGCCATACCTCGCCCCGGTTCACGTCACCGAAGTCCATGAACAAGGCCGTGGCGAACGACTGTGTGACGGGAAGGCGCCACTCGATGCCAGCCTCCCATCGGCGAAGACCGCCGTCGTTTCTGGCGTCGACGCCCTCGCGATTGAGAGAGCTGATGCTCCCGGGGTCGCCCAGAAAACCGCCGAAGAAGCCGCGGTGAGTCGTCGGGCCGCCCGAGCGGAGGCGGTAGCTCTGCGGGCCGAGCTGCTGCCCAATGAGATCCAAGCGGTTGCGGTCCCGCGAAAAGATGAACATGGCGCCCATGCCGAAGCGAAACGCCAGTGTCGACGAAAGAGGCAAAGGCGCGAAGCCGCGAACCTCGGGCGTAACGCGGACATACTGCCAAGAGCGCCGCAGCTTGGCCGGCGACTGCTGGCTTCCGACTTGAAAGAAAAACCCGGCGCGTGGGCTTCGTGAATCGTCCCGAAGGTCGACGATGAGGCTTTGGTCGAAGAAAACGACCTGGTAGCTCGTGGGATATCGCGGGTCCTCATCGACGACGCGATAGAGGTCGTAGTTCAAGGCGCCGACGAGCAGGAGCCGACCGTCGAAGAACGGCCGCGAGAGGCTTCCACGAACCTGGAAATCATGGCGGCGAAAGAGCTCGTACGGATCGGGGCCCCAGTCGTGGCGGAGTTGAATCCGTGAGGTCGTGCGGGGTTCGAGAAACGCCGGCCGCCGATACTCGACGCGCACCTCGTTCCCGAAGATGAAGCCCTGCCCGAACCGAAAGAACGGGTCGCGTGCGACGATTTTGGGGCGATCCTCGATACGGAGTCGCCGGAAGCCACCGATGAAATTCCGGTGCTCGAAGAGGCCAAACAAATGAACGTCCGAAATGCGGGTATCTTGCTCGAGGGTCAACGTCGCGATGGTACCGCTCTGGACTCCGGCGCCGATGCCCCAGCGGATGCTCCTGCCGGGTTCGACTGCAATGTTGACGTCTACGACTCCGGTGCACTGTTCTTCGCCGTCGCGCCGTGGAGTCGAGCTCACGTCTACCGATGCGAGAGCGCCAAGCGCATAGACGGCTCGCTGAGCGTCGGCGACTTCGCTCAGGCGGAACACATCACCTGTCTTCAGGTCAGCGACATCCAAAATCGTATCCGCCGGCAGCGTCGCGTTCCCGGTGACGGTGATGTCGCCGAAGGTGCACGCTGGACCCGTCTCGACGAAGAGCGCGACCGAAGCTTCTCTGGTTTCTCGATCGATATCCACACGCCCGGAGACGGCGCCGCACGCGTAGCTCGCCTCTCTGAGTTGGCGCCGCATCGCGCGCTTGCTCCGCTCGTAGATCGACTCGTCAAACGGTTTGCCAACCTCGAGCTCGACCGCGCTTTCGAAGTTCGTCTGGCTCTCCGATCCCGAGCTCTCGTGACCGCTGACCTCGATCGATTTCACCAGGACGGGCTCACCCTCTTCGATGTCGATCTCGATACTGAGCTTGCAGCCCTCGTTCGCGCCTTCTCGTTCGCAAGGGGCTTGGCCCCCGGGCGGCACGACGATGCGGTCGTCTCCCGCAGCCGAGGGTGGGTCGAACGCGGTGCTGACGACCGCCGCGTCGTAGTAGCCGCGCGCCTGGTACCAACGCTCGATTCGCTGTACGTCACGGTCGAACACGGCGGAATCCAAGGTGGGCCAGCCTTTGCGGAGCTTCTTCCAGAGGTCGAACGACACCCGATTCCCGTCGAAGGGCGGGACGCCGCAGGCTGGATCGGCGCTGGTCCCGAAGGCGAAGGTGACACGGTCCCGTTCCTGGCTGGCGAGACAAGCCCTGAGGGCCTGAGCATCGAGCTCTTCCATCCCGTTGAAACGGATCCGGTCGATGCCGTAGGCATCCTCTGGGATCGTCTTGCATCCGCTCGCCAGAACGAGCAGGAGGCAGATGCATCGCCGGCGAGCCATCTACCTAGGGCTTGTAGCGCGGGGAACCCCAATTCCGCCAGCGAACTGCGTGATTTCGGCCGTTTGGCTACCGCGCTGCCGGCTGCTAAGGCTTTCGCCAGCTCGCCATGAAGCAGTACTTCGTCCAGACCTTCGGCTGCCAGATGAACGTGCACGACTCCCGTCGCATCGAGGAGGTCCTTCGGGCGGACGGCTACCGCGAGGCGAGCGAACCCGCTTTGGCCGATCTCCTTCTCGTCAACACCTGCAGCGTCCGCGAGAAGGCCGAGCACAAGCTGATGAGCCTTCTCGGAACGTTTCGCCCTTTCAAAGAGGCTCAGCGAGGCACGGTCTTGGCCGTCACCGGCTGCGTTGCACAGCAGGAAGGCGAGCGTTTGCTCCGAAAAGCGCCCTTCGTGGACATCGTCTTAGGGCCCGACAATATCCCCGAGCTTCCCGCGCTGATCCGCGAAGTAGAGCAGGGGTCGCCTCCGATCACCCGTACGGTGTTCGATATGGACGATCCTCAATTCCTCCGGGCCAAGCCCCATCCCGGTCGCCGGGAAGTCACCGCGTACGTGACGGTCATGAAGGGCTGCGACGAGCGCTGCACCTTTTGTATCGTTCCCTATACACGCGGGGCCGAGCGATATCGGCCCGCCGACCAGATCGTCGGCGAGATTCGCGATCTCGTTCGAGGGGGCGTACGGGAGATCACCCTCCTCGGTCAGACCGTCAACTCCTGGCACGAACCAGGCGCAGACGCCGAGGCGAGCAGGGCGGAGTCGAGGTTGGCGGCGTCTACATCTCGCTTCGCCGGGCTGCTCAGGCGGATCGCGAAAGACGTTCCGGATCTATGGCGGCTTCGCTACACGTCCCCTCACCCACGGCACATCACCGCCGAGCTGCTCGCAGCGCACGCCGAGCTCGAGCTTCTCGCCTCACACGTCCACCTCCCGGTGCAATCGGGCTCCGATCGCCTGCTCCGGCGGATGGCGCGCCGCTACACGGCGGCGCAGTACGTCGAGCGGACCGACGCGTTGAGGGAGGCCAAGCCGGGCCTCACCCTTTCTGCAGATTTCATCGTGGGCTTTCCGGGGGAAACCGAACAGGACTTCGAGCGAACGCTCGAGCTGGTGCGACGCGTCGGCTTCGTCGCGGCCTTTGCGTTCAAGTACTCGCCCCGCCCGTACACGCCCGCGCTCAAGCTCGGCGATGAGGTCGCCGAGGAGGTAAAAGACGATCGCCTCGCCCGCTTGTTCGCCCTGGTCGAGACGCAGCAGCAGGCGCACCTCCAGTCGCTGGTCGGCCGGGAGGTGCAGGTGCTGGTCGAAGGCCGGTCACCAGGGGACACCGGGCGCTTCGCGGGGCGAAGCGAGCGGAACGAGATCGTCCACCTGATCGCACCCGAAGGTCGCGACCCGACCGGCGAGTTGGTTGCCGTGACGATCGACGAGCCGTTTCGCCACAGCCTCTCCGGTTACATGACTGGCGCGCACGGGCTCGGCGACCGCGGCCCACGCACCCGCCTCTCGGTGCTTGGCGCTGGAGGCGCAGCCTGAATCGTAGATCGCTCCGGGAGGGCCTCCACGCGTGGCGCTTTGCGCTTCTGTACATGGCTCTGATTTTCGTGCTTTCGTCCTTCGAAGTGGACGTTCCGGGCCTTCAGCACGTCCCGCTGCGCGACAAGGGAATCCACTTCGTCGAGTACGCCGTCCTGGGCTGGCTCTGCGCCTCGGCATCGAGACGGAGCTGGCCTTTGGCTCCGGCCTGGCGGACGGCAGCATTCGCGGTCTTCGTTTCCCTCCTCTGGGGGCTGTCCGACGAGATCCACCAGGCGCTCGTGCCCGGTCGGTCCGCAGAGCTCAACGACTTGGTTGCCGATTTGCTCGGCAGCGTTGCCGGTGCGGTCGGCTCGCATCTTCTTTCGAACAGAACTGTGAGCTAATGCACTGCAAATCGGGACCAGGAGCGGCTGCTACCATTGACGCGTTCAGTCCCTATAATTAGAGTGTAAAGGCTGAAGACGAAACAGCTTTCGAAACCCAAAATTAAAAGTTTTCGCCGGCGGAACCCCCCCGTATTTCCTCCGGCTGCTCCCCGCCCGGTCGTGTCTCCCCCCTCCAAACGACCGGGCGACCCTTTTTAAGGCGTAGCCTAGGCCTCGGTCCCGGCGTCAGCGTCAGCGTCAGCGTAGGACCGGCGCCCACGGCGACGTTCATGGGCTGACCTGGACGCGCACGCGGCCCACTCCTAAGGTTCGCGCCATGAAGTTTCGTGGGAATCGCGCGCGAGCACTCGGCTTGACGCTCACCGCTTTGTTCTGGCTGAGCTGCGCGAGCTCCCAAACGCCCGGCACGGCCGAGCCGCGGGCCCGCACCAAAGATGCAGCCTTGGTCGATCCGCTTCCCTCCTGGAACGACAACGGCACCAAAGCGCGGATTATCGAGTTCGTTCGCTCCGTCACCGACCCCGAGGACCTGGCGTTCGTCGAGCCCGAGGACCGAGTGGCGACCTTCGACAATGACGGGACGCTCTGGGTGGAGCAGCCTACCTACACCGAGCTGGCCTTCGCGCTCCATCGGGTGAGGGATCTCGCCAAGGTCCACCCCGAATGGAAGGACGAGCAGCCATTCAAGGCGGTCATCGAGGATGACCGGGAGGCGCTGATGTCGGCTGGCACCCGGGGAATGATCGAAATCGTGATGGCGTCCCATACGGGCATGAGCACGACGCTCTTCGAAACCATCGTCGCCGAATGGCTGCGGGATGCCCGTCATCCCACTCTTGAAAAGCCCTACACCGAGCTGCGGTACCAGCCGCAGCTCGAGCTTCTTCGCTACCTCGAGGCCGAGGGCTTCAAGACCTTCATCGTGTCCGGCGGAACCGTCGAGTTCATCCGCACGTTTTCTGAAGACGTCTACGGGATTCCGCGAGAGCGCGTCGTTGGCACGTCGATCGAAACCCGCTACGAGGTTCAGGGCGGTAAACCCACGCTCTTGCGCCGCCCGGAAATCGAGCACGTCGACGACAAGGCTGGCAAACCCGTGGGAATTCACCAACACATCGGTCGGCGCCCGATTCTCGCCTTCGGGAACTCCGACGGGGACTTTCAGATGCTCGAGTGGACCACCGTGGGCAGCGCCGGAGCGCGGCTCGGGCTGCTTCTTCACCACGATGACGCCGAGCGGGAATATGCCTATGATCGCGACGGTAGAGTCGGAAAGCTCGACCAGGCGCTCGACGCGGCCGTGCCTTCGGGTTGGCTCGTGGTCTCGATGAAGAACGACTGGAACGCAGTCTTTGCTCCGCAATAGAGGTGCAGAAGTGGCGCGAACGGCGATCTTCGGGCTGGCACTCGTCTTTGGGTCGCTGTCGCTGACGGCCTGCAAAGCATCCAATACCGCAGCCGACGCCGCCGGCCAAAGCGGGGTTCGATTGCTCGACAGGGGCCAGCGGCCGCGCGCCGAGCTTCGCTACAGCATCGCGGCCGGGACGACGACCAGCTCGACGACGACGTTTCGAGTCGCGAGCCTTGCCAAGAGCGAATCGAACGCGGCGCTGGCGATCCTGCCCGGCCTTCGCCTCGACATCGTTTCCGGTCCGGCGCAGCTGACCGAAGGCGGCGTAAAGTTCAAGGTTGACGTCGTCCGTTCGGAGGCCGTGGTGCCTGACGACTTCGACGCAGCCTGGGGCGAGCAACTCCGGGAAGGAGCAGCGCTTGCCGAGGGCATCGGAGGTTGGGTCGAGCTCGATGACCGCGGCCGACTCGTGGCTGGCGCACTGAACGAGCAAGCCAAGCGCTCCGATGTGCCCGTGCGCTTGCTCCGGATGATCGTCAATTCCCGCGAAACATTGACCCGCGTGCGGCTTCCCGAAGAGAAGGTCGGCCTCGGCGCGCGGTGGGAGTCCCGCCGGCAGATCAGGGCATACGGTTTCGACCTGCAGCAGGTCGACACCTACACCCTCGTCGACCGGGCCGGCGACGAGGTCATGCTCAACGTGACCGTGCAGCAGCTGGCGCTTCCTCAGACCATCGCGTTCCCCGACGAAGAGATCGTGATCTCGGTTCAGTCGATGATGTCGCAGGCCAATGGACAGATCATTCTCGACCTTCGAGCGCTCGAGTCCGATGCTTCGGCAAAAGGCACGGCCGAGGATCACCTCCTGGTCAAAACACCGGGGGCCGCCGAATCGATCGACATCACCGAGGAGTTCGAGGTTCAGGTCGCCAACACGACATCGCTCGGCGACAAGCCGCCAGTGCCGGACGACGCGAAGGCGCGCCGGCGCGACAAGCGGCGTTAGTCGTCGACTTTCAAGATGGCGTGAAACGCATCCTGCGGAATGTCGACACTGCCCACGGCCTTCATGCGCTTCTTGCCCTCTTTCTGCTTCTCGAGCAGTTTTCGCTTTCGCGAGATGTCGCCGCCATAGCACTTGGCCGTAACGTCTTTTCGGAGGGCGCGAACGGTTTCGCGAGAGATGACTTTCGACCCAATCGCGGCCTGGATGATCACTTCGTACTGCTGGCGCGGCACGATCTTCTTGAGCTTTGCTGCAAGCGCTCGCCCCAAGTAGTAGGCCTTGTCCTTGTGAACCACGGCGCTCAGGGCATCGACCTTTTGGCCATTGAGCAACATGTCGAGCCGCGCCAACGGGTTTTCCCGATATCCTGCTAGCTCGTAGTCCATGGAGGCATAGCCCTTGGTGGCGCTCTTCAGCTTGTCGAAGAAATCGAAGAGCACTTCGGCGAGCGGCATCAGATAGGTGATGATGACGCGTTCGGGGGACGCGTACTGAATGCCCTGCTGTTCGCCGCGGCGGTCTTGGCAAAGCTTGATGACCGAGCCCACGAAGTCGGACGGAACGTGGATCGACACGGTGAAGTAGGGCTCTTCAACTCGAATGCGACCGTCAGGAATTTGAGACGGGTTGTCGATCTCGAGTGTTTCCTCTTCGGTGTGCACGCGATACACGACGCTCGGTGCGGTGGTGATCAGCCCCAGGTTGTACTCGCGTTCGAGCCGCTCCTGAACGATCTCCATGTGCAAAAGCCCGAGGAAGCCGCAGCGAAACCCAAAGCCGAGCGCGTCCGAAGTCTCCGGTTCGTACATGAAGGCCGCATCGTTGAGGTTGAGCTTCTCGAGTGCGTCGCGCAGCTCGGTGTACTGGTCGCTGTCCGTCGGAAAAATCCCGCAGAACACCATCGGCTTTACGTCTTTGAAGCCGGCGAGCGCCTCCTTGGCGGGGTTTTTGGCCAAGGTTATGGTGTCGCCGACCTTGGCGTCCTGAAGCGACTTGATGCTTGCCGCGAGGTAGCCGACCTCGCCCGGCCCAAGATGGCCAACCTCCTTTTGAAACGGCGTGTACACACCGAGCTCGGTCGCTTCGTACTCCGCCCCGGTGGCCATCAGCCGGACTTTGTCGCCCTTGCGGACCGTTCCGTCCTTGATCCGAACCATGCAGACCGCGCCGCGGTAGCTGTCGTACCAGCTGTCGAAAATCAGCGCGCGCAGGTGGCCGCTGTCGTCTGTAGCCGGCGGCGGTACCCGCTCGACCACGGCTTCGAGGATTTCCTTGACGCCTTCGCCGGTCTTGGCGCTGCAGGCCAGCAGCTGCGAGCAGTCGAGCCCAATCACTTGCTCGACCTCCTGGCGCACTCGGTCCACGTCAGAGCTCGGCAGGTCCACCTTGTTGAAGACCGGAATGATTTCCAAATCGTTTTCCACGGCCAGATAGACGTTCGCCAAGGTCTGTGCTTCGACGCCCTGCGTGGCGTCGACGACGAGGAGGGCGCCATCGCAGGCCGCAAGCGAGCGCGAGACTTCGTAGCTGAAGTCCACGTGGCCGGGCGTATCGATGAGGTTCAGTTGATACGTTTCACCGTCGGCGGCGGTGAACGGAAGCCGGACGCCCTGAGCCTTGATGGTGATGCCGCGTTCCTGCTCGAGATCCATCCTGTCGAGGAGCTGCGACTTCTGCTCCCTGGCCGAAATCGCCCCCGTCACGTCGAGGAATCGGTCGGCAAGAGTGCTCTTGCCGTGGTCGATGTGCGCGATGATGCAGAAGTTCCGAATAAGCTGGAGATCTTGCGCCAAACTGCGACCTCTCTAGCCTCGCGCCAGGCTCGCAGCAACGCGCCGTCGTTAACCCTTTTTGGGTGGCGCCGCATCGAGCGACATTTGGCCCGGAAGCTCGTCCTGGTGGCTCTCCAACACGAGATCGATGCCCTCGCGAATGTAAACGGCGACCGGCACTTTCGTTCGCTCGTGCAGAAGCTTCAACCGCTCGTTCTGTTCGGGCGTGATGTAAACCGTCGTCGAGATCTTTTTGCGCGCC
>SHLP01000157.1 GCA_004283055.1 Deltaproteobacteria bacterium
CGCTCCGAAGAAAGCCCTTCGAACGCGTCCGGCCCGAGCACCCCGCGCGCGAAGGTTTCGAAGCCCGCCTCGTCGTCCCCGCGGCGGTAGGCCTTCGCGGCCGGCTCGGCGGCGGTGATGCCGAATCGCATGATCGCGAACGCGGTGCGGGGCCGCCGGAGCAACGTCCGAAGCAGCTCGCTCGGTCGCGGCGGTGTGCTGACGAACAAGGGCAGCACCGGAGGCTCCATCAGAACGAGGCTCCGAACGACTTCCGGATGCCTGATCGCGGCCAGCAACGCGACGAACGCGCCCCAAGAATGACCGACGAGATGTGCAGGCACCGCGTCTACCTGCCGTAGGAAACTCACCAGGTCGTCGACGTGCGGAAGCATCGGATCGTCTGCACCTTCCGGAATCGGCTCGTTCGGTCGTGCGTAGCGCCGGCTATAGACGATTGCACGATGGCTACCCCCAATCGCCGCAAACTGCCCGCGCCAGGTTCGCAGGTCCGATGCGCTTCCGTGAATGAACACGACCGGCTCGCCTTCCCCTTTCTCCAGGTAAGCAAGCGCCGCTCCATTTACTTCGGCGGTCTTCGCGGCTTCGAAGAGTTCGTCCACAGTGGGTCCATGGAACCGCAAAAGCACGCCAAGAACAACAGGCCGGCGCGCCCGAGCCCGATGCCGTTGTCCAGATATCCGTAACCCCCGACGACGAGGCACTGGACGAAGCTGTCCAGATAGCCGGGAGTCCCATCGACCGGTCGCGCCTGCTCCGCGGTGGCCAAACCACTCTACGGGCCTACCACCGCAAGCTTGATACGGCGTCAAGACGAACACGCGCCTCAAGCAAATGTCGCGGCTTGCTCAGGGCTGATAGTGGTAGATGAGGCCGGTGGAGCCGCCCTCGCCAAGCTGTTGCCCAACTGCCCAGACGTCGGTCGAAGACGTTCCGTGCACGGCGAGGAAGAGGCGTAGGTAGGGCGCGCCGATCTGCTGATGCGCGACTTGCCGCCACGAGTTGCCGTCGTAGTGCGCGATCGCGCCGGCGCTGCCCACCGCCCACAGGTCGTCCGGAGAAGGACCCCACACCGCGCTCAAGTCACCGACGAAGTCGAAGGTGTCGATCGTTTGCCACTGCGCGCCGTCGAAATGACTGAGCTCGGAGCTATCCGTCATCACCCAAACGTCGCTCGCGCTGGTTCCCCAGACTTGACCGTCGCCGGCGCCTGCGTCGAGGTCGATCTCGGTCCAAGTCGATCCGTCGTAGTGCACGAGATCGAAGGTCGAAAGCGCGTAGACATCGCTGGGCCCAGAACCCCAGATCGAGCTCTTGAACGGCGAGCCGGCGATCGTGCGCCCCCACGAGTTGCCGTCGTAGTGGGCGACGATGGCGTCATCGCCCACCGCCCAAACGTCGTTGGCAGAAGACGCCCACACGTCGGTCAGCCCGCTCAGCCCAGTCGGCTGAGACACATTCATCGGCTCGAACGTCGCACCATCGTAGAACAAGAGGTCGCCACCGGAGCAAAGCCATACCTCGGTCGGCGACAGCGCGAAGATGCACCTGAGCCCGCCGTTGCTACCGGAGTCGAGCACGCTCCAACCCTCGCCATCATAGCGCTGGATGCTCGAGCTCCCATCGACGACCCACACATCCGTCGGCGAAAACGCCCACACATCGATCGCCGCCAAAACGCTTGGCGCGCCTTGCGCGGACGTCCAGTCGCTGCCCGAACCGTCCCCGCACGCGACGACGAACACGAGAATGACCCCCCAGATCCTCATCCGATCAGCATAAGGCCTCTTCGACCCGTCGGTCACCGAGACTCCCCTTCCTGTGAGGCAAAGCCCTGAACACACGGACGCGCGCCCGGCCAAAGCCCCGAAGCAACCGCGCCTACGGCGCGCGCCACGGGAGCGCGCAATCGCGCAACTTCCGGCTACTACGGCCGATAACCCTTCGTGCGTTCACACGGCCTTCCAAGCCCCTTCTTCTCTGACGTGTGTCACGTGACGCGTTACTAATTTCGTGATTAAGTCATTTGCCAACAAGCATACGAGCGACCTATTCTTCACCGGCAAATCCCGGCGGTTGCCGCCGGACGTAATCCCACGGGCAGTACGAAGGCTTGATAATGTTGACCTCGCAAAGCGGCTCGATGATCTCGACGCAACGACCATGACACTCAGAAGGAAACGACAAAGACGCCCCACGCACCCCGGAGAATTCATCCGCGAAGACTTCCTCCCCGACTACGACCTCTCGGTCGCCGACCTCGCCGCGGCCATCAAAGTCTCCCGACAGACGGTCAACGAGCTCATCAACGAAAAGCGCGCGCTGAGCGCGGCCATGGCCCTCCGCCTCTCCCGCTTCTTCGGCAACAGCCCCGAGTTCTGGCTCAACGCCCAACGCGAGCTCGACCTTTGGGAAGCCGAACGCCTCCACACAGCCGAGCTCAAACAAATCAAGCCCGTATCCGCCGCCTAACCTCACGGGACATCAAGCCAGTCCAGATCTCCGTAACCCCCAGGGAAGGGCGCGCCTGCGGCGCGCGCCACTGGCGCGCGCAGCCGCGCAGCTTCCCCCAACGACGGCCGATAACCGTCGCAATGCAGCGCTCCCGTCCAAACCCAGGGGTAAGTCGTTGACTTACCCCTCTTGAAAGGCGACACTTCCAATGTCGATCCGCTGGACCGCTCCATCCAATAACGTCGTGCGCATCATCAGCGTACGCCGCTCCAACAAGCACGAGCGACACCTCTACCTCGCCTACAACGACATCCACCAATGAATGACGACGATCTAGAAATCCCCGAGCTCACAGAGCGCGACTTCAAGCACATGATCCGTGCGACCACGCGCCGCCGCATCATGGAAGGCCGAATTGAATCCGGCAAAGACATCGTGGCACTGCGGAGGTTCACGAAGCTCAGCCAAAAAGAGTTCGCCCGAGCCCTCGAGATCAGCGTGCACACCCTGCGCAACTGGGAGCAAGGCCGTCGCCAACCCGACGGCCCCGCCATCGCCCTCCTCAAAATCGCAGCCCGCCATCCCAACATCGTTCGCCGTGCAGCAGGCCACGACCCATCCCCCGAGCGCGCAACGAGCTGAGCAGCAGTCATCCGTTAACCAAACACGCTAGATCGCGCCCCTGAACCGTCTTCGGCCGGGGTACAATCGACTCGAGGCAAATGAGCGAGCTTTCCGACGAGCAGGCTGAGGCACTACGATTGCGGCTCCTGGAGCTCGTTGACGAGTTGGAGCGCGCACTCCAGGCAAGCGCCAGCGCAGCCAAGCCTGTCGTGCTCGACCAGAGCTCGGTAGGTCGCTTGTCGCGCATGGACGCGATGCAGCGCCAAGCCATGGCGAAAGCGACGCGGGACAAAGCGGAGCTTCGCCTCGGGCAATGCAAGCGTGCGCTATCGGCCTTCGACCGGGGCGAGTACGGGCTGTGCCTAAAGTGCGAGGAACCGATCGGGTACCGTCGGCTCTTGGCCAAGCCCGAAGCGCCTTTCTGCGTGGATTGCCAGCGCGCCTTGCAAGACGCTCGATCCTGACACGAGAACCCTTTACGGGCGCAACGACCCGCCCGTCACGCGTGACGCCGCCGCTTGGCAGTCCGGCCAATCCCACACATCGGGCTGCACCTCGAAGAGCTCCGAGAAGAGTGGGTGGTCGACGTCGAAGACGACATACGTCACGGTCGACCGCGAACAGACGCCCCCGAACAGGTACAGCTCACCATCGGCGTTCTCGCCAAACTCTTGCCCGTTGCTACAGACGGAGTCGGCTCCGATGCACTCGACGGGCGGCGTCTCTTTCTCGAGGCATCTCATTTCGAGGTCGAGCCTCCAACCGTAGTAGGGGCGGCACCCGGTCTCTGCATCGCAGGCTCCGAGCTCGCGCTCTTGGCACGCGACACCCTCCACCGTCGATTCCAGGGATGCCGAAACACACGTGCTGGTGAAGCGCAACCCGGGGCTGGTAAAGGGCCATTTCTGCACCAGGCAGAGCTCGCCTTGGGCGCAATCGGAATGGAAATCGCATTCCGGCACACAGAAGCCTTCCGAGCCCGAGCCAGTCGGCACACAATCCATACCGACGCCGCAACGGCGAGCGGCCGAGCAAGGCTGGTTCGCCTGCCCGTCGCTGCAGTGCACGAGCAACGGAACGAGGCACAAGGCAAGCAAGTGAAGCCACGTATTCACGACAATTCCGTAGGCTACCATTGTGAGCGCTGAGACCAAACCGCGATGACCGCGCTCGAAACGACCCCCGTTCGCGCCTTCTCCAACGCTCACGCACGGCATATACTCCAAATCTTCGCCGGGCACTCGCCGTCCGACGAACGCATCCACTTTCGTCGCTGCAACAACGGAGGGAACGCAATGGTCACGCTGATGGTCTTTCACGAAGTCGATGACGTCGCACACTGGCTCGCTTCACCCAAGCGCGAGGAGCTGTTCGGGCCGCTTGGCATCAAGGTTCGCGCGTTCCGCGACCCGCAGGGTTCGAATCGGGTAGGGGTGCTCGTCGAAACCCCCGACATGGACACCTGGCACGCGGCGCTACAGACCGACCAGGCACTGGCCGCAATGAAGCACGACGGCGTGCGCCCCGACACCATTCTCGAGCTCACGGAGGGGTAGCCACAGACGACGAGATGTTCATTCCGAGCAGCTACTACGTGGAGCTTCCGGGGTAGGCTATAGCCACGTACACATGGTCGCTCGCTCCCCAGTCTCCTCCGCGGGCCTCCTGCTCGCGCTTGTTCTCTCAATCGGCACGATTGCGTGCACGAAAGACCAAGCGAACCCCTGTCTTGAAGGGTCGACCGCTCCGGAGTGCGTCAGCGCGCCGCCAGGCGCATGCCCCGACTTCAACCCCCTACGCAATCCCTATGTCGGCGAGCTTCACGTGCACACGGCGTATTCGTTCGACTCGGCCCAGGCGGGCGTGTCGGCCGGGCCGCGCGACATGTACCGCTTTGCCAGAGGTCAAAGTCTAACGCTGCCGCCCTTCGCGCCCGAGTCGGCTCAGCGGACGACCCAGTTGCGACGCCCGATGGATTTCGTGGCTGCGACCGATCATGCCGAGTTCTTGGGCGAGCTTCGCGTCTGCACCGTTCCAGGTCATCCGGGCTTCGACTCTGAATTCTGTGCGGATTACCGCGAGCAAATCGAGACTGCACGAAATGCCGATCGGATTGCGCCGCCGGGGAGCCCGCTCCCCGACGTGTTCTTTGAAATCGGTGTTCTGCTGATCGACCCGAGCCCAACGCGCCTCTCGATCTGCGGTACCAACGATGAAGATTGCATCGCCGAAGCGTCGGTTCTCTGGGACGACGAGCGAGCAGCGGCCGAAGAGTTCTACGATCGCTGCACGTTCACGACGTTCGTGGGCTACGAATGGACGGGCAACCCTGGTGGCAACAACATCCATCGAAACGTGATCTTTCGAACTGACGCGGTGCCCGAGTTACCGATGTCGTACATGGACGCCCCCACGCCTCAAGCCCTATGGGCCTCGCTCGAGGAACAGTGCCTCCAAGGCTTGGCGGGCTGCGACGTGCTCTCGATCCCCCACAGCTCGAACTTCAGCGGAGGCTTGATGTTCGAGCCGGTCAACGCGGATGGCTCCGCACTTTCGAAGGAAGACGCAGCGTTTCGCGCCGCCATGGAGCCGCTCGTCGAAATCCATCAGCACAAGGGCAACTCCGAGTGCAAGGTCGGCGTGCTCACCAACGACGAAGACTGCAACTTCGAGACCGTCGAGAAGGTGTTCATTCTCGATGACCCCGTGCCCGGGGTCGAGGTTCCGCCGCTGTCGTTTGCGCGAAACGCGCTCAAAGAGGGCCTCGTGCAAGATGAGATCATCGGCGCCAATCCTTTCAAGCTCGGCTTTGTCGGCGCGACCGACACCCACAACGCAACGCCAGGCGCCACCCATGAAGGCGACTACCGCAACACCGGGGGCCTCGGCGGGCTCGACTGGGAGCCCAGCCGTTTGCTCTTCTTCCTCGCCGCCAGCGGGATGGAGTCCAACGGCGGGGGGCTCGCAGTCGCATGGGCCGAAGAAAACACCCGCGAGTCGATCTTCGACGCCTTGAAGCGTCGCGAGGTGTACGCGACGAGCGGGACGCGTCCGAGGCTGCGCTTCTTCGGCGGCTGGGACATGCCAAGCGACCTGTGTGACTCCCACGACATGATCCAAATCGTCGACCAAGCCGGAGTGCCGATGGGCGGTACGCTGCCCGCGCCGCCTGCCGGTGCGAACAGGAGCGCGCAGTTCTTCGTCTCTGCCCTGCAAGACCCAGGGCCCCCAGGGGAGCCCGGCACGCCCCTCGAGCGGATTCAAATCATCAAAGGCTGGGTCGACGCCGAGGGCAACGCCCAAGAGAAGGTGTTCAACGTAGCGGGCGGAGATCGAGCCGCGGGCGTCGACGTCAAAACATGTGAGACGTCCGGCGACGGCTACCCCTCTTTGTGCACCGTGTGGACCGACCCCGAGTTCAACCCCACCGAGCGGGCGTTTTACTACGCCAGAGTCTTCGAGAACCCAGTTTGCCGCTGGAGCACCATGCTGTGCAACGAGCTCGGGGTCGACTGCGACGACATCGGCAGCGTTCCACAAGACTTCATCGACTGCTGCTCGCCGCTGATCGAAGACCAGAGAGTGATCAAAGAGCGCGCATGGAGCTCGCCGATTTGGTACCGACCGGAGGCGCCTTGATGGGTAAATGGCTCCCGCGTCACTTGCATCCATTCGCCCGCGGCGTTTACAGTCCGCGTTTAGCCATGCGCTCGCCCAAGCTCTTCCTGTGTTCCCTGTTCCTCATTCTCGCTTGCGGAACCAGCCAGGACGTCGAGCCGGGGGGAATGGATGGCGGCACAGAGGTCCCCGACGCCGGTCCATCGCCCGTCGACGACGTGCTCTACCTCGGCCGCTTCGACGATTCCGATCCGGACGCGGTGCGTTTTTCCTGGTCCGGTAGCGGCTTCGCGGTTCGCTTCCGCGGGACCGGCGCGCGAGCCACGTTTCGCGGCGGACGCTCATTCACGGTGGTCGTCGACGGTGACGCCCAGCCCGATCCGTTCCAGGTGTCCGATGTCGCTGGCGAGGCTTACGACCTCGCCTCGAATCTTCCCGACGGTGAACACACCATCGAGGTCTACCGTCGCACCGAAGCCTCGAACGGGCCGACCGTGGTCGTCGGTGTGGAGGTCGACGGGGAGCCGCTCTCGGTGCCGCGGCCGACCCGCCAGCTGGAAATCGTAGGCGACTCGTGGAGCACGGGCCAAGGCGTGGAAAGCTCCAACGAGGTCTGCGACTCGAGCGCCCAAAACCACTTCGTAACCTGGGGCGCCATCGCGGCCCGAGCGGTCGACGCCGAGCTCAGCACCGTGGCCTGGGCGGGCAAGAGCATCGTCCGTGAGCCGATGCTACCCCTCTACGACCGAGTGATCGGCACCGAGGACGGCAGCACCGGGACCATCCGTACCGCGGACGCGGTGTTCGTCTCTCTTGGCGCCAACGACTTCGTCGCAGGCGAGCTCCCCACTGAGTTCGTACCCGCCTACGTGTCGCTTCTGGAGCAGATTCGCCTCCAGCACCCCGACGCGCTCATCGCATGCATTTGGCCGCAGCTCCCCGACCCCTCGGAGACAGCGCTCGCCCGCTCGGCCATTGACGCCGCCATCGCCGAACGCGCCGCTGCCGGCGACGCCCAGGTCACCGGCGCCGACCTCGAGCTCGACGAGCTAGTCGACCTAGCCTGCGACAACTACCACCCCGGTCCCGAAACCCACGCCCTGATGGCCGACAAAACGATCGAGTTCCTAAGCGCCGAGCTCGGCTGGTAGCTCGCGACGATAGCGAAACCGACTGACCGCACACGGACTGCAGCGGTGGACCGAAGTTGACGAGCCGCTCAGAGAAGGCCGCGCGCAACCGCGCAACTCCCTCCGCTGCCGTCCGATAACCAAACATGCTCGACCCACTCCTCAAAAGCGTCAGCCGCCTTCTCCTCTCCCAAGGTGATGCAAAAGTGTTACACTATGCAAATGCCCACCCAGAAGAAGCGAATCAACATCACGATCGACGACGCGACCTACGCGGCGATTGAACGGCTCGCCGACGAGCGCGAAGAGTCGATCTCGCGCACCAGCCTCCGCCTCATCGAAGAGGCCCTCGAGTACAAAGAAGATCGCTACTTCTCCAAAGTGGCCGACGCGCGCCTGAAAAAGAAGCAGCGCCGCGTCACCCACGACGAGGCTTGGGATTGACCTATCGCATCGAGTACCTCCGCACCGTCGTCGAAAGCGACATCCCCGCACTCCCCAAGTCAGCCAAACGCCAAATCCGCCGCGCCATCGAACAGAAGCTCACCACACACCCCTTCGAGCTCGGCAAGCCCCTCCGCTACAGCCTACGGGGCGCCCGCCGCCTACGCGTCGGCGACTACCGCGTCATCTACCGCATCGAGCCACCCGACGTCGTCCTCGTCGTGAAGATCGGCCACCGCCGCGAGGTGTACGAAGAGTAGAGCCCGTGACGACCGCGACCGAACCAGGCATCATCGCGCAATGCCTCAGCCCTCCAGCCACTACACCCAAGCCAACGGCCTCCGCCTCCACTACCTAGAGTCCGGCGCCCCCGATCCCAACGTCCCGCCCATCCTCCTCCTCCACGGCTTCCCAACCAACAGCCACCTCTACCGCAACATCCTCCCC
>SHLP01000039.1 GCA_004283055.1 Deltaproteobacteria bacterium
GGGGTGGGCGGGGCGGTTCAACCAAACCTGACCCGGCAGCCCACCCAAGATCCGTCTCCCCAACATCCGCGGCAGCACAAGCCAATCGGCGACGGCGAGCCGTTCGGCGCAGCCCCCTGTCGCGCTTTTTTCCGCGCCCCGGTGGATCCACACTACACCCCGCGAATCAGCGCCATCGACACCCCTGCCCCCATCATCAACAGGCCCAGGCAGATCACCAGGAACCCAAAGCCGCCGGCGTAGCACCAGCCCATGACGCTCGGGCGCTCCTCGCGGCGAAGGCATGCATTGAAGCGGAGCGGTTTCCAGTACCAACGCGGCGGAAGCTCCCCTCGTGGGCCGAGCACTTGGTAGAGACGTACGTGATAGATGAAACCGGTTGGGACACCGAGCAGGAAGCCGGCGGCCGCTAGCCAGATTCCGTTGTAGTAAAGGCTCTCCCAGGGTGTGAACCAGATCCCACTGAGCAGGCACATCAGCGCGCTCAGTGCAGCAACGATGCCGAGCTCACGCATAGCTGGCCACGCGCAAGAGCCCGTCTCCTACCGGCAGTCGCCGTACGTCAAGCTCTCCCAGTTGCGCAAATCTTCGCGGTCTTGGTCGAGCGAGTACACGGGCGGGCTTCCTATCGGCGCGCCAACCGTGCTGCGCTGGCCGCCTTGAACCGTCTCACCGGTCCAGACGTCGTACCAGGTGCCCGCTGGGAAATAGACCGAGCGTGAGGTCGCTCCCTCTTCGGTGACCGGGGCTACCAAGAGGGAATCCCCGATCAAGAACTGGTCGCTGATGTCCCAGGTTTCTCGATCGTTTGGAAACACGAGCATGAGATGGCGCAAGATCGGCGCGCCGGTTTGCTCCGCTTCGGAGGCCAAGCGCATGAAGTCGTCCATGAGAGCACAGTGCACGTAGGCGAACTTGCGGAAGTGGTTTGTCGTCTCTTCGTCCGCATTCCAGCGCCAATTGTTTACTTTGTCGGCGCCGTCGTGTGTGCGCATGATCGGGGTGAAGGCGCCAAGCTCCGTCCAGCGCTGGAAAAGCTCCCTGTCGCTCGGGCCCGTACCGCGCCCGAAGCCGGCGATGTCATGCGTGACGAAGGGCTGACCCGCCAAGCCGAGGTTGAGCATCGCCGGCACGACCGTCGGCAGCCCGTCGAGAACGGTCCAGTTGGTATCCTGATCGCCCAGCCAGTGGATTTGGGCCACCTCTTGGACACCCGTGAACCCAGAGCGGGCAAACATCACCCAGTCTCCATCGGGGCGTGCGCCTTCGAGCGCCGTGCGATTTGCGAGCTGCCAGTCAATCGGAAACGTGTTTCGCCTCTCGATCGCGTCGCTTCCGTCGCCGTGAACGGAGTCTACGGGTATCCACTCGCCGAAGTCCGCCATCCATCCGTCGACGTCATAGGTGTCGACCACCTCCCTGAGGAGCTCGCTGATGAATTCGACGGTTTCGGGGTTTGAGAAGTCAGGATGCGCATTTCCCTGGGGGATGTTGGGCGCCACGAAGTCGACGTAGGTCTCGCCCATTTGGTTTTTGACCAGCAGCCCCATCTCGTCCATCGAGTCGAAACGCGGCGCGAATCGCGGGGGCTCATCTTCTTCACTGACCGTCGCTGGATCGACGATGAACGGATTTGCGTAGGTCAGGAACTTGTAGCCCGCCTCGTGAAGGTCCGCGACGCCCCCGGCGAAATCCGGATAGAGGACCTCGTCGGGCTCCCAGATGTACTGAACCCCAAAACCGCCGTCGGGGTTGATGCGAATCCCGCCCCAATCCTGCACCCAAAACGCGGAGACTGGGATGGAGGCGTCCTCCAAGCCGCTCACCTCGCCGAGCACGTTGGCCCAGCCGCCCTGTGCCGCCATCCAGAGCCGGTATGCCCAGGAGGGAGGCTGCGTGGGCCGGCCGACGAGGTCGCCAAGCTGCCGGATCACGTCGAGCGCCGTCGGACCGTGAAAGACGCGCCACTGCACGGGAGCGCCGCTGACGACTTCAAACCAGGCGACCTCCTCGTCGCTGAGGCAAAGGTCTACGTCGACGCGTCGAGCGGTATCGAAGAGCGCGCCGAAGCCGCGCGCATCCACGTAGTACGGCATGGGGAAATACGTGGTGTGCTCGTTCCCGACGGACGGCGCGAGGCTTCCGTCTCGTCCGTTGCCCTGCTCGTTGACCAGAAGCTGAAACGCCTCGCCGCGCTGATTGGTTGCGTTGTACTGCTCGCCGAAGCCGTGAAAGGTGCCGTCCGCGTCGCAACGAACGCCTACGGCGATCGAATCGGCGGGAGGACCCACCAGCTCGACGCGAAACTCACTCACCTGGTCATTGAGGACGGAAGCGGTGAGTGTGGCGGTTCGGGAGCCGCTCGCATTGGCGTACTCGACGCGGGCGCTCGACCCTCCATTGACGACCGACCTCACGGAGAGAGGATCTGCGGACTCCGTAATCCGCTCGAAGGTGATAGCGCCGACGCCTACCACGCGCTCCTGAAAATTGCGGGCGACCGGGCCGGTCGGAGCTACGGTGAACGTGCTATTTCCCCCGACGATGACTTCCACCGCTCCGTCTTCGGCGGCGACGATCTGGACGTTTCCCTGAGGGCTCTCCGAGCTTTTGCTGCAGGCGCTGGCCAGCATCGCAAACAACAAACCAATCCCAAGTAGCCGAAATCGCATCATGCAGTCGCTCCCATCCAAGTGCGTCCCGAGCATTCCCGGATTCGGCTCCGGTGGCAAGCGGGCGCCTTCACTTCTCACTCGATGGACGCGAGGTTGATCCGTCCCCACTTCGGTTCCGTGAGGCTGCCGACGTAGAGCCAATCGCCAAGCTGCTCCGCGCTCGTCGTCTTCGAGAAGCTCGCGCCTTCCGCGTCCTGAAGGTTGTGGACGACCTTGCCGGTAGCGTCGAGCCCCAAAACGAAGGGGTGGCGCTTTGGTTTCGGCTGCATGGCTTCGGGGATTCGATAGATGAGCTTGCGCAGCCAGGGCTTCGGTCCGGCGAAGTCGAGCAGTCCGTTGCGGGGCGCATAAAGGGCCAGCCAAAACGTTCCGTCCGGGCCGGTCGAAATTCCGTCGGGGAAGCCAGGAAGATTGTCGATGAACACCTCGACCTCGCCAGCGCGCGGCCCGCGAACGTAAACGCGCTGGGTGCGATAGCGCATGGTCTCGTTCACCAATACGAAGGTATCGTCCGGCGAGACGGCAATACCATTGGCAAAGACGAGGCCGTCCAAAACGACGCTGCAATCTCCGGTCGACGGATCGTACTTGAGTAGTCGGCCGCTGGGTCGGCTCTCTAGCACGTCGTTCATCACCTCGCGGTGATCCCACCTGACGGAAGCATCGGAGAACCAGGCAACGTTCTGCGAATCGACGTCGACGTCGTCGGTGAAGCCGAAGGGCTCAGAATCAGCCTCCGTGCACAGAACCTCTATCGCGCCGGTCGAGTCGATCGAAAGCAAGCCCTTGACGGCATCCGCAACGATGAGGTTTCCGTCCCCGTCGAAGTCGAGGCCGAGCGGACGCCCAGCCGTGTCGGCAAACACTTCGGGGTTGGAGCCATCCGCGGCGTAGCGAAGAACCTGCCCATCTTCGAGACCAACGTAGACGCGGCCTTCGGAGTCGACGGCGACGTCTTCGGGCCCGCGTCCGTTCGGGGTCGCAAATAGCTCCATGCCTTGCAGCACGCGGTTTTCCACGAAGTCGCCTTCGAGCGCGGGCACCGGCAGTGGTTCCCAGAAGATCGGATCGATGGGCACGGGCCAGAAAAAGAGATAGAGACCGAGCACCAAGAGCGCGCTCCCCAGCCAACCAAGAACTTTCTTCGCCATCATGCCTCCCAAAACCAGCGGAGAGCTCGAATGCAAAGGCTCACGGGTTCGAGCTCGGCCACGAATCCCGCATCTCGCTGGCGTGCGCCCCACTCGATTGTCGCGAGGCCCGAGACCGTGGGACCCGAGGCGAGGAGCTCCCGAACCTCGACTGCGGTGCAGCCTTCGAGGAACTCGCTGGCTGAGGCCGTCGCACCGCCCGGCATCTCGACGACGGCTGCCGGCGCGAACGTGTCCGCGGCATCGTGGCCGGCCAGATGCGCAAACCGCTCGACGAGCTCCTTGCCGGCGCGGCCGACGCTCTTCTGTGACGACTTGAAGTACGCCAAGAGCCACTTCGGCCCGAACGCACGGAGCATGCTCCAGTTCATCACGGCGACGGTCCGCATGCCCAGCGCTCCCTGAGCCATCAGTACGCGACTCATTCGGTTGAGCTCCCAGTGTGCCTGCATTCGCCTGATCGCGAGGCCGCCGTCCCTCGGTACGATTTCGTAAAGAAGGTTGGCCGGCACCTTCATCTTCAGGCCGGTCTTGAGATTTGTCGTATGGATGTCGACGGCGCGAAACACGTGCATCCCCGAGACGATGTCTTGGCGTACGACCATTTCGATTGCGCTTGCCGCGATGAACGCCTCGTAGAACCGGCCGAGCTCGTCACCCAGGCGACCCGTCCGGCGCCCCTTGTGCGAAGCAGGGGTGCCGACCGGATCTTCGAGGACCGCGTCATCGGCGTACAGTGCGAGCCAGCCCTCCTTGTCGTGCTGCCCGGCGAGCTCTGGAGACGCTTTCGCAGCACGGAGGATGGCTTCGCGGTCGCGGGACGATGAGGCTGTTCGCAGGGACGGCTCGACCATGGGTCGAGGTTCTACCACAGCTCCGCCCTAGTCGCCTTTGCCAGAAGCGCTCTTCTGTTCTTCGGCGGGCGGCGGCTCCTTGGGCGGTGCGGCTTTGTTGATCAGCCCCATGACCGTCACGGCGAGCAGGTCCTCGTCCGCCTTTCCAAGCGGGCAGAGCTGCCGGCCCAGGTATTCGCAGGCCTCGATGCGCGCCAGGTCCGCGTCTTCGACGTATTTCCCGTCGCGGGTGTACCATTGGCCGGTCTTGGTCCGCGCGATCAAGCCGTTGGAGTACTTCCACCGTCCGAGCGCGCTCTTCGCCCTCGTTCCGCTCGGGTAGAACCACTCGCCGCTGCGGCTCTTGGCGCGGCGCCCGTTCGGATGGTTCAGCTCGAGATAGCCGCGCACGATGATCCGCCCGTTCGACCAGGTCGTGGTGGGTTGGCGCGTCACGCGGTAGCCGACGTACGGTGCGCAGACCTCCCGTCGGAGCTGAGACAGGTCGCGCCGGTCCTGTACGTCTAGGCCCCGCTTGTAGCGGCTTGATTCTTCGTCCAGGCGCGCGAGGAAGTCCATGATGGTCAGCTCTTCGCAGGTCGGCGAAGCGGTCAGGACTCGCTGCGACCAAGCGGTGGCAGCCATCAGCAGGGCGACCATGAGCGTCAGCACGGCCGATGCAGGCTTAGACTCCATGACGAGCCAAACCTCGTGGCGACGTGTTATTCATCAGAACGAGCATAGCCACGCGGGCCTCGAGCGCTTCGCCGTCGCAAGCGGTTGGCCTCTGCAAAACGCCCCTCCACCCACTTGATCATCTGCTGGTGCGTGCCGTCGATGTCCTTGTGGCCGTTGCGCTGCACGTAGGTGCCGTCAGGCTGCATGTCCCAGGCGCTCCGCTGATCGTCCACGAGAATGTCGAGTACCGTCCGAATCTCGGCCTGCAGCGCCTCGGGCTCCACCGGAGTCAGAACCTCCACGCGGCTCACCAGGTTTCGTGTCATGCAATCCGCGGACCCGATGTAGTACTCTTCATCGCCACCGTTGCGAAAGTAGTAGATCCGCGAGTGCTCGAGAAACCGGCCGACGACGCTGACCACGCGAATGTTCTGGGAGAGCCCTGGAACGCCCGGGCGCAAGCGGCAGGAGTCGCGCACGATTAGATCGACGTGAACCCCGGCCTGCGATGCTTCGTAAAGGGCGCGCGTGATGTCGACGTCTTCCAACGCGTTGGTCTTGATTTGAATGAGGCCCTTTTTGCCCTCGGTCACCCTACGGACTTCGCGCCGGATCTTCTTGAGGAGCGCAGGCTTGAGCAGCTTTGGCGCCGGCAGCAGCTTCTTGTAGCTTCGGTTCGGCTTGTACCCGGTGGTCAGGTAGTTGAACAGCTCGGTGCCGTCCCGGCCGATGTCGGGATCGCAGGTGAGGAGCCCGAGGTCGGAGTAGAGCTTCGCCGTCTCCTCGTGGTAGTTGCCGGTTCCGAGGTGCACATAGCGACGCAAACCATCGTGATCGCGTCGGACCACCAGGATGATCTTGCAGTGCGTCTTCAGGCCGACGACCCCATAGGTCACATGAATACCCGCCTGTTCGAGCTTGCTCGCCCAGTTGATGTTGGCCTCTTCATCGAAACGCGCCTTGAGCTCGACCGCGACCGCCACCTGCTTGCCGTTGAGCGCCGCGTTGATGAGGTGCTGGATGACTCGCGATTTCGACGAGGTACGATAGAGCGTCATCTTGATCGCGCGGACTTTCGGATCTTCGCTCGCCTCGCGTAGGAACCGCTCCACCGAGGTTCCAAACGCTTCATAGGGGTGGTGGAGCAGGAGTGCGCCTTGCTCTCGAATGGCGTGGAAGATGTTGCTTCGGCCGACGAGGCTCGGCGGGTCGACCGGCCGGTGGTCGGGATCCCGGTGCTCCGGAATGTCGAGCACGGCGAGCTGGAACAAATCACCGATCCCCAAAAAGCCGTCTATCTCGAACACGTCGGCCTGCTCGTCGAGCCCAAGCTCCGCCGCTAAGCGCCCGCGGTGCGTCGAGTCCATGCCGCGGGCGATCTGGATCCGTACGATGGGGGCGAACTTCCGCTCTTGAAGCTCCGATTCGATGAGTGCGAGCAGGTCGTCCGCTTTGTCCTCGTCGCTTTCGACGTCGGCGTTGCGGGTAACCCGGAACAGCTCGGTGCGCTCGATGACCATGCCGGGAAACAGGAGGTCTAGGTTGTTCGCCATGATCTCTTCGAGCGGGACGAAGGTCATCGAGTCGCGCACTTGAATGAAGCGCGGGACCCCGGAACCGAGCGGGACCTTCACGCGGGCCATCAATGGGGTCGGGTCGTTCGGGTAGTGGAGCGATACGAGCAGGTTCAGCGAAAGATTCGAAACGAATGGGAATGGATGCGCCGGGTCCATGGCCTGGGGCGTCACCAGTGGAAATATGTTGTCCAAGTAATCTTCGCGAAGCCAGCTCCGATCGGCCTCGGGGAGCGACTCATACGACGCGACCTCCACACCGATTTCGTCGAGCTTGTGCTGAAGCTCGACCCAGAGACGCTGCTGCTCGATTGTGAGGCTGCGAATGATCTCGTGCGATTCCTTGATCTGCTGAAGCGGCGTCCGGCCGTCGACCGTGAGCTTGTGAACGCCAGCGGCCACCTGTTGCTTGAGACCGCCAATGCGCTTCATGAAAAACTCATCGAGAATCGAACCCGTGATCGCAATGAACTTCACGCGCTCGAGCAGCGGAGTTCGACCGTCATCGGCTTCGTGAAGGACGCGCTTGACGAACGCGAGCCAGGTGAGCTCGCGGTTCAGGTACTGCTCGGGCGCGTCGAGATCGATCTCAGTCGAAGCCGGCTTCGGTTCGGTGGGCGAAGCGCCGGTCGACGGGTGTCCGTTGGTCGTGGAAGGAGAGCTCATGAGATTGGGAGTCGGTGAACGCCCAGTGTAGCGCGCGATCGTTGCCGCGATCTAGGTGCCAAGATGCGCAGGGTCTGGTCATTCCCTTGTTTTTCCGCTAATTCCGGCTCCGGGGGCTCAACATCGATGGCGAACAAACCGACCGATCAGCTCACGCCACGCCGGAGACCCAGTCAAGAGCGCTCGCGGGACCGCGTCGAACGCATCCTGGATGCGACCTCTTCGCTCCTCGGCGATACGCCTGTAGACAAGATCACGACGGCAGCGATTGCGGAGCAGGCGGGTGTGCCCATCGGCTCGGTATATCAGTACTTTCCGAACAAGCTCGCGATCCTCGCTGAGCTTGCACGGCGGGTGATGGAAGAGGTCGATCTGAAAACCGCGAGCCTCATCGCGGAGGATTTCGGCGTTCTCCCCTGGGATCGGGCGATCGATCGCGCCATCGACGCGACGATCGAGGGCTTCGCGTCGCAGCCCGGTTACCTCCAGCTACTCCTAAGCATTCGCCCAACGCCGGAGTTCCGCGCGATCACCGACGAATCGAACGAACGCGTGGCTGCAATGCTCGCCTTCCACCCCGCTTTGCAGAGATTGATTCCAGCCAATCGGATTCAGCTCGTGACGAGGGCGGCGATTGAGGCGGCGAATGCATTGCAGGACTGGGCGCTCTCCGAGGATGACCCGGCATTGAGGAATCAAATCATCGTCGAGATGAAGACTCTGCTGAAGGGATACCTCGCGGTCTACATGGATGAGTCGAGCCCCTATCGCCGAGAAAGCCCCTGATTTTACGGACTTGGGGAAAAACTCAGAATTGTGAGATCTCCTCACTTTCCAAGCTCGCGTTTCGTGTTAGAACAGCCGGAATCTCTGGAGGAGGAGACCCGCTTATGAAAGTCAAAGTCCTTATCTGCGCAGTTCTTGCGTCCACGCTTGCAATCACGGGCTGCAGCGACAGCAGCAGCTCGACCGGCGGCGGCGGCACCGCAGGCAGCGGCGGCACCGCAGGCAGCGGCGGCATGGGGGGCACCCCGGTTCCCAAGGGTTGCGGCGACGTTCCCGACGTCTCCGGCTACATCGTTCCCAATGCTCCGGCTACGGCGACCGATGATTGCACGATTACGCTCAACCCGACCGGTACAAACGACAACGCGCAGATCATCGACGCGCTCGTAGACAACGACTTGACGAACGGAACGCTTTGTCTTGGCGTCGGCACCTGGGACATGGCTGGCACAATCGGAATCACCGACGACCCCGGGCTGACCATCAAGGGTATTGGCGCATCGCCCGACGACGTCATTCTCGAATACGCCGATGAAGACGGCAATTGCCGCGGCAGCAAAGGCATCAACGTCGGCGTCGACAACGTCACCATCGAAAACCTTTGGGTCAAGAACACCTGCGAGAACTCCGTCGAGCAGCGCGATACCGACGGCTCCGTCTTTCGAAAGGTGCGCGTTAGCTGGGACGACCGCTGTGACCGTCCGTCGCCGCCTGCGAGTTGCGATGCGAGCTGCGCGACCACGGAGGACTGCGCCGATGAACGCCTCGTCTGCGACACCACATTCACCGGGCAAACCGAGGGCACCTGCATCGGCAACATGACCCTGAACGGCGCTTATGGGATCTACCCCACCGACTGCCAAAACACGCTCGTCGAGTACAGCCAGGTTCAGGGCGCCTCCGACGCCGGCATCTACGTAGGCAAGTGCACCGGAGGCTCTGTCGAGAACAACATCGTGTACGCAAACGTGGCCGGCCTCGAGGTCGAAAACTGCGTCGGCGTCGATGCCTCGAATAACGAAGCGTTCGACAATGTCGGCGGCCTTTTCGCGCTGCAGCAGGACATCTCCGGAGACATGCAGTCCAATACCGACGTCCGCTTGTTCGACAACGAAACCTATTGCAACAACCATCCGAACTTCGCGAAGCCGGGCAGCGCAGTTGCCGGCATCCCGGTCGGTACCGGTCTGCTCAGCTTTGCCGGCAATGGCGTCGAAATCTTCGGCAACCAAATCACCGACAATCAGACGCTGGGCATTGGAATGGCGAGCAACCTTCTGAATTGCCAGGTCGCCAGCTCCGACTGCCCCCCGTACACCGACGGATATGATCCCTACGTGAAGCAGAACTACATCCACGACAACGTGTTCACCAACAACGGAACCGACCCGCTGGGCGACTTCGGCACGCTCTTCAAGATTCTCGGCTTCGGAAGCGTTGGCCGACCAAACGTGCCGAACATCGTCTGGGACGGCTACCTCGAGAACCCGACCGACGTTGGGCTCTGCCTGGGCGAGGACGCGGACGCCGCGGCCACGGTCTTGGTAATCGGGGATATTTGCCAAGACCCGATCAACCCGTCATTCGAGGAGTACATCACCTGCGCTCAGGACAACGCCTCGACCGACCAAACCCCGTTCCTCTGCGTCCCGTAGACGAACTCGGTCACGCTCAAAAGGAAAGGTCACATGAAGAAGCTTAGCTTTGGTTTCCTGCTCTTCCTTCTCTCGATCGCCGTGGGCTGCGGGAGCGATAGCAGCGCTAGCGGCACGGCCGGTGCCGGTGGCAGCGCTGGTTCCGGCGGTGACGGTGGCGCCGGCGGCGCGGCTGGAATGGCCGGCGCGGGTGGCGAAGGTGGCGTAGGCGGCATGGCTGGCGTAGGCGGCATGGGAGGATCCGGCGGAACCTCGGGCCCGCCCGCGCTCTTGTCCGAATGGGGCTTGTTCAAGAGCATCCCGGACCAGATCCCGGAAGACGGGCTGATCCCCTACGAGGTCACGGCTGCACTGTTCACCGACGATGCGGCGAAGTTCCGCTTCGTGCAGGTGCCCGATGGCGAGCAGATCGTGTACTCCGACACCGAGCGCTGGCTGAACCCCGCGGGAACCATCTACGTCAAGACCTTCGCCTACCCCGTCGATGCAACCCAACCCGAGCTGGGCTACCAGCTCATCGAAACGCGCCTGCTCGTGTTCGGCGAGGACAAAGTCGACACCTGGACGTACGTCTATCCCGAAGGCAGCAACGATGACGCCGAGCGCGTCAACTTCGGTCCTGTGCTCGACGTGAGCTGGGTGAACGCACTCGGCGAAACCATTTTGCTGGACTACGAGGTCCCGAGCGTCCCCCAGTGCAAGGAGTGCCACAGCGTCGCGGGACGCTCGCTTGGGCCTTCGACCGGGATGTTCAACCGCGACAACGACTATGGCGACGGGATCGGCGTGCTGAACCAGATCGACTACATGAACAGCCTGGGGATGTTCGATGCGGAGCCTCTTCCCGTCGACGAGAGGACGACCTACGTGTCGGCCCCCGCCGTCGACACCGAGGCCGGTCTCCATGACCGCGTACGCTCGTACTTCGACTCGAACTGCGCACACTGCCATGCGCCGGCGCCCTACGGGGAGATCGCCGACAAGGGCCTCTACCTCGACTACCAGAGCATGGACCCCGGCACCGGAACGAGCTTCTTTACCTGGGGTGTCTGCAAGCCCCATACATCGGGAGGCAACGGAGTCGACTGCGAGCAAAGCCTGGACGTGGTCCCCGGTGACCCCGACGCGTCGTTCTTGCTCTGCCGCATGGAATCGGTCGCTGCGGGCGAACGAATGGCGCCCGTAGGTCGCACCATCGTTCACGCCGAGGGCGTAGAGCTGATTCGGGAGTGGATCCAGGAGCTGCCGAACTTGTTCGAAGGCGTCACGCCTGGCTGCCCTCAGCAGTGATCGATGCGACGCCTCTCCTGCTTGGCCGTCGCTCTCGTGGCTCTCGTGGCCGCTTGCGGCGACCCGGCTGAACCGCTGAATGGCTGGAGCGGTTTGGGGGGCTCGGACGGTGCACCGAACACGGCGGCTCCTCTGCCCTGGCCGGTGACCGAGTTCCCGCCGCTGCCCAAAATCGCGCAGGACGTGCCGGAGGCACGGATCCGGCTCGGCAACCTGCTCTTTTACGACCCGATTCTCTCGGTCGATCGAGTCACCGCCTGCGCGACCTGTCATAGCGAGTTCTGGGGCATGAGCGACGCTCTGCCTGTTGCCGTCGGTCACGGCGCAGGTCCGCTCGCCGGGCCCGGCCGTGAAGGACCGAACACCCTTCGCCGCAACTCACCGGCGCTCTTCAACCTCGCCTTTCGGGAAAGCCTTTTCTGGGACGGCCGCAGCGAGTCCCTCGAGGCACAGGCGATTACCCCCTTGCTTGCCGAGGACGAGCTGAATCTCGACCCGGAGATCGCGATCGCCGAGCTCATGGCGATTCCCGAGTATGTCGAGCTTTTTGCCGCGGCGTTCCCCGAAAATCCCGAGGTCACTGTGCAAAACCTCGCATCCGCGCTCGCGGCCTTTCAGCGAACGATGGTCTCCAGCCGCTCACTCTACGACGCGTACGCCGGTGGACAGGCGGCGACCCTCAGCGAGGAGCTCGTCGAGGGAATGTTCCTCTTCGCCGAGATGGGATGCGATGACTGTCACAGCCCTCCCCTCTTCGAGTCCGAAACCTTTGCAAACCGCAACGTGCCTGCGTCGGACGGCATCATCGACGAGGGCCGGGCCGAGGTAACCGGGCTCTCCGAAGACATCGGCCGATTCCGCGCTCCGACGCTTCGAAACCTCTTCGAAAGCGAACCCTATTTCCACAACGGGTCGGTGAAGCGACTCGAAGACGCGGTCCGCCACGAGCTGGAGCAAACAGGCATTTCTTTTGGGGAAGAGGACGTTCGCCTGATCGAGCTCTTCGTCCGCAAGGGCCTGCGTGACGACAGCCGAAGCGCAGACCGCCCCAAGACAGTACCAAGCGGCTTGCCTACCCCGCTCGACGGGCCGATTTTCCCGGGACGCTAGCGCAGGCGCGCCGGTCGTTCAGTCGACCAGCAAACGGCTCTCGCCCATGAAATCATCGTCCTCGATGAGGTCGATGCGGCTCTTGGCGAAGCGACGCGCGGCGGCCATGGCGCGCTCGCCCTTTCCATGGTCGAGGCACCACTGCGCGTGCTGGCCGAGCAATGCGAGCTCCGTAGCGCGACCGAGCGTCATCGCAAAGCGTCGGGCGCCAGCTTCGATCAGGTCGCGCTCCGAGAGCGTCGCCCCGAGCCAACGCCCCGCGTGCTGCACCGCGGACCTGCTGCGTTCCACCGCTCCTTGCAAACGCGAATCGGTCGTCGCGTCGAGGCGTGCGTCAACATCGCCCACATAGGCATCCCAAACACCGTCTTGCTTGAGCGCGCGAAGCGTATCGAGCGACAGCACATTGGTGGTCCCCTCCCAAATGGGCAGCACCTGCGCGTCGGCGAGGAGCTTGGGGAGACCGGTGTCGTTGACGTACCCGGCGCCTCCGAAGGATTCGAGGGCCTCGGAGGCCACGGCGACAGCTTGCTTTCCGGTCGTGAGCTTCCCGATCGGCGTGAGCAGGCGGCTCAGGAGTTGCTCGGCTTGGCTCGCCTCGCCGGCTTCGATTCGGCCGAGGAGCTCGACGACGCGAAATGCGAGCAGAAATGCGCCCTGGGTCTCGGCGATCATGTCGGCCATCGTGTCGACGTGAAGCGGCTTGTCGATCAAGGCAGCGCCGAACGCTTCGCGCTTGCGCGCGTAGTCGCGGGTCAGCGCAACGGCGCGCTGCATCCCGAGAACCGCCGCGACCGCGTTCCATGTGCGCGTGACGTTCAACATCGGCGTGATGTTGCGAACTCCGCTGTCGAGCCCCGCAACCGGAATGGCTTCGACCCCGTCCAGAGTGAGCTCCGCAGTCGGGAGCTTGCGCGTTCCGAACTTGTCTTTGAGCCGGTTGATGTGAAGGTTCTGTAGCCTCCCGTGGTCGTCGCGAAGCTCGAGGTAGAACATCGCCAGACCTCGGCCGCCCGGCGGATTGCCTTCGGGCCGCGCCAGGGTGAGGGCCATGTCGGCCGTCGTCGCCGACGTGAACCACTTCGTGCCGTAAAGCCGCCAGCGGTCACCGTCGTGCCGCGCGACCGTTTCGGTCTGCCCGACATCGGATCCGCCAATCCGCTCGGTCATCCATTGGCCGGAGGTCCACATCGTGGCCGGGTCGCGGGAGAGCAGGCGCGGAACTGCGTGATCGATCAGCGCTTGGTTGCCCGAATCGAGCAGGGTACGCGCTGCTCCGTCGGTCATGGCCAAAGGACAGTTGTAAGTGTCGAGCGAAGCCTGCGCGACGTAGTTCAGGACGTGCTGATGAACGCGCGCATGAGGCCCGAGCTCGGCGTCATAGCCAGCGGCAACCAGGCCGTGCGTGGCGCAAAGGACCTGAGCCCGCTTCCAGATTTCGGTGACCTCGACCTCGTCGACCCGATTGCCCCAGGCATCCCAAACGCGGTGAACCGGCTCGTTCTCGAGGTCCGTCAAGGACAGTCGGTAGAGCTCGCCGCCGTTGAGCTCGCCGAGCTCGCGGTACTCGGGCTCGAAGCGCTGAAGAAGCTCGGCCGGAAGGACGCGCTCCAGGTATTCGAGGAGAAGCGGGTCCGAATCGTACTGATTTCCGAGGCCTGGGGGGGCTTGCTGAAAGGTCATATATTACTCAAATTAGCAGAAACTGACGATCTTAGAAATCAGAATACGTCGCGCTTCTCGGGCGGTCAATCCACAAACCCGCTCCCGGGCGCGGAGCGGTGCTAGAGAGGGCGTATGATTCCGATCAAGGTCGCGACCGCGTCGTTGAATCAGACCCCACTCGACTGGGGAGGCAACCAGAAGCGCATCGAGGCGGTCCTGCGCCAGGCGCATGTCGAGGGAGCGGCTCTGCTCGTGCTGCCCGAGCTCTGCACCACGGGCTACGGCTGCGAAGACGCGTTTCTCGGCCCGGACGTCGCGAATCGCGCCTGGTCGATGCTGCTGGAGCTCTTGCCCCAAACCAAGGGCATGGTTGTCAGCTTCGGGATGCCGGTGCGCCGCCGGGGCGGCCTCTACAACACCGCCTGCGTCGTGGCGGACGGGCAGATTGCAGGCTTCGCCGCCAAGGAGCATCTCGCCGGAGAGGGCCTTCACTACGAGCCGCGATGGTTCAAGCCCTGGCCCAACCATCAGGTGGTCGAGCTCGAGCGTGACGGGAAGAGCTACCCGTTCGGCGACGTCTTTTTCGACTTCGCGGGCGTGCGCGTCGGCTTCGAGATCTGCGAAGACGCTTGGGTTGCGCAACGTCGTGGAGCGATCGACGGCCATGCGATGGACCTCATCGTAAACCCGAGCGCGAGCCACTTCGCCTTCGGCAAGCACGAAGTGCGTGAACGCCTGGTCCTCGAAGGTTCACGCTCGATGGCTGTGGGCTACCTCTACGCCAACCTACTTGGCAATGAAGCCGGCCGCGTGATCTACGACGGCGGTTGCTACATCGCGCAGAACGGCAGAATGCTGGCCCGCTCGCAGCGCCTCACCTTCGACGACTCGGTTTTGACGACAGCGGTGATCGACGTCGAAGCGTCGCAGACCGAGCAGGTGCGAACGACCAGCTTTCAGGCCGATCGGACCGACCCGGGGGCCAAGAGAGTCAGCGTCGGCTTCGAGTTTCCGCGCGCGAAGATGGAGCGCAGCACACCCAGCTCAGCCCCATGGGAATCGAGTCCCGACCACAAAGAAGAGGAGTTCACGCGCGCAATCACGCTCGCCCTGTTCGACTATCTTCGAAAGAGCCACTCGCGGGGTTTCGTACTGAGCATCAGCGGAGGGGCCGATTCCGCCGCAGCGGCATGCCTCGTCTCGCTCATGGTCGATCGCGCAATCGCAGAGCTGGGCGTCGAGCGCTTCGGTGAAAAGGTCGGCATGGGCGCCGGGCCCAGGGCCCGCGATTGGGTTCGAAAGCTTCTCTGCTGCGCCTACCAGCCCACCGATAACAGCGGCGAGGTCACACGCAACGCCGCTACGGCCGTCGCCGAGGCGCTCGGCGCCACGTTCTACATCCTCGACGTGCAGCACATCGTCGAAGCCTATGAGAAACTGATTTCCGATGCGGTCGGCCGTCCTCTGACCTGGGAAGAAGACGACATCACCCTGCAGAACATCCAGGCTCGCGCGCGTGGCCCAAGCGTTTGGATGTTGGCCAACATGCGGGGCGCACTGCTCCTGTCGACGAGCAACCGCTCCGAGGCTGCGGTTGGCTACGCGACGATGGACGGCGACACCTGCGGAGGGCTCAGTCCGATTGCCGGTATCGACAAGGCCTTCCTTAGGCACTGGCTCCTCTGGCTCGAGCGCAAGGGCCCTGAAGGCTTGCGGCCGATTCCCGCACTACATGCGGTGAACGTGCAGACTCCGACCGCCGAGCTCCGTCCCAAAGGAAGCGACCAGACCGATGAGGGGGACCTGATGCCCTACCCGGTGCTCGACATCATCGAGCGGCTCGCGATCGGCGACAAGCTGCCGCCCGCCGACTGCCTCGAAATCCTCGGAAGCGAATTCTCCGAATACGACGAAGACACCCTTCGCGGCTGGGTGACTCGCTTTTTCGAGCTCTGGTCGCGCAACCAGTGGAAACGGGAGCGCTACGCCCCGTCCTTTCACGTGGACGACAAAAACCTCGACCCAAAGACCTGGTGCCGCTTTCCAATCCTGTCCGGGGGCTTCGAGCGCGAGCTATCCGAGCTCTGATCGCACCCGCTCGGCCGTACGTCCGAGCTCCTCGACCACGACATCGGGGCGCTCCATCGCCATGAAGTGCGTGACGTCTTCGAGGACCAAGAGCCGTGTCTCGGGCCGGCATCGCATGAACGCGTTGCGCGACGCTCGGGTGAACGGTGGGCCGCTGTGCTCCCGAGCAAATAGCGTGATCGGACAGCGCACTTTGCGGAGCGCCCGATACGGGTTGACCGTGGCCATCGCGAAGGTCCGGCTCTCCCACGCGCGATCACAGCTGAGGCGAACCGTGCCGTCGTCGTTCTCCACCGTGCCGCCTTCCACGTAGGCTTCGATCCATTCTTGGGGCCACGTTCGAAACGGGCCTTTGCCGACGTAGTTCTCGACCGCAGCCCGTTTCGACGGGAACTCCATCCGCCGGCGAGCGGCCATCCGCGCGATCGGCACGATACGCTCGGTCAGACCCAGGGTGCGGGCCGCGGCCAGCATGGGGATATGAGCTGGCGGAACGATCACGGGGTCGACGAGAACCAGGCCACCAACCAGGTCGGGCCGGGCCGCGGCCAACTCCATGCTCACGGTTGCCCCCATCGAATGTCCACCGAGCACCACCGGCTGCGGAAGCGTTTCGACAAACGCTTCGAGATCGTCGCGGTAGGGCCGCCAGCTGTTCAGTTTCTTTGGTTTCGCGGTCGCCGTCGAACGTCCATGCCCTCTCGCGTCCATGAGATACGCGGCAATCGACGCGTCGAGACCCTCGAGGAGCATGGCGTAGGTCTCCGCGTTGAAGCCGGTTGCGTGCGCGAAATGAACGGTGACCGTCTCTGCACCGCTCGGTTCGCGACGGAGCACGCTGAAGTCCCCAAAACGTTCTCGTTGAACGCCTGGCACGGCTACCGCGGAGAGATCCTCTTGAACACGCGGGCCACGATGCCGTCGGTCGTTGCAGGCATGAGGCGCTTCAATGCATCGGCCACGCGCGCCTCCTTGGTGATCAAGACGCGCGGTGAGTTGTACTCGATCGCCTTCACGATCCGCGCGGCGACGACATCCGGCGTCGTGCCAAGTCGGTCGAAAAGCTCCTGGGTACTGTTCCGGAGCTCCTGGTGCGTGTCGGTCACCAAGCGCGCATTTTGAATGATGTTGGTCTTGATCGCTCCCGGATGGACCGAGGTGACGCCGACGTGGGCGTCGGCCAACTCCGACCTCAGGGACTCGCTGAAGCCCCGGACCGCGAACTTGCTGGCCACGTAGCTCGTCTGAAGAGGCGGCGCGATGATTCCGAAGACACTCGACAGGTTGACGATGTGGCCCTCCCCGCCCGCTTTGAGGTGCGGGAGGAAGAACTTGCAACCGTAGAGAACGCCCCAGAGGTTCACGCCGAGGATCCACTCGAGGTCTTCGACGCTGTGCTCTTCGAATGAAGCGTAGACCGTGACACCGGCGTTGTTGATGAGGATGTGGACCGCGCCGTGCGCCGCAACGACCTCGGCTGCGAAACCCTCCATCTGGGCTCTGTCGGAGACGTCGACACGATGCGCGGTAACAGTCGCGCCGCCGAGCTCGACCTCGTGACGCACCCCTTCGAGCGCGGCCTCGTTCACATCGCAAATCGCGAGCCGGCACCCTTTGGCGGCCAGCGCGAGCGCGGTTTCTCGCCCAATGCCGTGCCCAGCTCCCGTGACCACCGCAACTTTTCCATCGAGCTCGCGCATCTGCCCTCCGAGCCGGACCGTACAAGGCCGTGCCGTGCGCGCAACCCTCAGGGACTCGAGCTCGTAGAGTTTTGAATTCAGGCGGAGAAGGCTCCTTTTTCCCGACCGCGTATCTGTTATGCTCGCGCGTCCTCGATGCCTGGAAGAAGCACATACAGCGCTGAGGTCGTGGTCATCGGCGCGGGGCTCTCAGGCTTGGTGACGGCGCTCGAGCTCCTCGATGCGGGCAAGCGGGTCGTCCTGCTGGACGCCGCATCGCGCGATCGCATCGGGGGGCTCGCGGCTTGGTCCTTCGGAGGCATCTTCTTCGTCGACTCGCCGGAGCAACGAAAGAACGGCATTGAGGATTCGGTCGACCTGGCGATGAAGGATTGGGTGCGTTACGGCGAGCTGGACCCAAACGACGTCTGGCCGTACCGCTGGGCGCAGGCCTATGTCCATCGCTGTACCGAAGAGGTTCGTGGCTGGCTCGCCGAGCGTGACGTGAGCTTTTTTCGCGCGGTGAATTGGACCGAGCGTGGCTACTTCGTGCCAGGGAACTCGGTGCCGCGGTTCCACATCGTCTGGGGTACCGGCGAAGGGATCATCCGGCCGTTGACCGCGAGGCTCGAGGCGCACGAAAAGGCCGGGCTGCTCGAGCTCCACTTCGATCACAGGGTCGACGGCCTGACTCGCGAGCGTGGCCTAGTCGTCGGTTGCCACGGCAGCCACGGAGCCGGCTCGTTCGAGGCACTGGGCGACGCAATCGTCATCGCGGCGGGCGGCATCGCCGGCAACCACGACAAGGTCCGCGAGGTCTGGCCGAGAAAACAATGGGGCGAGCCGCCCGACCCGATGCTCAACGGCTCGATTCCTGAAGCCGATGGAAAGCTCCTCGAGCGCGTCGCAGAGCTCGGAGGCAACGTGACGCACCTCGAAAAGATGTGGAACTACGCCGCGGGCGTCCGCCACTGGGAACCGCTCTTCCCCAACCACGGCCTGAGCATGGTTCCTGGCAAGTCGGCGCTCTGGCTCAACTACGAGGGGCGGCGCTTCGTCGACCCGCCGCTCGTCGGTTCTTACGACACGCGCTTCTTGGTCGACCGCATTTGTCGAGAGAAGAAGAAGTATTCATGGCAGGTGATGAACCGCAAGATCGCCAACAAAGAGTTCGCCATTTCGGGCGCCGAATTCAACCAGGCCGTTCGCGAGAAGAAGATGGTGGCCTTTGTCGTGCGCCTCTTGCAGGGCAACGGCGAGCAGGTCCAGGAGTTCATCGACCACTGCCCTGATTTCGTGACGGCAGGGGGCGTTCCCGAGCTGGCCAGCCAGATGAACGCCCTGGCCGGCAGCAACGATGTCGACGCCCAGCTCTTGGAACGGGAGATCTTGGACTACGACGCCAACATCGCGCGCGGCTCCAAGTTCCAGAACGACGACCAACTTCGCCGGATCGCGCACCTGCGCCAGTACCTCGGCGACCGGCTGCGAACTTGCAACATGGCGCCTATCCTCGACCCGGAAGCGATGCCGCTGATCGCAATTCGAACGCAAATCCTCACCCGCAAGAGCTTGGGCGGAATTCAGGTCGACCTCGACGCGCGGGTTCTCGACACGCACGGGAACGCCATCCCCAACCTGTTCGCCGTCGGCGAGGCCTGTGGCTTCGGCGGTGGTGGCATGCACGGGAAGCGGGCGCTCGAAGGATCGTTCCTCGGTGGCTGCGTGTATTCGGGACGCGTCGCGGCTCGCGCGATTCAGACCGGCAGAGGTGTGAGGTAGCGCATGAAGCAGAGCGGTGCATGGTTGACAGCGCGGGCGCTCGAGAAGATCGGCGTGAGATACACCTTTGGCATTCCCGGGGTTCACAACACCGAAATCTACGACCAGCTGAATCGTAGCGAGCAGATCACCCCCGTTCTGGTGACCCATGAGCAGGGCGCCAGCTTCATGGGCGAGGCGTTCAGTCGCGTCAGCGACAGCATAGGCTGTCTGCTCGTCGTTCCCGCAGCCGGTATGACCCATGCGATGAGCGGCATCGGCGAAGCCTACCTCGACGGGGTTCCGCTGCTCGTCATCTCTGGCGGCGTCCGGCGGGACTCGGGTCGCCACTACCAGCTGCATCAGCTCGACCAGCAGCGCGTTCTCGACGGCATCACCAAGGCGGCGTTCCTAGTCGACAAGCACGAAAACGTGGTGTCGACGATCTACCGCGCGTACGAGATCGCGACCTCCGGCCTGCCGGGCCCGGTGTTCGTCGAAATCGCTGGCGACGTTCAGATGTTCACCGCTGAAGTCGAAGCGGTCCCAGACTTCGTGCCCACCTACACGGCGCCTTCGCCAGACCCCGCGTCGTTGGCGCGCGCGGTCGAGCTTCTCCGCGCCGCGGAGCAGCCGGGCCTGTATCTCGGCTGGGGCGCGCGGGAGGCGACGAAGTGGAGCACCGAGGTCGCCGAGCTTCTGGGCGCGCCGGTATCCACCACGCTTCAGGGGATCAGCGTCTTTCCGCATGACCACCCTCTGCACGCGGGCTTTGGCTTCGGTCCGTCGGCCGTACCGGCGGCGCGCAAGGCCTTTGAGGGCGTCGATTGCCTGCTGGCAGTCGGCGTCCGTTTCGCAGAGCTCGCAACGGGAAGCTACGGCATGCCCATTCCGGAGAAACTGATCCACGCGGACATCGATCCCGAGGTCTTCAGCAAGAACTACCCGGCTACCGTCGCGATCGAGTCCGACGGGGAGCTGTTCATGATGGCCCTGCTCGAAGCGCTCAAAAAGGAGCAGCGACGCGCTCCGGATCGGAGCGCGCTGACACGGCGCATCAGAGAGGACAAACGAGCGTTCTTCGAAACTTGGACACGCAAGGTCAACGAAGAAAAGGTCAGTCCAGGGATCTTCTTTCGGCAGCTTCGAAAGAAGCTCGATCGGGACGCTTACGTCGTGGTGGACGATGGAAACCATACCTTCCTCACGGCGGAGCAGTTCCCGGTGTATGAGTCGAAGCACCTGATTTCGCCGACCGATTTCAACTGCATGGGCTACTGCGTGCCTGGCACCATCGGCGTGAAGCTCTCTCACCCGGACAAGCAGGTCTGCGCCATCGTAGGCGACGGCGCCTTCATGATGACGGCGCTGGAGATCTTGACCGCCACGATGAACGAGCTGGGGGCGGTCTTCTTCGTCTTCCACGACGGCGAGCTCGCTCAGATCTCTCAGTTCCAGGCAATTCCGCTAAAGGACAAGACCTGCACCATTACCGGTGATTTGCAGATCGAGGGCGTAGCAATTGCGACTGGTGCGGCATACATCAAAATGGAGAACGACATGGCGGTCGATCGAGCCCTCGACGAGGCGCTTGCGACCGCTGCAACAGGGCGACCGGTGATTGTCGACGTGAACATCGATTACTCGCGAAAGAGCGCATTCACGCAAGGTGTGGTCAAGGTGAACCTCGGCCGATTCCCCTTGCGCCAGAAGGTCCGCTACATCGGACGCGCGCTCAAACGCCATACCATCGGATGAGGGGTCCCATGCTCGCGCGCGCACTTCCATTGGTCTTCTTCTTCGCCGGGGGCGCTCTGCTCGGCGTTCCGTCGCAGGCATCGGCGGACCGGCGACCCGAAAAGCCGCCCGCTCCAAAGACGATCGACCAAACTCCACCGCTGGTCCCGATCCCCAATGCCAGGGTCACCAAGACCGGCCTGCTCATCGGAGGCCAGCCGTCCCCCGATCAGCTCAAGGCCATTGAAGAGGCAGGCTACCGGACCTTGATCTCCCTCCGTGCTGAAAGCGAGCCCGGCGACGAGGGCGAGCAGGCGTATGTCGAGCGCCTAGGTATGAAATTCGTGTCCATCCCCGTCCCAGGCCCAGCCGGGCTGACTGAAGCCAATGCGCGCGCGCTTGGCAGAGCGCTGGACGAGCAGGACGCACTGCCTGCGGTCGTGCATTGCAAATCAGGGCAGCGGGTGAGCGCCTTGCTCGGCTTGAAGGCCTTCGTGGTCGACCGCGTGAGCGCTACCGCAGCGATCGACCTCGCGAAGAGCCTGGGGCTCACGAAGCTCGAGACCGCCCTCCGCGAACGAATCGCGGAGATCTGCAAAGCCGATAAATCACGAAACTGCGAGGATTTGCGATGAGCGAAGAGCCGACGGCCCTCGTGCTGCTCGCAGAGGGCAGCGAAGAGATGGAAGCCGTGATCAGCATCGATGTGCTGCGCCGCGGCGGAATCGAAGTCACGGTCGCAGGGGTAGACGGCGCCGGGCCCGTTCGATGCAGCCGCGGCGTGACGATCACGCCCGACGCAGCGCTCGAAAGCGTCGACGGTGAATTCGATGTGCTGGTTCTTCCAGGCGGAGCTGAAGGCGCCAAGCGCTTGGCCGCCTCGTCGAGGGTCGGAGAGCTTCTTCGTGAGCAGGAGCGAGGTGGGCGCTGGGTCGCTGCGATTTGCGCCGCCCCGATTGCGCTTCAGGCACACGGTGTCTTCGAGCACTACCAGCTGACCAGCCATCCAAGCGTCAAGGGCGAGCTCGAAGGCTGGGGCGATTACAGCGAGCACTCGGTCGTGGCCGATCGCAAGCTGATCACCAGCCGAGGCCCAGGGACGGCCTTTGCATTTGCCCTTCGGATCCTCGGCACCCTCACCAGCGCGCAGCGCATGGTCGAAGTGCGCGCGCCCATGATGTTCCCGGTCCAGGTTTCCTAGTCCGGTGCTGCGGGTGGCTTCGTGACGCGGGGCCGAACCGAGACGTTCGATCGAGCTACATAGGAAAGAAGCTTGTGGACCGACGTCCCTGCAAAGAAACCTGGCGCGGTCGGCGTTCGGTCGGGTTCGGGAACGGGCAGCGTCGCAACCAAGGCGCCGTCTCCCGAGTGGCGAAACTTAACCTCGGGACTCAGCGATTCGATCATGCGCTTCGAGGCCTTGTTCTCTGCCAGCAGCTCGCTCACGAACCAGCGGACGTCTCTCTCCCAGGCGGCCTCGATCAGCCGTTGTAGGAGAATCGAGCCCAGCCCTTTGCCCTGGAACTCATCCAGAACCGTCACCGCGGGCTCGGCCGTATCGGGCTGGGCCGGTAAGCGCACGAAGCGCGCGCTGCCGATGCCCTCGTCGGTCGATAGCAAGCGACGTCGAATCGCACCCATCGCAAAATGGTTCACCCCGTCGACCTTGGTCAGGTAGTCGAGCTCCGCGTCGGTCAGCCTGGATTTCGGCGTCATGAAGCGCGCGTAGCGGGAATCGGCAGAGAGATGCTCGAAGCCTTCGCGAAGCATCTCCTTATCGGACGGGCGCATCAGACGGAGCTTGATCCTCTGCCCGTCGGCGAGATGAACGCTCTCTTCGTACGAGCCGTCGTACCGATAGCCCTGCCCTTGAGCCCCCATGGCAGCAAAGCCTAGGCACGATCGAGGGCGCGGACAACCGCATCCATCGCCGCAGCGGCTCCCGTCCGAAGCCGGTGGTTTACGATGTGTGAAACTTCGCTGGTGCCAGGGTTAATTTCGACCGTCAGCGCGCCGCGCCGTCGCGCGTCGATGACGGGCTCGGCGATGTACGGAAACACGCTGGTCGTGCCGATGGAGAACACGGCATCGAATCCACGCATCAATTCCTCCTGCAGAAGGCGCGCGCGATCCAAGGGCAGCATTTCGCCGAACAACACCACCTCGGGGCGAACCAACGACGCGCACTCAGGGCACGACGGAGGAATGTCGAGGCCGAGGTAGCTGCGCACCCGCCAGCGGTGACCGCAGCTAGTACACAACAAGCGATGCACATCGCCGTGGATGTCGATGACCTGTGCGCTGCCGGCTGCATGGTGCAAACCATCGACGTTCTGGGTCAGCGTCCATACCCGATCGAATCGCTGCTCGAGCTCGGCAATCGCGTGATGGGCCCGATTCGGCCCCGCATCGCGGCAGGAGCTCTCGATCTGGTGGATGTACTTCCAGGTGAGCGCCGGATCACGCTGAAACATCGCTCCGGAGAGCGCCGCTTCGATGGGAATGCCGTCGTCGGTTTCCTCCTGCTCGTACAGCCCCCCAATTCCTCGGTACGTCGGCAAGCCCGAGTCGGCGGAAATCCCAGCTCCCGTGATGAACAGGATGCTCTGGCTCCCTCGAAGCCGCTCGGCGATCTCCGAGATCTGCTGCTCGTCCATGGAGCTGGGTTATCGTATTATCGACGGATCGCCAACCGGAGCCGCCCCAGGACTGGCGCTCTGCCGCACCTTCTCTATGGTCTAGGCATGTTCTTCAGCTCCGAGAAGAAGCTCCACATGCCCACGGCCGAGCAGGCCCTCCGAGGGCGTGAAGCGAAAATGCCCGTCGCGGCCCGTCACTTCGTCCTCGACGCTCCGCTCGAAGGCCCCTTTCCCGAGGACACGAAAAGAGCGATGTTTGGCCTCGGATGCTTCTGGGGAGCCGAACGGAAGTTTTGGGAAACCAGAGGCGTCTTCACGACCGCGGTCGGTTACGCCGCCGGCCAAACTCCAAATCCCAGCTATCAAGAGGTGTGCTCCGGCCTGACAGGCCACAACGAGGTCGTCCTGGTGGTCTATCGGCCGGCCGAAGTCAGCTACGACTCCCTTCTCACGCTGTTCTGGGAGAGCCACGACCCGACGCAGGGGATGCGCCAGGGCGCCGACCGCGGCACGCAGTATCGGTCCGGCATCTATTGCTTTGACGACGCACAGCGCGAGGCCGCGACGGAATCGATGCAGCGCTTCCAGCGCGCGCTCGACGAAGCCGGATACGGACCCATCACGACCGAGCTCCTCGACGCGCCTCCGTTCTACTATGCGGAGGACTACCACCAGCAGTACCTCGCAAAGAACCCAGGCGGCTACTGCGGGCTTGGCGGCACCGGCGTAGGTTGCCCCACGAAGCTCGCTGCGATTTGAGACCTGTCGGCTAAGGAGCGGATTTCACCTGGTTATTTGTGCACCAGCCAGGTGGTTTTTGGTTGACCTATCAGCGGGCTTTCCATGTATCCTGCGCCGACGCCCCGGGCCGCGCGTTGGGTGGAGGAGCCCCCGTTATGAAGCACAAACTACTCATAGCTTGCCTCGCAGTCGGCACGCTGACTCCAGCGCTCGCCAGCGCCAACCCCGAGCCTACCGCCTACGACTCTCGGAGCATCGGTATGGGCCTCACCGGGGTCACCTACCTCGACCGGCCCGCTGCGCTCGTGCTCAACCCGGCCAACCTGGACGGGATTGACAAGCTCGGCTTCACCGTCAACTTCACGGCGCTGTTTACCAACCAGCGCGCGCCGGTCGCAGGCCCCAACACGACGGTCGATTCCGGCGTCGGGTTTGGTCCAATTCCCGCGGGCTTCATCGCGGGAAGAATCGCGCCTCGCGTCGTTTTCGCCGGCGGCATTTACATCGAAACGGGTTATGGATCCTCGTTCAGCAACGTCAGATGCGTGGACGGCGATCCGGTCGGGGATGGGCCACAATACGCTCCGTCCACCCCGCCGAACTGTACGAGCCCGGAGCCGCGCGACCTCGATGTGACCTTCTTCGTTGGAGAGTTCTCCGCGGGCTTCTCTTTTCGCGTCCACGAGAAGTTCCTGCTGGGGATGGCGCTGCGGCTGCCCTTCTCGAAGCAAGTCTCCGATCTTTATCAGAACGTCGGCGCGGTGTTTGGTTCGGTCAGCTACCAGAACGTGAAGAACAACATTGGCGGCGTTGGCTTCCCCTCACCGCGATTCGGCTTCACCATCAAACCGCACCGCAAAGTCAGGATCAGCGCGATGTACCGCATGTACTCGAAGATCAAGCTGACGGGCAGCACGGAAACCATCCTTGGTGACACCGCGCTCGACCTCAATGCAAGCGCGGACTGGTTCATCCCTCACGCGATCCACTTTGGGGTGTCGTATCAGGCGAACAGTCATTTGTTGCTCGCTTTCGAAGTGCGCGCTCAGTTCCACGCGGCGAAAAAGACCGGGAACAAGAACCAAACCGTCGCCACCGATGGCACCGGCTTGGATCCAATCGTGGTGCCGTTTGGCTGGCAGAACAGCTGGAGCCTCAAGATCGGCTTCGAGTATCGCTTCAAGAAGGACTTCATCGCGCTCCGACTAGGCGCCAACATCGCCAACAGCGCAACGACCGGGGAGTTTGCACAGTACTTCACGCCGCCTCCGACGCCGTTCAATTTCTCGACGGGCAGCGCCGGTCTGGGCTTCTATTGGAACGACCGAAACGACCCGAGCATCAAGGACAAGTACAGGCTCGACCTCGCGGGGCTGTTTTCCTCGACCGGCAAGACCTTCGGCAACGAATACATCGGCAACACTGCACAAGTTCCGGGAACAAACCCGCCGCAAGAAGTAGAGCTCTGCTCCGACCAGCAGGTTGTCCGGACGGGATGCCCCGGTAAGTACCGGGTGCGAAGCTACTGGGCTGCCGTCTCGTTCACTCTTCAGTACTAGGCCGCGCAATTTCGACACCTAGGATCGGGGCGTAAAGCGCCGGGTCGCGACGTTTCCACCAGTGCCCCGTGGTTTTTCGTTCATCCCAGTCGGTGAACTCGTAGCGATACACGACGGCGCGTATCTGCTTGGGCGGCTCACCTTCAAACGGATTCTCGTCGAGGAGCCGAAGGACCGTTGGCTCGCCCTGCAATAGCCGCCGCATCAGGTTCCCAAGCCACGCGTTCCGGCGGTAGTCGCCCAGCGCGGCGAACCACATCTGCCAGTCGAGGCGCGGCTGATGCGGGCTGTTCCAGACCGGCGGCCTCTCGAGCGGACCGGGCTTGTAGCGGAATCGGTAGGCCTTCCAACTCTGCCCGTCGAGAGTGCCTTCGATTTCAATCTCCGGCCGTTCCGTCGTCATCACCGCAAACAGCCCGTAGTTGTTGATGGTGCTGAACGGGTAGATCGGCGCCAACCAACGAGGTGCGCCCGGGCCGAACGTGCCGGACACGAAGATCGCACTGGAGAACAGGATCACGAGCGCTGGCGCTACACCGGGCCAGGCGTTCCATTTGGTTTTGCGGTCGGGCGCAGGGGTGGCATCGAATCTGCTTCGAGCGAACTGAGCGAGGAGTCGATCGTCGAGGAGCGGAATGCAAAGCGCGATCGTGCACAAGTTGAAGAAGCCGTAGTTGCCTGTGAGCCCGATCAAGATCATGAGAAAGACGATCGCAGCGGCAGCGCTGCGGCGCGCCCAGGCCCAGGGCAGCAAGAGAAGGACGGGCGCCCCGAGCTCGACTGCAAACATCAAGCCGCAAGAGAGGGTTTGAAACCATTCGGGAAGCTGATTGGCGTACCACGCGAGCGAAGTCGGCAAAGGCTGCGTCCAATAGTGGTAGCGGAGCGCGCTGAGGTCTGCCCAAGTGGCGTCGCCACTGGCGATCTTCACCCATGCCGACCGGAACACGAGTCGAAAGAGGAGCCACAAGAGGGCCCAACGCGCGATTCGGTGAGGAGCGGGATGTCCGCCCGGCCGATCCCAGAAACGCAAAGGCATGAAGAAGAACGCCGTAAACGAGACCTCGAGCAAGAGGACGTCCCACTGAAACGACATGAACGGCCAACCAAGGCTGACGAAGGAGAGGTAGGTAAACCACGAAACCGCAAGAGCGAGCTTCGGCACCAAGCCCAGGAGAAGCGCGAACGAAGCAATCGCGCCGACGATCCAGACCAAGCCGATCATCGTGTCGCCGCTCCCCCACCACAGCGCGCTCGGATGCTGCCAGAAGCCATGACCGGCGCTCTTCGCTTGCTCGACCAGGATCGAGATGGGCATGACCCCGGTCGACCCAAAGAGCCCCTTCGCTTGTACGCCCAAGGACACGAAGGCGATCAAGAGCAGCGCGCCGAGGACACGCGCAAAAAGCCAAGATGAAACCACGTAGGTCTGGCGCGTATCCGACGAGGTCACGGTGGGCTGCTTATCACAGCGTGAATGACAGTGGCAGCGTGCCGTCGCAGCTCAACTCCGAAAGGGGGGAGAGAGGCTGGTGATGGGCTTGCTCGCGGGGATAACGGGGCGCGGAAAAAAGCGGGACACGGGGCTGCGCCGAACGGCTCGGCTTGCAAG